>JAYTTY010000024.1:0-12210 GCA_043744795.1 Zavarzinella sp. | reverse complement strand
GCCCGTACCGCTGGACCTACAACGGACGCCCGTTGGCCGCGTGAATCTGGGCAATCGAATACCACAATGGCAGCGGGATTCGGTCGGGCACATCTAGGAAAAGTTGTCTCGGCAGCGGCCACGCCGGTCTTTCGAATCCCGGAATTGGTGACACTGCGGTGATCGGCCCCGGGTCGGATAAAACCGGCGACCCGAGTTCGCCGCGAATTGCGGAAAGGGCGGCTAAAAACGCGGCATGGATTGCGTGAGGATCAAGAATGGATGGCTGAATGACTCGGACGAAACACGCACGGGCGAGCCGATTATTTGATCATGATCAAGCGCTTGCGAATTACAGACCTGCGTAGCGGAGAGGGGGGGATTCGAACCCCCGTTATCCTTGCGGATAAATTAGTTTTCGAGACTAACGCGATCAACCGCTCTGCCACCTCTCCGTGCGGGTGATTGTAGGACGCGATTCCGCCGCCGACAATCCGCGGCCGGCCAAGTTGTTGGCGGGTTCGCCCGCGCCGGATTTGCCGGTCGTGCCGGTCGTCGGCCTAACATGAGATTTGAGGCCCGTGCCGGGCGGGTGGGGGCGGGTTCGGCGTATCGTGCCTGTTCTGCGGGGGGTTGGTTGCAAGATGCGATCCGGCCGCGCATAGAGTAATGGTGGGAACATGCGGCGCGGCCGATGATGTGGGGGTCATTGGACGACGACGCACCTAGGGGAAGGATTAACATCCATGTTTAAGCATTGCCTTCCGATCATGATCGGGTTGGCGGCGGTGGCGCCGCTGTCCGCCGGGGAAGCCGAGAAGTTCTTCGCCGAGCGCGCCAAAGATTTCGGGACCGTGCCGTTCGGGCCGGCCCAAGTGCACCAATTCAAGATCACCAACACCACCGGCCAAGTGGTGCGGATCGCCAGCGCCCGCGTGTCCTGCGGCTGTACGGCTGCCACGATCCCGGTCAACGCATTGAAGCCGGGCGAGAGCACGTACCTGACGGCCACGATGGACACCAAGCGGTTCAACGGGCCGAAGGAAGTGATTATTTACGTTTCGTTCTCGCAGCCCTACGAGGAAGTCACGCTTTCGGTCCGGGCCAATCGCAGTGACGCCGCCGTCGCGGTCGTCCCCGCCGCCTCGGCGGTCGTCAAGACCGCCGAGACGTTGATGATGGGCAAGGTCCGCAAGGGGGCCGCGGGGGCCGGCACGGTGCAAATCACCGTGCGGAACGACCCGAACTTCACGGTGTTCGGGACGGCCAGCGGCACGGACTTCGTGACGGGCGCCGCGAAACTCGTGAAGCGAGACCGCCTCGAAGTCGTGTACGAAGTAACCGCCACGATGAAGCCGGGCCTCGACGTGGGCGTGTGGACGACGGACCTGACCTTGACCACGGGCAACGCGTCCTCGCCGACGATTCGCGTCCCCGTGATGGTTGAGATCGTCGCCCCGATCACGGCCACCCCGCCGCAAGTCCAATTCCCGTCGGTCAAAGTCGGGGACAGCAAGGAACTGATCGTCGTCGTGAAAGGGGACAAGCCCTTCAAGATCGTGGAAGTGAAGGGCGGGGACGGCCTCATCAAGGCGGTGGCCGACGGCAGCCAGAGCAAGCAGGCCCACATTGTCCGCTTGGTGTTCAAGCCGGAGGCGGCCGGCGAGACGCTGAAAAACATCGTCGTGGTCACGGATAACGGAACCGAGGGGAAAGTGACCATCCCGGTCCGTACAACAGCACAGATGGACTAACCCCGGCGGGCCGGTCCCACCTCTCCAACCCGTCCCGCCGCCCGGGGCGGGTTTTTTCGCGCCCCGAATTGCGTCGGCAGCCGTGCGCCGAAGTCCGCGGCTTCAAATAAGATAGCCGCGATCCCCACCACCCGCCCGCGGGAGAGAAGACGATGCCGGAGTCGGCCGCCCCTCGCCAATTCAAAAAACTGCTGGTCGCCAACCGGAGTGAGATCGCCACGCGCGTCTTCCGCTCGGCGCACGAGCTGGACATCCGCACCGTCGCGATCTTCTCTTACGAAGACCGATTCGCGCTCCACCGCTTCAAGGCCGACGAAGCCTACATGATCGGCCGGCAGGGGGAGCCGATCAAGGCGTACCTCGACATCGCCGGCATCGTGCGGCTGGCGAAAGACATCGGCGTCGACGCCATCCACCCCGGCTACGGGTTCCTCTCCGAGAACGCCGCCTTCGCCAGGGCGTGCGACGCGGCCGGCATCACGTTCGTCGGCCCGCGGGCGGACATCCTTGACGAACTCGGGGACAAGGTCTCGGCCCGCCGCATCGCCAAACTGGCCAAGGTGCCGATCCTCTCGGGCAGCGACGACCCGATCAGTGACAACGCGGTGGCGAAGCAGATCGCGGAAAAGCTCGGCTACCCGGTGATGGTGAAGGCGGCGATGGGCGGGGGCGGGCGCGGCATGCGGCCCGTTTACTCGGCCGACCAACTCGAACCGGCCCTCGACCAAGCGCGACGTGAGGCCGGCACGGCGTTCGGCGTCTCCGACGTGTTCTTGGAAAAGCTCGTCCGGCGGGCGAAGCACATCGAAGTGCAGTTGCTCGGGGACAACCACGGCAATCTGGTCCACCTCTTCGAGCGAGATTGCAGCATCCAGCGCCGGCACCAAAAAGTCGTGGAAATCGCCCCGGCCCCGTACCTAAAAGACGGCACCCGCAAGGCCATTCTGGACGCGGCTTTGGCCGTCGGCCGGGCGGTCAAGTTGAACAACGCCGGGACGGTCGAGTTCCTCGTGGACGTGGACACCGGCGAGTTCTACTTCATCGAAGTCAACCCGCGCATCCAAGTCGAACACACGGTCACGGAAGTCGTGACCGGGTACGACATCGTGCGCTCACAGATTCTCATTGCCCAAGGCGAGCCGCTGTCGTGCGACGACATCGGCTTGGGCGACCAGTCGAAGATCACGACGCAGGGGTACGCCATCCAGTGCCGGGTGACGACCGAAGACCCGGCCAACAACTTCGTGCCGGACTACGGCCGCCTGACGGCGTACCGCAGTTCCGGCGGCACCGGCATCCGCCTCGACGCCGGGACGGCCTTCGCCGGGGCCATCATCACGCCGTTCTACGACTCCCTCTTGGTGAAGGTGAGCGCGAACGGCCTCCGCTTTAAGGACGCGGCCCGGCGCATGGAGCGGTGTTTGCAGGAATTCCGCGTCCGCGGCGTGAAGACAAACATTCCGTTCTTGTTGAATCTCATCACGCACCCGGCGTTCTTGGCGGGCGAGACGACCACGAAGTTCATCGACGAGACCAAGGAACTTTTTAACTTCGAGTCCCGCAAAGACCGGGCCAGCAAGCTGCTCGGATACGTCGCCGAAATCACCGTGAACGGGCACCCCGAGGTGAAGGGCAAGCCGCCGGCCTTCCGCGGCCCCGTCGCCGTCCCGCCGACGCCGACGCCGGACGCCCCGCTTGCGAAGGGCACCAAGGACAAGCTCACGGAACTCGGGGCCGAGGGGTTCGCCAAGTGGGTCCGGCAGCAGAAGCCGCTGTTCGTCACCGACACGACGATGCGGGACGCGCACCAGTCCCTGTTCGCCACGCGGATGCGCACCTTCGACATGCTGAAGGTCGCCCCCCGCTACGCCCGCGTGCATTCGGGCTTCTTCTCACTGGAAATGTGGGGCGGGGCGACGTTCGACACGTCCATGCGGTTCTTGAAAGAGTCGCCGTGGGACCGGCTGCACCGGCTGCGGGAAGCCGTCCCGAACGTCCTGTTCCAAATGCTGCTGCGGGCGGCCAACGCCGTCGGGTACACGAACTACCCGGACAATGTTGTCGAGGGGTTCGTGAAGGAGTCGTCGCAGGCGGGCGTGGACGTATTCCGCATTTTCGACTCGCTGAACTGGCTGGAGAACATCCGGCCGGTGATCGCGGCCGTGCGCAAGACGCCGGGCATTGCCGAGGCGGCCATCTGCTACTCCGGGGACATTCTGGACCCGAAGCGGGACAAGTATTCACTGGCGTATTACGTGAATCTCGCCAAGGAACTCGTGAAGGCCGGCACGCACATCCTCGCCATCAAGGACATGGCGGGACTGCTCAAGCCGTTCGCCGCGAAGAAACTGGTGAAGGCCCTGCGGGCCGAGGTGGACGTGCCGATCCACTTCCACACGCACGACACGGCCGGCGGGCAAATCGCCTCTTACCTGATGGCCGCCGAGGAGGGCGTGGACATCGTCGATTGTGCGTTCGCCTCGATGGCCGGGCTGACCAGCCAGCCGAGTTTGAACGCCGTCATGGAAGCGTTGCGCTTCACGGACCGCGCGCCGTCGTTCGACTTCGACGAATTGCAGGCCACCGCCAATTACTGGGACGGCGTGCGGAAGTTTTACGAGCCGTTCGAGACGACGCAGAAGTACGCCTCGTCCGAAGTGTACCTGCACGAGATGCCTGGGGGGCAGTACGCGAACCTGTACCAGCAGGCCCAATCCTTGGGCGTCGGTGATCGGTGGAGTGAAGTCGGCAAGACCTACGCGGCCGTTAATCAGATGTTCGGGGACATTGTCAAAGTCACGCCGTCCTCAAAGGTCGTCGGGGACATGGCCCTGTTCATGATGGCCAACAACCTGACGCCGGAGCAAGTGCTGGACCCGGCCCGCGACATCGCGTTCCCGGAGTCGGTGGTGGAGTTCTTCGAAGGCCGGCTCGGCCAGCCGCCGGGCGGGTTCCCGCCGGCGCTCCAAAAGAAGATCTTGCGCGGCCGGCCGGCGACGACAGTCCGCCAGGGGGAAATTCTCAAGCCGGTCGATTTCGCCGCCTTGCGGACCGAACTCACGGCGAAGATCGGCCACGCCCCGACCGAAGAAGACGTGCAGTCCCACCTGATGTACCCGAAGGTCTACGCGGACTTCGTCAAGCATCAGGCCTTGTACTCGGACACGTCCATCTTGCCGACGACCGCCTTCTTCTACGGGATGGAGCCGGGCGAAGAGATGAGCGTCGAGATCGAGGCGGGCAAGACGCTGATCGTGAAGTTCCAGACCGTCGGCGACGCCCACACGGACGGCGTCCGGCAGGTGTTCTTCGAACTCAACGGCCAGCCGCGCGAAGTCGCGGTCGTGGACAAAAAATTGGGGGCGTCGGCCATCGCCCGGCGGGCGAAGGCCGAACCGGGCAACCCGTTGCATGTCGGGGCGCCGATGCCGGGGTCGGTCGTCACCATCGTGGTCGGCGTGGGCGAGACAGTCGCCCCCGGCCAAAAGTTGCTGACGCTGGAAGCCATGAAGATGGAGACGACGTTGTACGCCGAGCGGGCCGGCAAGATCGCCGAAGTCGGCGTCACGCCGCTGACCCAGGTACAGGCGGGTGATTTGCTGATTCGCTACGAGGCGTGAACGATCGGCCGTCGGGTGACGGCCTTCACTTCACTTCCTTGCCGTTGACCTTTTTCACCCCGTCACGAGAAAACGAGCCGACGATGTAGCGCATGCCCGGCTGGATGTCTTTCGTGCCGAAGCCGAATACGTCCATGACGCCGTCGGTGTTGGTCGCCTTGATGTCCAAAGAACTGCCGCGGCTGAAGACGACGACGGCGAACTCCGTGGCGAAATTCACTTCCGGGACCTTTCCCTTGGCCGCCCAGTCTTTCCACTGCTTCGCCATCTGCTCGGACGTGGTGATCAATTTGGCCTCGCCCAAACTCGGGTTAACGTCTTCGATGTCGCCGGCCCACTGACTGTTGGGCTTCACGAATTTCTTCTCCTCGGCGTGCGCCGGGACGGACAGGGCGACTTGGGCGACGGCGACGGCGGCCACGGCGCAGAATAGTTTGAACACGGGATGGCCTCGAAAAGGGGTGTCGGGACGATGACACATGATTTGTAGGCGCGCGGCTGGCAATTAATCACGCCGCGTGACGCGGCCGACCACAATGTCCCGCGACCCGGCGAGCGGGGCCAGCCGGCGGGCCAGGTCCCACGCGGTGGCCGCGTCGGCGGCTTGGCCGGAGACGACAATCCGGCCGTCCCGCAGTTCCAACCGCAAGTCGGCGTACCGCCTGTCGGACGAGCGGAGGCGGGCGATGGCCCGGTAGTCCGGGTCGCGTGCCGGCATCGCTTCCGGGTTCAACAGTCGGGCGGTCGGCTCCGCTGGGGCCGGGCCGTTGCCCGTCGGAATCAACTCGACTGGCGGCTTCAAGACGGTGACGGCTTCACGCTCCGCCGGCGGGAGGAACACGGGCGGCGGCGGGGCGGGGAGCGTCATTGCCGCCGGATGAGGCAGGGCAGGGGGTGACTTTCCACCCTTGAGGGCGTCCGACACCTCTTTGAGGAACGTGTCCGTCGCGGGCGTGATCTCGCACTGGTTGACGATGGCCGTCACGCCGGGCATGCCCTCCAGCGCTTTCTCGGCCTTGGCGACGATGGCCCGGCTCGGGGCCGGCCCCCATAAGTAAGCCACGCCCTTGCGGTCCACGCGGACGCCCAAGTTTGCTTCTGCCAATTCCTCGTCCGCTTGCAGAAGGGAGTACGCCGTGCGGGAGAGGGCGGCGTCTTGCGGGGCCTCATCGGCCGCGGCTGACGCGGCCCACCACACGACCCAGAGCAGGGCGGAAACGGTGCGACGCATGGCGACGGTTCCTCCCCGGTCAACGGTTCCCAACGGGCGGGTTGTGCGGAAGTTCGCACCTATTTGAATTGTGGGACACGCCCGCCCGCGCCTGCGGCGGGGTCGCTGAAAGAATTACAAAACAGCGCGGAAGCCGGCGAAGAGGTGCGGGTATTTTGGCGAAAACCGATCAGCGAACCGGGTGCGGTTGTGCGGGTTGTGCGGGCGCCTCGGCGTCTGTGTCAGCGATCAGATGTTGCTTCCATCGCCGCCCGGTCCTGCTTGGCGTCGCGCCGTTCGACGCCGAACATGGCCCTTACCCCGAGGCGGACGATCGTCCACAGCGAGCGGGTCGTCTCCTTGAGGCTCACCTTCGACTTGCCGTGCTTGCGGTTCTCGAAAATGATCGGCGTCTCGCCGACGGTCGCCCCGGCCAGCAGGCAGCGGTAGAGCATTTCCTGCTGGAACGAGTACCCCTTCGACTTCATGCGGGCGAAATTGACCAACCGCAGTTTGCTGACCCGGTACGCCCGGAAGCCGCCGCTCGCGTCTTTGATCGGGATGCGCAAGAGGACCCGAACCAGTAAATTCACGCCGCGGCTCATCAGTTGCCGGGACAGCGGCCAGTGTTCGGACCCGCCGCCGGGGACGTACCGCGAGCCGATCACGATGTCGCGCCGCCGCATCCCGGCCAGCATTGCGGGCAGGTAGCGCGGCGGGTGGCTGAAGTCGGCGTCCATGTTAATCATGGCGTCGAAGTCGTGGGCGACGGCGTACCGCATGGCGGCGATGATGGCCGTCCCCAAGCCGAGCTTGCCGGCGCGGTGCAGGCAGTGGACGCGCGGGTCGGCGGCCCCCAGTTCGTCCACGATCCGGCCGGTGCCGTCGGGGGAATTGTCGTCCACCACTAATATGTCCGCGTGGGGGGCGTGGGCGCGGATTTGGGCGATCAACTCGCGGACGTTGCCCGCCTCGTTGTACGTGGCGACGGATACGAGTACGCGGGCGGGCAAACCTTCTTGCATCAAGGGGGACTCCGGCCCTATGCTGAACGCCAAGGGGACTTGCGGCAAAGGCGGTGGCACGATGGCGACGACGTTTGTGATAGCGTGTCCGGAGTGTGAGCGACAGGTCAAGGTGTCGGAAGACCTCGTCGGCAAGAAGATTCGCTGCAAGGGCTGCGAACACGTCTTCGCCGTCAAAGCCCCCGCGGGGTCGGCCGCCAAGGCGCCGCCCCCCGCGCCGAAGCCCAAGGCCGGCCCCCCGCCGCTGAAGCCGGAGGCCGCCCCGAAGGAGGAGACGAAGCCCGCGCCGGCGCCCGAAATCGCGGTGAAGAAACCGTATGACGACGACGACGACGGCGGGCCGGCGAACTACGGCGTGACGGCCGAGGAGAGCGATTTGCCGCGGTGTCCCTTCTGCGCCAAAGAAATGGCCACGGAGACGGCCGTCATCTGCATGAACTGCGGGTACAACACCCGCACGCGCTTGCGGCCGGAAGTTAAGAAGGTCCACGCCCACACCGGCGGGGACATTTTTAAGCACCTGTTGCCCGGCATCCTATGCGTGATCGCCATCCTCAGCATGATTGTGTGGGACTTGATCTTCTGCATGAAAATCGAAGGGTGGATTAAGGCGGACCTGTACGACGAGAAGGACGGGTGGGTGGCCGGGATGAACCCCGGCTTCTTCAAGACGATGATGTCCGCCCTAATGGTCTTCCTGTCCTTCTTGCTCGCGCGAATCGCGTACAAGCGACTCGTGGTGAACAACAAGCCGAAGGAAAAGCAATTGGAGAAGGAAGAGAAGTGACACCCGCCGCGTGTCAACCCGGCGGGTGCAGCATCCGCCGGACGATCGGGGTCAGCCCGGCGAAGAAAAATTCCACCGCGATCACCATTGTGATGAGGCCCATGAGCCGGAGAAGCACCTTATTGCCCGCGTCCCCGAGGAAGCGGGCGACTCGCCGCGCCCCCAAGAAGATCGCCAGCGTGAGGGCCAGAACCAGAGTAATGGCGAGCAGGACCATCATTTTCTTCGCGTAAGAAGGGCCGGCCTCGTTCCAAAGCACCAGCACGTTGGCGATGGCCCCCGGCCCGGCGATCAGCGGAATGCCCAGCGGCGTCAGCGAGATGTCCCCGCCGTCCGGTTCCGGTTCGGCCGTTTCCGCGGGCGAGGGGGCGCGTGTCTTGGATTCCTTGCCTTGCAGCATTTCGTAGCCGATCAGGAAGAACATGATCCCGCCGACCACCTTCATGCTCTCCACGGAGATGCCGAAGAACCGGAAAATGAGCTGGCCGGTGAACGCGAACGTGAACAGGGTGACGAACGCCACCAGCACGCCCTTCTTGGCCGTCGCCCGCTGCCGGGCCGGCGGCATGGCCGACGTGAGCGAGATGAACATGGGCATGGTGCCCAGCGGCTCGATCATGGCGAACAGGGATACGAAGCAGAACACGCCGAACGCGAGCAGTTCTTCCACCGGCCGGCCCTCCCGCGCGAGTTGACGGAGCGTCCCGCCGGCGGGGCGTCGGCCCTTGCCCGGGCGGGTGGCTTCGTTATCGTATTTGGAAGCAACCATTTCGCCCCAGCGAGCCAACCATGCCTGAGTTTCAACTCCTCCGCGGCCGGATTTACGACAGCATCACCGAGTGCATCGGCAACACGCCGCTGATCCGCGTCCGCCGGCTGGCGGCCGGGTGCCACGCCAACGTGTTGGCCAAAATGGAAAACTTCAACCCGCTGTGGTCCGTGAAGGACCGCATCGGCGTCGCCATGATCGAGGACGCCGAGCGCCGCGGCAAGGTGACGGCCGAGACGATGATTATCGAACCGACCTCCGGCAACACCGGCATCGGCCTGGCGTTCACCTGCGCCGCCAAGGGCTACAAGCTGACGGTGACGATGCCCGAGAGCATGTCCCTCGAACGGCGCCGCCTCCTCAAGGCCTTCGGCGCCACGCTCGTGCTGACGCCGGCCGACAAGGGCATGAACGGGGCCATCGCCGAGGCCGAACGGCTGTTCAACGAGATGGGGGGCGAGCCGAAGGCGTTCGTGCCGCAGCAGTTCAACAACCCGGCCAACCCGGAAATCCACCGCCGGACGACGGCCGAGGAAATCTGGAAGGACACCGCCGGCAAAGTGGACATCCTGGTGTGCGGCGTCGGCACCGGCGGCACCATCACCGGCTGCGGCGAAGTGTTGAAGCAACGCAACCCGGCGCTGAAAGTCGTGGCCGTCGAGCCGGTCAACAGCCCGGTCATCAGCCAGCACATGGCGGGGCAGGAGATCAAGCGCGGCCCGCACAAGATTCAGGGCATCGGGGCCGGCTTCGTGCCGAAGAACTTGAACACGGCCGTGATCGACGAGATCATCAAGGTGACGGACGACGAGTCGTTCGAGACCGCCCGGCAATTGGCCAAGCTCGAAGGCATGCTCTGCGGCATCAGTTGCGGGGCCGCGATGAGCGCCGCCCTGCAAGTGGCCCGCCGCCCGGAAAACGCCGGCAAGAACCTCGTGGTGGTGCTGCCCGACTTGGGCGAACGCTACCTGAGCACGGCGCTGTACCCGCAAGACGCGTAATCGGCTCAGTCCGTGGGCGGCGGGCGTCGGCACGCCGCCCGACTTATTTGTTCTCGTTGTCGGTTGCCGTCGGCGGCTGAACGCTCGGCCCGAAGAAATGGGCCACGCGAAGCCGCTTCAATTCCGGTTCCATCTTCGCGTCGTAATCCCCCTCGCGGCCCCGAATCAGGTGCGCCCACGGCAGTTGTTGCGTAGCCGCGTCGAGGCGTGCCGCGAGGTCGTCGAACAAGCCGACGGGGCGGGCGGGCACGCCGGCGACCACGGTGCCGGGCGCCACGTCCTTGTTGACGACGGCCCCGGCCGCGATGACCGCGTTCGGACCGACGGTGATGCCGGGGAGCAAGATGGCGCCGTAGCCGACGAAGACGTTGTCCCGGATGTCGATCTTCCCGACCGAGTCGAGCCGCTTGCCGACCGCCCGGCCGATGACGCTTACCGAGGCGTCGTGCCCGATCAGGGCGCAGGTGGAGAGCGTTACGTTGTTCCCCAAGCGGACGTAGGCGGGGTCGGTGACGCACACGTCCGAGTTTATGCGGCAGTCCCGGCCGATGGCCGCGAAGTCCCCGTGCCGGCGTAAAAATTCCGCGTACTCGTCGCTCCTCGGCCGGCACAGCTTCATCCAAAGCATTTTGCCCCGCCCGTGCCGCATGGCCATTCTGCGCGCCAATGAGCGCGCGAGTCGCAGAAGCATGTGATGAGTTCTCCCCGAGGCACGGACTGTTATAACTCTTCGACGGCGACCGGGCCGAACGCCGACGTCAGTTTCGCCACGACGACGCCCAACGCCGCCTGCCCGCCGCCCCCGCAATGGTTCGCAGAAGTATACGCCGCTTGTCTCCATGATAACGGTCGCCTCCGGCCAGTCACTGACGGATTCGTCCAACCCGAAGACGAAGCGGTGATCCGGCTCACGGAGTTTGCGCACGTCTGGCAACCGGCGGAGCAGCGCGGCCACGGCGTCCGGGTCGGGGGCGGCGAAGTGCAGACTGTATTCGATCCCCATTGCGTGTCCCCGGCGGGAACTTACGAGTCATCCTTCGGCCTCGCCAGTCGGTCGGCCAGCGCCGCGATCTCCTCCCGCTTCACCAGTTTCGCCAGCCATTCCGGCGGAATGCCATCTTCCCCGTAAAACGCCCCGGCGAGTTGGCCGCAGACGGCCGCCGTGGTGTCGGCGTCGTTCCCCAGATTCGCGGCCATCAGAACCGCTTCACGGAACGAGTCGGTTTGCCAGAAGCACCACGCCGCGGCCTCAAGACAATGAATGACGTAACCGGACCCGAGCAACCCGCCTTCCGCTTTCGTCCGGTATTCGCCCAGAGCGATGCCGCGCACGTTCGGCGTGAGGAATTGATAGGGGTCGTGGCCGAACAACACTTCCTCTTTGCTTTTACCGCCCAACGCCGCACAAATCATGGCGGCCAAGAGTTGACACGATTCGATGCTTTCCGGCGAGCCGTGCGTGGTCCGGGAACTCTCCCCGGCCATGAGGATCGCTTGTCCGACATTCGGGTGGAAGAACATGGGGACGGGCGCCAGCCGCATGATGCAGCCGTTGCCGGAGGACCGCGGGTCGGGGTTCCCGGCGAACGGGTCGCCATTCTGTTGAAACCGGAGCAAGGCCCCCCGGACTGTTAGCCCGATGTCAAAGCAGCGGCCCGTGCTGCTCAAGTATCCGTTTTCGTACCAGTCGCAATACCGCCGCATTTGGTCGGCCGCGTCGAACCGCCCGAGGGCGGCCAAACTGGACGCCAAGCACAGGGCCATGGAAGTATCGTCCGTCCACGCCCCCACCGGCAGTTTGAACGGCCCGCCCCCGACCATATCCGTCATTGGCGGGAAACTGCCCCGCTCACTGAATTCGACCGTCGTGCCGACGGCGTCGCCGCACGCCAAGCCGAGCAGGCAGCCGCGCCGGCGGGAGTTCAAAGTCACGAAGTCCCCTTATCTAAAACGAGTCTCCGGTATTGTAAGCCGCGACGCGGAGGCTTTGCGGAGAGGAGCGCGTTCAACGATAGCCACCGAAATCCATCGGCCGCAGACACGTGTGACGGCCGTTGAACGCGCT
>JAYTTY010000023.1:0-12212 GCA_043744795.1 Zavarzinella sp. | reverse complement strand
TCGCTACACGCGAATCCGGCAATTGCCGCGGGCGGGCCGCGCTCCACTCCCAAAGCGTCGCGTCGCGGCTAAACAAACACGGGCGGTTCGTCACCGCTTCATCAACGCCTCGTCCAAGTTCAACATCACGTTCGCCACCACCGTATACGCCGCCGCATCAACCACATCGACGCCCGCCGGCAGCGGCCCCAATGGCATCGTCGCCAGTTGCGTGGCCTTCGGCTTGTCCTTGGCGTAGCCGGCTTGCGTCTCGGTCAGCAGCCGTTCCAGCCGGGCCAACTCTTGGTCGGTCGCCGGGCGGGTGAGCGTCTGGCGGAAGCCGAAGGCGATCCGGTCCTTTGTCGTCGCCCCGTTGGCCAACATCTTGCGGGCGAGGCTCTGGGCGGCTTCCACGTAGACGGCGTCGTTCAGTGTCACCAGGGCTTGCAGCGGGGTGTTGGTCTTGGGCCGCCGGACGGTGCAGATGTCGCGGTTGGGGGCGTCGAAGGTGCTCATCGACGGGTAGGGGTTCGTGCGGCGCCATTCGGTGTAGAGGCCGCGGCGGTACTTGTCCTCGCCGTCGCTGGTCTTCCAGTCGATGGAACTGCCGAAGGCGGCGTTGAGGCCGGACACGGGTTGGTTGGGCCGGACGGACGGGCCGTACATTTTGGGACTCAACAAGCCGGCGGCGAACAGGCTCTGGTCGCGGACCATCTCGGCCGTCAGGCGCAGGCGCGGGCCGCGGGAGAGCCAGCGGTTGTCGGCGTCTTTTTCCAGCACGTCCGGCAGCACCTTGGAGTCTTGGCGGTACGCGGCCGACATCACCAGCAGTTTCAGGAACGCCTTCATGTCCCAGTTCAGGCGGACCAGTTCCGTGGCCAGAAAGTCGAGCAACTCGGGGTGCGTGGGGAGTTCGCCTTGGATGCCGAACTCCTCGCCGGTGCGGACGAGGCCGAGGCCGAAGAGTTGGTCCCAGTAGCGGTTGACGATCACGCGGGCCGTCATCGGGTTGTCCGGGGAGACGAGCCACTTGGCTAGCGCGAGTCGATCCTTTGGGGCGTCCTTGGGCAGTTCGCCGAAGATGGCGGGGATGCCTTCCGTCACGTCGTCGCCGAGGTCTTGGTAGTTGCCGCGGTGTTGCAGCTTGGTCTTGCGGCGGGCGGCGCCGACAAGTTCCTTCATGATGGGGACCGTCACCGGCTTCTGGTCGGCGAGCAGTTTCGTCAGTTCGGTTTTGCGGGTCCGCTCCTTGGCCAGTTCGGGGGCCACCGTGGTCAAGTAATAATCCGTCAGGGCGGTTGTTTGCTCCGGCGTGCGCTTGGCGGCCGGGACGGCGAGGGCCGACACGACGGCAGCGGGCAACTTCACGACTTCGCCGATGCGAGGTTCGGCCGTGGCGCTAAGGCGGAACAGGCCGATGAGGTGGTTCGGGTGCGGGGAGTTTTGTTCCAGCGTCACCCGCAACGTGGCCCCTGCCGGCACGTCCACGGGAATATTGAGCAACAGGGTCAGCGTATGCGGCTTGCCGAGGCCGCCGCCGATGGCCCACCCGGTGGGCTTCTTGCTCGCCGGATCAGCCAGAGAGGCGGCCGAGAACATCGGCTGTTCGTAATCAGCGAACGCGGCGGCGATGGGCAGCACGCGCTCGCCGTTGGTTTCGAGCGACAGGGACGGCATCGGTACCGGGCGTTCCCCGGAATTCCAGACCTCCTTGCGGGCGTCATCAAGAACGGTCACGCGGTAGCCTGCGAGGCGGGCTTCGACGCCGCCCGTGCGGTTCCAGAGGGTGATCTTGTCGATGGGTTGGGCCGATTGCAGGTCGACTTCCCACCACGGACTGTCTTCCGACTTCGTGTGCGTGACGGACTTCTTGGCGAAGTCGCCGTCCGTCTTGCCGTCGATGGCCAGATTCGCCGGGCCGTCGTAGTCCGTGCTGCTCTGCGTCGCCTTGCCCTTGAGGGCGACGTTGGCCGCGCCGCTGAACACCTGCACCTCGGCGAGGTGCAGATACTTCGCTTGGCCGGGCAGCGTCACGCGGACGAACCGGCCCTTGAGCGGGGCGTTCCCCGGCGGGATCAGTTTGGCCGAGACGCCGGTGAGGGTGAAGTTTCCGCCGGAGAGGCCGGGGCCGTTGCCGGGGAGTTTGGGGTCGGTCAGCACGTCCAGTTTCAAACCGGCGATCTGCTTGTCCGTCGTCGTGAGGTCAACGGTGTAGGTATCCGCGTTCGCCGACTTCTCGACGAACACAGAGCCGTCCGGCCGCACCACCATAGACAGGCCGGCCTTCGACTTCGCCGCCGTTGGCTTCAACCCGGTCCATGCGGGGTTCGTGGGCAAGCCCGCTTCCCATTTGGCCAAGCCGGCGAGCATCGCGGGGGACGGCGTCTTGAACTTCCTGTCCAGTTCGGCGAGTTCGGCGGTCCAGGCGTCGCGCTGCTTTTGCTGTTCCGGCGTCATGATGCGGTGCAGGGGGCTTTCGTCGGTGCGGTCGGCGTCCTCGGTGTTGTTGAGGATGGCGAACAGGCCGAAGTATTCCTTCTGCGTGATCGGGTCGTACTTGTGCGTGTGGCACTGGGCGCAGGCGATGCTGGTGCCCATCCACGTCGTCAGCGTCGTGTTGACGCGGTCCACGACGGCGACGTTGCGGAACTCCTCGTCGCTGGTGCCCCCCTCGTTGTTCGTCATCGTGTTGCGGTGGAACGCGGTGGCGATCAGGTCTTCGTCCGTGGGCTTTGGCAACAGGTCGCCGGCCAGTTGTTCGATGGTGAAGCGGTCGAACGGCTTGTTCTTGTTGAACGATTTGATGACATAATCGCGGTAGGCCCAGATCGTCCGCAGCGGGTCATCGGCGTAGCCGGCCGAATCCGCGTAGCGGGCGAGGTCGAGCCACAGGCGAGCCCAATGTTCGCCGTAACTCTCCTTGGCCAACATGCGGTCCACGTAGCGTTCGTAAGCGCCGGGGGACGGGTCTTTCGCGAAGGCGTCGGCCTCCGCGACCGTCGGCGGCAACCCCGTCAGGTCGAGGGCGACGCGGCGGGCGAGGGCGTAGCGGTCGGCTTCGCCGGCCGGCTTGAAGCCGAGTTGTTCCAGCTTAGCCAACACATAGCGGTCCACGGGGGTCTGCACCCAAGCCGTGTTCTTGACGGCCGGCAGTTCGCCCCGCTTCGGCGGCACATAGGCCCAGTGCTTCTCGAAGGCAGCACCCTCCTTCACCCATTGCGTCAGCAAGGCAATCTCGCCGGGCGTCAACTTCTTGCCGGTCTTCGGCGGCGGCATCACCGTGCCGGGCTTGGTCGCGGACACGCGGCTGACGAGCGAACTTGCCTCCGGCTTGCCGGGGACGATGGCGAAGTGGTCTTCGAGCTTGGCCCGCGACCCGGCCTCGGTGTCGAGGCGAAAGTCGGCCTTGCGCTCCTTCTCGTCCGGCCCGTGGCAGAAGTAGCAGTTGTTCGACAGGATCGGCCGAATGTCCCGGTTGAAGTCGACCGGGGCGGCCGGCGCCGCGGAGGCGCCGGCCCAAAGCCCGAAAATAGCGGGGAGAAGCGACTTGCTGCGGATCATTGGCACACGCGAGAAGGGCGAGAAGGGCGAGGAGGCGGTCCCCGCCGCGGCAGGCAGTAATAGGTACTATATCCGGTGCGTTTGCCGGACGCGAGGGGGAAGTTGGCTGGCCGGCCCGATTCGCCCCATTCCGCATTGCCCTCAGCCCGCGTTCCCTGTTATGGTTCCGTCATGCGAACATTTCTCCTCATCCCACTCATGCTCCTTTCCGCCTGTCAGCGCGCCGACGGCGAGAAGCTCGTCCGCATCGGACAGATCACGACGGAGAAAGTCCGCGAGGCCGCCCCGTCCCGCACGCCGTTCGGCGACATCGCCCCGGAGGCGACGACGCTGGGCCGCGTCCGCTCTCGCATCAAGGGGGACGTGTATTTGCAAAAGGTTCCCATTCAGGTGACCGAAGACAATGACGGCATTCGCTTGCGGGGAGCCGTCCCGAGCCGCGAGCATTTGGAGCGGGCCGAGCAGTTGGCCCAGCAGACGGTGGGCGTGACGACGGTCGTTAATGAATTGACGGTTCGGGAACAGTAAATTGAAAGTACCCGCCGGAGGTGCAAATATGGTTTACCGCGTGCCGTTGACTTTTACCCCACAGCCGGAGGGTGGGTATACCGTCACCTCTTCCGTACTGCCGGAACTCATCACGGAAGGGGACACGCTCAACGAAGCTCAGGAAAATGCCCGCGACGCCTTGGCCGCCGTGGTTGAACTGTACGCCGATATGGGCCGGGTGTTGCCGTCCGAAATTCTGCAATCGACGGTTACGGATTCCATCGACTCTGACGCGTTGGTGGAAGTCGGATGATTTACCGCGAAGCCGCCCGCAAGTTGAAAGCGCTGGGCTGCGTCGAGATTCCACGCTCGGGCGGCGGGGCTCACCGGAAATGGATGAACCCCGCCACCAACCAATCGACCGTCGTTCCCGATCACGCAGGGAAAGACCTGAAAGTGGGGACACTGAAGGCCGTCGTCCGACAACTCAATTTGAAATGGTCGGACTTCGACTCTGCCTGAGAAAAACTCTTCTCACTCCTTCCACGTCGCCACGCCCCCGTTCCGCAGCGCCAAGTTCGCCAAGTGGGCCGCGGACGCGCTGGAAACGCCGCCCTCGGCCGGGGCGCTCGGCTTCTGACGGCTGCGCATCGACTCCACCCAGTTCGTTAGGTGCAGCAGTTCGCCGTCCGGCTCGTCGTAGAAGTCGGCGCCGCGGTGCGTCGGGTTTTTGCCCAAGATCAGCTCTTGCGGCTCCCCCTTCTTGTTGACGCGCTCCGGCGTCACGATCATCGCCCCGCGGTCGAGATAGAGCGTGGCGTCCTTGCCCATGAAGGTGATCATCGCCCCGCGGTTGGCGTTGGCGAACGTGCCCTCAAATGACATCTGGATGCCGCCGGGGTAGGTGAGGATCGTCTGCACGGTGTCCGGGGTTTCCCACACGTCCTTGCTGACAAGGTGGTTGCCGAGCGCGACCGCCTTCTCCGGGTGGTCCACTTTCAATATCCAGTGGGCCACGTCGATCCAGTGGACCATCAGGTCGGTGAACAGGCCGCCGCCGAAGTCCCAGAACCAGCGCCAGTTGCGGAAGCGGTACTCGTCGTACTCCTGCGGCTTGGCCGTCCCGAGGAACGCCTTCCAGTCCACGGTCTTCGGGTCGATGCTGTCCTTGAAGCGCCGGACGCGGTCGGTGTTGCGGTTCCACGTCATGTGGACTTTGAACACTTGCCCGATGCCGCCGGACTGGATGATCTCCTTCGCCTTGATGACGTGCGGCATCGACCGCTGTTGCGTCCCCACCTGCACGATGCGCTTGTTCTTGTCTTGCGCTTCCACCATCGCCTTGCCTTCGCTCAACTCGTGGGTCAACGGCTTCTCGACGTACACGTCCTTCCCGGCGTTGCACGCGGCGACGGCCATCGGCACGTGCCAATGGTCCGGCGACCCGATCAGCACGGCGTCAATGTCCTTGCGGTCCAGCAACTCCTGAAACTTCGTGGAGACAATCGCCTTCGGGTCCGCGAGGGCCTTCCCCTCGGCCAGGGCCTTCTCCCAAATGTCGCACACCGCCGTCATGCGCACCCCCGGCACCTTGGCGAGTGACTTCATCAAGGTGCGACACCGCCCGCCCGTGCCAATGCACGCGACGTTGATGGTGTCGTTGGCCGCCCAAGTGGTGGAAGAGGCGAGGGCCGTGGCCCCGGCCGAGACAAGGAATGTTCGTCGCGTTTGCATGGGAGTGAAGCCTTTGAAGAGAGAATGACGTGAGGTAGAGTGTAGCGGCTACCGGTCGGCCGCGTCGTAGTACGTCTTGCCGACCAGCCCGCGCGGGTCGGTCGTCGTCTCGGCCCACCCGGCCGCGTTGTATGCGTACTCCGTCACCAACACGGTGTCGCTGCGGCTCGGCACACTCCCCGGCCGCGTGTACGCGCTGCCGCCGTTGGTCCCCACGTCCACGGCCGCCGTCACCCGGTCGGCCTTGTCGTAGTAATTCGCTGCGTAGCTCACCCGCGCCTTGTTGCCTGTGGCCGGCGTCCCCAAGGCCCCGGTCCCCGTCTCGTCGTGGAAGCGGTCCCGCGTCGTCGTCAGCAATACGCGGTTGCCGATGTCGTAGGTCGCCTCCGTCTGCGACAGCACCGCATCCCCCGTCACGTCGTCCGCGTCCGCGTACCCCGCGTCCCCGCCGCCGTCGGTCGTGTAACTGGCCGTCGTCCGGCCCAGCCCGTCGAACGCGCTCTTGCTCACCTCGCCGCCGGGGCCGACCGACTTCACCGTCAGCCCGCGCGAGTTGTACCACGTGTCAGCCCGCAGGGCATACGAGGAGACGCCGCCGCTGGACGGATCGACGGCATACGTCTCTTGCCGGTAGACGCGGTTTTGCTCGTCGAAACTCGTGACCGCCTTCGCCCGCAAGTACGTCGAACTCGGCCGGTCCGGGACGCCGTCCGAATTGCTGTCGGCCGTGATGCTCAGGCCGTCGCCGTCGTACTGTTCGGTCACGACCGCCTGGCCGAGGTTGTCCAACTCCACGTAAGTAATCGGCCGGTTGAGGCCGATGCTTTCGCTGGTCTCGACACCGATCTTCGTGGCGACCCGGCGGTCGCGCCAGTCGTAGCTCATCGCCGTCACGCGGGCGGCCGCCCCGCCGCCGGGGAACTGCGTCTCCGCGGTCACGTTCCCGTCCCCGACCCCGCCGCCGTCGTACGCCGTCTCACTCACCTTCACCAAGTTCGTCCCGCCCGTGTTCGCCGGACTCCAACTCCCCGTCGTCGGCGTGTCGTCCGTCCCCACCCACTGGCTCAGCGCCCGGCCAAGGCCATCGAACACCGTCCGCGTGACCGTCCCCGCCGGCGTCCCCGCCCGATTCAGCCGGCCGACGGCGTCGTACCCGTAACTGGTCCGCGAGTAGTTCGTCCCGCCCGCCCCCAGCGTCACCGACGACTGGGAGTACGTCACCCCCGTCAAGTCCGTGTACTCGTCCGCGTAAACGACTTGCCCGACCGCGTTCACCACTTGCCGAGAGAGCGTCAACACCCCGCTGATCGTCTCAGCCCCCGTCGGCCGGCCGCCGCTCATACTCGGCGTCGCCGACATCGTCAGCGTCTCGCTGTACCCGCGCGCCCGGTCTTCCCGCGTCACCGATGTCGGCCCGGTCGGGGCGTTCGTCCACGTGTCCCAGCCTGGGTACACGCGCACCTCGTGGGCGGCGTCGTTATACACCACATACGTCACGTTGCCGTTCGGGTCGGTCGTCTTGGTCGCCCGCCCCTGGTCGTCCAATTCATAGGCCGTCGTCTGGTGCAGCCCGCCGCCGCCCGGCGTACTCCAGCCGCTCGGCAGGTTGGCGAAGGTCGTCGTCTGCGTCGTGTCCACGTCCTTGATCGTCTTGGTCACCCCGCCGGTCACGTCGTCGTATTCCGTGTACGCCAAGAAGCCGCCGGCGTCCTTCGTCCAGATCACCCGCCCCCGGTCGTCCATTACCGACATGTCGCTCTCGGCCGTATTCGACCCGTTCCGCCCCGTCGTCGCCGTCGGCCGCGTCACCGTCACCGATTGCGGCTGAATCGTCCCGGAGAAATACGCATACGCCGCCGCGGTCGTCTCCCCGCCCGTCCCGTCGTCGTTGCGGTGCCGCGTCGTGGCCGCCACCGGGTAGACGGTGATCGTCCCGTCCGTCCGGCTGAAATACTGCGTCGTCCCCTGCAACACCGGCGTGCCGGCCTCGCCGCGCTGCACGAACGTCTGATGCTGATACCCGGCCACGTTCCCGGCCGTGGTCGAGGCGGCCGTCGTGCCGGAGCCATAAGTGGCGGAGGCGATCACGCCTTCGCCGTCGCGCAGGTACTGGTAATTCCCCGACACGTTATGCAGCAAGTCGGCGTAGGCGTCGTCGTACCCGCTGACGGCCGACGGCGCGGCCGTCAGGACTAACCGGCCGGCGCTGTCGTACCGCTGGTACGCGCACCACTGGTCCGAACTGCCGACCGGCTGGACCACCGTCAGCAGCGCCTGCCCGGCAAAGTTCGCGTAGACGGCGTTGACCGTCCCGTCGGCCAACGTCTGCACCGCCTTCGTCCGCCAGTTGTTGTACCCGTCCGCGAACGCGCTCGTCGTGTAGACGACGGCGCTGGCCCCGGACCCGCCGGCCCCCTGCTCCGTATGCGCGGCCACCCGCCCGCCCCCGCCGTACTCGTAATACCCGTCGGCGAACGGGGCCAACTGGGCGTCGGTCGCCCCGTCCGGCGTCGTCGAGTTGGCCGTACACCACGCCGCGTACCGGTCGTACGCGGCGCCGGACACCGCGTACTTCATGGCCCCGGCGTACCCGATGCCCGAGGCCGCCGTGTAGTAGCGATAGTAGGCGCTCTCCAAGGCGTTGCCGGCCCCGTCCTTGACGACGGCCGTCTTCAAGTCCCCGGCCGTCCCGGCGCTGCCGCTCCCACCGTGGTACGTGTACTCGGCCGTGCGGACCGTCGTCCACGACCCCGCCCCGACCTTCCGGCGCAAGGTGACGCCGTCTACCTTGGTGACCGACCCGACCAGACTGTACGAATACAAGTACGACTCAGTCACCGTCACCCCGTCGACCGTCCCCGTGCGCGTCACTTCCGAGGGCTGCCCGCTCGCCAGTCGGCTAGCGACGGTCGTCGCGTTCCCGTTGGGGTCGGTCAGCGTCCGGACTTGGCCGCGTTCGGCCGCCATGCGGCCCGTATCGAAGTCGTTGAACAGGAGCGCCGCCCCGGCCGACGTGACCAAGGTGAACGTCCCGAGTGTCGGCGGAATATACCCGGGCATGCCGGGGAAACCGCTGCCAGACGTGCCGGCCGCATAAGTCAGCGTGTCCGTTGAGAAATGCCGTGGCGTGTATGTGCCGCCCGCCCCGTCGAAGATTTCCGCCTGCGTCCCCGCCGTGACGGCGGCAACGTCGGTCCCGTCCGACTTCAAGAACGGCAGGCCGCCGAGCGTTAAGTTGAACCCGACGTACCCGGCCGCCTCGTACCCTTTTTGGTTCGTCCACTGGCCGACCATGCCGTAGGGTTGGCCGAACCCGGCCGACCACACGCCGGGGATGGAGACGACGACCGTGCCGTCCGCGGCCCGGACGCCGCCGGCCAAGGCGCCGTCGCCGCCGGCTTTCGCCCCGCCGGCCTGCGGCGCGGCGCCGCTTCCCGATGGCGGCGTGTTCAAGGCCGGGCCGTCTTGATCAAGCAAGGCGATGTCAGCCGTCGTCATCGAACCCAAATCGTAGGCCGAGCCGCCACTCGCGACGGCGACGTGAATCTGCTCCAAACCCTCCATCACCCCGTCCGCGCTGGTCGTGAATGAGACCGTGCCGGCCGTCTGGGCCGCATGAAAGTGCAGGGTGGAGGCCGCGAAGGTGAAGTCAGTCCCCGACGTGGCCGTCCCCCCGTGGCGGCAAAAGAAATGTCGACGGCGACGGTCGTGTCCCCGCCCCGCGAGAACGTGACGGAGCCGCCGTCTCCCTCTCGGACAGCGTTCGTGAACGACGAGACGCTGATCACCGGCAATAAAGTCGGCACTTCCCGAATTTCCAAAGCCTCCAGCCGGAGCGGCCGCTTCGCCCGGCCAGCGGCTTTCCGAGGGTGTCGGCGAGCCAAAAGATAGCGTGAGAATGGCGGCATGGGAGAGTGCCTTGTCAGGGTGTTGAGTCTACGAGATGTTAATAAAGTTATCCCGACATGAGAACAGATGTCAATCAAAGTCGTTTGTGTTTCTGTGAGTATTCACAGAAATCCGTTCGAGCCGCAAAATGACATCCGGCGAACGTGAGGCGGTTTTGGCGGGTGCCATTACAGCCGGATAGTCGGCGCGCCGCCAGAACGCGAGACGGAACTGGTCCGATTGCCTAGATTTCGCCGAATCGGTCGCGCGCAATGGCAGACAATTTGGCAGAGCTTCACAATTCCTTCACAATCGACCATTTTCAATCGCCCTTCCGCCCCAGCGCATCAGTGAAGAACTTCAACACCGGGGCGTTGTCGGTCAGGCCGTGCGGGTGGTGGTCGAAGCCCGGTTTGATGATGCGTTCGACGGGGCCGTCGAGGGCCTTGTAGCGGTCGTACACCTTCTCCGAGTTCTCGGGGTGCGGCACCACCTTGTCCTTGTCGCCGTAGACGAGCAGCAGTGGGATCTTCGCCTTCGCCAGTGGGGCGAGATTGTCCACTGGGTTGAGTTTGTACGCGATGGCCTCGGCGTCGGTCTTGAAGTCGTAGGCTTTCAACATCTTCTCCCACTCGCCCGCGGAACCGGGACTGCCGCCGAGTTTCTTCGCGATGCCGCCGGGCCAGCTCTTGAAGTCGCACACGGCATTGTCGAGGTAGACGGCCAGCGTCTTGTCCGGGTGGGCGGCGGCCCAGTTCATGACGTACAACCCGCCGCGGCTCAAGCCGATGAAGCCGGGCTTCGGATGCATGGCGTAATCGGCGGTCATTACCGCGTAAAACTTCTCCCACGCAGCGACGGCTTTCGGCGAGCCGAACAAGTCCGGCACGTTCAGGTAGGCCAAGTGCCAGCCGTTCTGCACCAGCAACTTGTCCGCGTCCGCGAAGGCCCCGAAGAACTCGCCGCGCCACGCCCACGGCCGGCCGGGCAACGGCTTCTTGGGGACGACGACCGTGGCCGTGGTGCCGTTGACAGGGAAGTCGTGCTTGACGAAGCCGTTCCAGTCGCCGGCCTTGCCGGGGAAGGGCTTCTGCTCGGCGGCGCCGAGGGAACATGTCCCGATCAGGAAGGCGAGGGCGGTCAGCGAAGGTCGGCAACGCATGGGGAGTTTTCCGGGAGTCACGGGAGGTCGCGGGGAGATTTTACGCCGAACCGACGGCCGGCGCCGGGAATTCTCTTGTCTCCGCGGCGCGGCCGGCCCATACTTGGCGGGAGACGGCGCTTCGCCGTCGCCCCTCAGTTTTCACCATCATTCGGGAGACGGGACACATGCGGAAGTTCATCGCGCTGGCGGCCCTCACGGTCGGCATCGGCTCCTTGGCCCTGACGGAAGTGCCGTTCGCGGAAGCGCAGGTCAAGAAGGACGTCAAGAAGGCCGTCGATACGAAGAAGGTCGAGGCCAAGAAGGAAGACGCCAAGAAGGAAGACGCCAAGGAAGACATGGGCATTGGCACCATCGAAATCTACAAGGCGAAGGACGGCTACCGCTTCCGCATCAAGGACGCCGACGGCAAAGTGGCCGCCATGCCGGTGAAGGGCGTCGAGACCGCCGACGAAGTGAAGAAGGACCTCGAAGCCATCAAGGCCACCCTGAACAAGGTGAAGCCGACCGTCATTAAGGACTGATTCGAATTCGGAGTTCGGAGTTCGGAATTTGGAATGCGGAATGAAAGACAAAACCCGCAGTGTGGTTTTTGATTCCGAATTCCGAATTCCGAATTCCGAATTTGTCCCCGGTCTCCCTCCTCTAAAATGACTTCCAGAGAAGGAGGGAGCCGACATGTTGACCCGTGAAGCCGCCGGGGGCGCCATCCAGTCGATGGTGTTCTCCCCGGACGGCGAAACGCTCGTGACGACCGGCGCGGAGAACTGCGTGCGGCTGTGGCGCGGGGCGTTTTTGGAAGAAGCCCACCAATTGCTCGGCGGCACGGCCGTCGCGTTCTCGCCGTCGGGCCGACACCTGCTCACCGGGTCCGGCTTCGGCCACTTGCGCATCCGCGACACGGCCGACCCGCTCACCAAGGAAAAACTCGTTACGCTCCCCGGCCCCGTCAGCGGCATCGCGTTCGTCGGCCGTGAGCAGGCGGTGGTCACACTCGGGCAAGTCGGGCGGGAAGTCTACTACCCCATCTCGCTCTGGCTGTTGAACCTGCAAACGTACACGCCGGTCCGGCTGCCCGTCGATTGCCGCAACGGCGTGCGGGCCGTCGCCGGGTTCCCGGAGCGGCGGCTGATCGTCTGGGCCACGGACAACAAGTGGCTGTACGTGCAAGACATCACGCGGGCGCCGGCCAAGCCGCACGTGCTGAAGAAAGACTGCCGGGCCGTCGCCCTGTCGCCGGACGGCAAGTCCCTCGCCGTCACCGCCGACTGGGACGTGCTGCTGTTTGACGTGGAGCGGTGGCCGTCCCCGCCGAAGTTGGTCGGCCGGCACACGGGCATGGTGACGAGTCTCGCCTTCACGCCGGACGGTCGCACGCTCTTGAGTGGCGGCTGGGACG
>JAYTTY010000022.1:0-3115 GCA_043744795.1 Zavarzinella sp. | reverse complement strand
GTGAAGCGGCTGCCCCATCGTCTCATGTCAAGCTCGCCCCGAGAACCCCAATCGGGTAAGCTACTTCCTGCCGCTCGCCTTACGCCTCGACGCTCGCCGTTGACAATCTTGAAGCGACTTTCACGGCAAGTCCGCGCTCCGCTCCGAAGACTCCGCGTTGCGGCTAAACAAGGTTTCCCGTCACTTCACATTATCCGGCGCCAACATGGTCAGCGTCTTCGCATCAATCGTCTTGTGTTCCAACAACAAGTCCCGCAGCGTGGCGATCATGTCCTTGTTCGCCCGGACGATGTTCTCGGCCCGCTGCCGTTGGCCTTCGACGATGGCCCGCACGCGCAGGTCAAGCTCTTCCAGCACCTTTGCGGAAAGGTCGGCGTGGCGGGCGCCGTTGCTGTTCATGGGGCGGTACTGGACTAAGTCATCGCTGCCGAAGCCGTGCATTTCCACCAGTTCGCGGGCGATGGACGTGGCCGAGTGCAAGTCCCCCGTGGCCCCGAGAGAGAGGTCGTTCAGGAAGACCTTCTCGGCCTCGCGGGCGCCGAGGGCGACGCAAATCATGTCAAGGTAGAAGTTGACGGTCTGCACGTACTTGTGGGCCGGGTCCGCGTGCTTGACGTACCCGAACGCCCACTGCATCTCGCTGGCGATGGTGACGCGCTCGATGGCCGGGGCGTGCGGGCAGTACAGCGACACGACCGCGTGCCCGGCCTCGTGCGTCGCCAGCACCTTGAGTTCTTGCGGCGTCATCTTCGGCCGGTCGAGGTATTCGGTCATCGCCCGCTCGACCAAGTCCGGGTCGGTCGGCCCGGTGAGGTTCTCACGCAGCCGCATTCGGGCGACGGAGCGGGCCAGGGCGTTCAAGTGGTCGCCGCTGTAGCGGGTGCCGGCCGCCGCCCCGATGACGTGGTCGTTGGTCCGCTTCACGACGAAGTCGATGGTCTCTTCCGTCATCAGGAGGCGCATCTTCTGGTTGTAGATGCGCACGATGTCCCGGCGGTCGTCCGGGTCCGGGAACGGGATGTGCAAGTGGAACTCGAATCGGCCCGGCCGCAACAGCGCGGGGTCCAAGCTCTCCACGAAGTTCGTGGTGCCGACGACGAAGACGAGTTCCTCCTTGTGGAACCCGTCCATCTCCGTCAGCAACTGATTCACCATTGAATGCTCGACGCCCGACCCGGTGTACGTCCCGCGGGCGGTGGCGAACGAGTCGAGTTCGTCGAAGACAATGATGGCGGGGGCCGACTGCCGGGCCTTGAGGAAGATTTGCCGTAAATTCTCCTCACTTTCGCCGACCCACTTTGACTTCAACTCCGGCCCGGAGACGACGGTGATGGCGGCTCCGATGGCCGAGGCCATCGCCTTGGCGAAGTACGTTTTGCCCGTGCCGGGCGGCCCCCAGAAGATCATGCCGCGCGGGATCAGCTCTTCGAGGCGGGCGGCGTCTTCCTCGTTCGTGGCGGCGTCGCGGCGGGTCAGCACGTCGAGGATTTCTTTGCGGAGCCGGGACTTCACTTTCGTGTAGCCGCCAATGTCCTGGTCGAGACTCACCTCGGGGATTTCGAGATTGCCGCTGAGGGTGGCCGCCCGCAATTGCCGGTAAGCGTTCTTCGGGTCGGCCGGGTAGTCTTCGCCTTCCAAGGTGCTGAGGAGCCGGCGCAGGCGGACGGCGTTCACGCCGGAGACGTACTTGTACAGGCCCCACGGATTAAACTGCTTGCCGAACTTGCGGCTCTCCTTTTGCGTGATGAGATGGCGCAAGCGGTCTCGGCTCAGGCCGAGGAAACTGACGCGGTGGGCGAACAGATTTTCGATGACCTTCGGCAGCGGGAACGACGGATCCTTGAACCCGAGGAACACGATGGTCGGGTTCTCGTACAGGAGGACGATGACCTCGCGGGCCTCGCCGGTCAGCCCGCCTTGACTGGTGGTGAGCAAGTCCAAGTGCGGCAACACGGGGACGCGGCGAACGGGGTTGCCGTTCTTGTCCACGGCTTGCGTGGACCCGCGGACGGTGTCGCGCAGTTGGCTGACCATCGTGGCCATGATCCCCTGCGGCACCGGCCCGGCCTGCTCGCCGGCCTTCGGCCGGCCGTCCAAGTAGACGCACTCCATCGCGTGCTGCCGGACGCGGCCGCGCAGGTTCATGAAGACGTACGGGGCCAAGTCCTTGTCGCACTCGACCAGGCACGGCAGCCCGCGGTGCAGCTTGGACGCCACCTCGGCCAGTTCGCGGGAGTACGCCGCCTCGACCGCCTGCTCGGGCGTCAGTTCGGCGGGGAGGTCTTTTTCGGGGATCAGGCTGGACATGCGGTTCCTGCTGAGTTGCCGAACCGAGGCCGGTCACGCGACGGCCGGGTTTGGCTTTCGTTGGAGTCCCGGCTTCAGCCGGTCTTAAGATTCGTCGCCCGGAAATGGCCGGTCACCACTTGGGGAAGGCATCCGCCGAAGACCGGCGGAAGCCGGGACTCCAACGAAAGCCAATACCGCCGTCGGCTTAGACTTCCACCTTAATCGTCAGCGAGCCCGTCTCGGCGTCCTCGGTCATTTCCTTGATGCGGCCCATCTGGGCGGCCTTGCGCTTCAGGGCCTCGCGGGTGACGGCGTTGACGGCGTCGTTGAGTTCCTTGCGCACGTCGGCCATCTCGCCTTCGAGGGCCTCGGTCGCCTCGGCCTGCAGGCGGTCCTGCTGCTTTTTGGCCCGGCGGGCGAGGTCGGCCTTCGCGGACTCGGCGAGGCTTTTTCGCACTGCGGACTCCTTGGGGCCGACGTCGTCGTAGCCCCAGCCCTCGGCCTCGCTCTCCAAATCCACTTTGTCTTTCTTCTCGGCCTTCACGCCGACCTCGCCGGACTTCGGGTCCACGGTCACGGTCACGCCGGCCTTCTCGCGGACGAGCTTGCCGTCTTTTTCTTCAAACCCGCGGCCCTTGAGTTCGCCGGCCAACAGGTCGGCCATCGCGTCGCCGGGGAGGATTTCCAGAATCTCCAAGTCGGAACACACCTCGTCCGAGGCCGCCAGGTCCTGGCTGATGCTCTCCTTGACGCGAATCTTGTACGCCCGACTCATGGCTAAACTCCTCGTTGAAGCAAAACCGTTTGCCGCCAAGACGCCAAGGCC
>JAYTTY010000021.1:0-3115 GCA_043744795.1 Zavarzinella sp. | reverse complement strand
CTTTTCGCTCCGCGAAAAGTCTGGGCCGCCCCTCGGGGTTGACGGCCCCCGCGGCGGGAAGCCAATCTTTTCGCGGAGCGAAAAGCGACGATGCTCACGCCCGGCCCATTGATTCCGAACACTCTGAATGGGAGCGCTGACGAATGGCCCACGACGATATGTATGACGACCGCCCCGACTCGCCGGCGACGCGGAGCAAGCTGCCGAAGATCCTCGCCATTGTCTTCGGGTCGCTGCTGCTCGTGTGCGGCGGGGGCGGCTTCGCTCTCTACTCCTACGTGGGATCGATCCGGGAAAAGGTGTCGTCGAACAACCTTAAACAGGCCGGCTTGGCGATCCACAATTACCACGACACGAACGGGATGCTCCCGGCCAACACCTACGCGCCGGACGGCACGCCGCTGCTGAGTTGGCGCGTGCATATTCTGCCGTACCTTGAGTACGACAACCTCTACCGGCAGTTCCACTTGAACGAGCCGTGGGACAGCCCGCACAACCGCCCGCTCCTCGACCGCCTGCCGCTGGTCTACGCGACGGCGGGCCAGCGGTCCGGCAGGGCTGTATTCGGGAATAAGACGTTCTACCGGGCCTTCGCCTCGCCCGGCGCGATCATGGAGCCGCCCGCGGCCCGGGCGAACCGGGACCGTAACGGCATGACGTTCGCGAGCGTGACGGACGGCCTGTCGAACACCGTCTTCGTCGTCGAGGCCGGGGAGGCCGTCGAGTGGAGCAAGCCGGACGACTTGACGTGGGACGCCGGTCAGCCCATGCCGACGTTCGGTGCCGACCGCGGGGGCGGAACGTTTTTGGCGCTGATCGGCGACGGGAGCGTCAAGCCCGTCCGTAAGACGATCACGCCGGAACAATTGAAGGCCGCCATCACCTACAAGGGCGGCGAGTCCGTGAAATTGGACTGAGCGTCCTCGGAAGCGATGCCGCAACACGCGGAAGGGCGGTCGCCGCGGAGCAGCGTCGCTTTTCGCTCCGCGAAAAGTCCGGACCTCCCCTCGCGGTTGACGGCCCCCGCGGCGGGAAGCCGGACTTTTCGCGGAGCGAAAAGCGACGATGCCCGCGCCCGGCCCATTGATTCTGACTATTTTGCAGAGGAGCGCTGACCGATGGCTCGCGATGACGACAATTTCGAGGAAGAGGACCGCCCGCGCAAGCCCCGCCGCCGAGACGACGACTTGGACGACCGGCCGGCGCCGCCGAAGAAGGGCAAGACGGGCCTCATCATCGGCATCGTCGCCGGGGTGTTGGTCTTGGTCTGCGGGGGCGGCGGCGCGCTGATCTTCGCGCTATTTTACGGCGCAAGCAACGTGCGGACCGCCGCCAACCGGATGAAGGCGACGAACAACCTGAAGCAGATCGGCCTCGCGGCCGTCAACTACGAAAGTGTCAACGGCGGCTACCCGACCAACTCGTACGGCCCGGACGGCAAGGCGCTGCTGAGTTGGCGCGTCCACATTCTGCCGTACATCGAGCAGGACACCCTGTACAAGCAATTCCACTTGGACGAGGCGTGGGACAGCCCGCACAACAAGACGCTGTTGGCCCAAATGCCGCCGCCGTACGCGACGCCGGGCCGGGGGGACGGCCCCGGGGCCGGGAAGACGTACTACCGCTCCTTCGCCGCGCCGGGCTCCTTGATGGACCCGGCGGCGGCGAAGCGCGGCGGCCCGCGGCCGGCCCCCGTCGGGGTCAAGCGGTCGGAAGTCATCGACTCGGCGGCGAACACGCTGTTCTGCGTGGAGGCCGGCGACGCCGTCGAGTGGACGAAGCCGGACGACTTGCCGTGGAAGCTGGGCGAGCCGGTGCCGGCCTTCGGCGCCGACCGGGGCGGCGACGTTTTCCTGGCATGTTTCCTCGACATGAGCGTCCGACCCCTGAAGAAGACGATCACCCCGGAACAATTAAAGGCGGCGGTCAGTTACGCCGGCAAGGACACGGCCAACCTCGACTGACGCCGGGGGCCGCGCGCCCTAGAACGATCCCAACCCCTGCCGTTCTCCAAGGAATGACTCATGGCCAGAGAAGACGACATCGACGACGACCGCCCGCGCCGGCCCCGCCGCCGGGACGAGGACGACGACCGGCCGCGCCGGGACGCCCCGCCGCCCAAGAAGAGCAGCGCCGGCATGATCGTCGGCATCATCTGCGGCACTATCCTCCTGATCTGCGGCGGCGGCGCGATTTTCGGGTACATCGCATGCAACCGGGTAGTGGACAAGGCCAAGCAGTTCGGGGACGACATCGTCAAAGACGCCCAGAAAAACATGAAGAACACGGGGGAGGCCAACGAGGCCCGCGACCGGTTAAAGAGTCTCCACACCGGCCTGATCAAATACCACGACACGAACGGGGCCTTCCCCACGGACACGTACGACGCCGCCGGGAAGCCGCTGTTGAGTTGGCGCGTCCACATCCTGCCGTACATGAACCAGCAGGGGTTGTACGCGAAATTCAAGCTGGACGAGCCGTGGGACAGCCCGGCCAACCGGCCGCTCCTGCGGGAGATGCCCGGCGACTACACGACCGGGGCGGCCCGAGCGAAGGCCGGCAACGAGAAGACGTACTTCCGCGGCTTCTCCGGCCCCGGCGCCATGTTCGAAAAATTCCCCGGCCCGCCCGCCAACCCGCCCAAAGGGGTGAAGATGGCCGGCGTCACGGACGGCTCCAGCAACACCATTCTCGTCGCGGAGGCCGGCGAGCCGATCGAGTGGACCAAGCCGGACCAACTGACCGTCGGCCAGGGCCTGCCGGCCCTCGGTGGCATCAGCCTGATCAACTCGTTCTTCCAGGTCCTCATGGTGAACGGGGAAGTGAAGAAGGTGAAGCGCACCGTGGAAGCAGAGACCTTCCGCCGACTGGTCGACCGGCGGGACGGCGACGTGATCCCGGACGGGTGGGAAGAGCCGTGAGTCGCGGGCGAAACCCGTGGACGGCCGTCCACGGGCTTTCCGGGGCTTGGCCGTTTTTTCCTTGTCCCCGTGTCACCTGATCACAAACAATGAGCTATACTCCACTCGCGGTGAAATGACACAAATTGCTCTCGCAACAAATGAGGAAAATGCAGCAAGATGGCAGTGAATCCGGGGAGGCCGACGACGGTCGT
>JAYTTY010000020.1:0-12273 GCA_043744795.1 Zavarzinella sp. | reverse complement strand
TCGGCCGGCCGAAGTCGAAGTTCCCGAAACGCAAGCCGGCCGGAGGCGCTACGCCGGGGTAGAACTCAAGTGCCATTGGGCGGGACGCCGGTCCCACCAATGACTGGCCGCTACAACATCCTGAACTCCGCTCTAACTCTCCGAGCCATCGACCAACACCCGGATTTGGGCGACGGCTTCTCCCAACGCCCACGTCGAATCGGCCCGCACGGTGATGTGGCCGACCTTCCGCCCCGGTCGCGGCGTCTTGCCGTACAGGTGCAGGTGGGCGCCGGCGATGGCAAGCACGTCAGCGGGCGAAGGCCAATTCCCGATCAGGTTGAACATCACGGAATGCCCGCGCGAGGCCGTGCTGCCCAGCGGAAGCCCGGCCACGGCCCGCAAGTGGTTTTCAAACTGGCTGGTCTCGGCCCCTTCGATGGTCCAGTGCCCGGAGTTGTGGACCCGCGGGGCCATCTCGTTGACGAGCAATCGATCGCCGACTTGGAAGAGTTCGACTGCCAGCACGCCGACGTAGTTCATGGCGTCCATCGCCCGCCGGGCGATGTCTTGGGCTTGGTTCTGCATCGCCTCCGCGATGTGCATGGCCGGAGCCGTGCTTTGCCGCAGGATGCCGGCCCGGTGGACGTTCTCGGTGAGCGGGTAAAAGACGCACTCCCCGTCTCGGCCGCGCACCCCGAGGATGGAGAGTTCCCGGTCGAACGGGACAAACCCTTCCAAGATCAACGGCCGGCCGCCAAGCGCCTGCCACGCGGCTTCCACGTCGTTCGCGTCGCGGATCACAGTCTGGCCTTTGCCGTCGTACCCGAAGCGGGAGGTTTTCAGGACAGCCGGCCGGCCGATCTCGCGCACCGCTTGGTCGAATTCGGCCCGAGTTTCGACGGCCGCGAACGGGGGAACCGGGACGCCCAACTCTTTGAAGAACGTCTTTTCCCGCACCCGCTCTTGGCCGATTTCCAAGGCCAGCGGCGGGGGGAAGACTGGCAGCCGTTCAGCCAACCAGCGAGCCGATTCGACCGGCACGTTCTCGAACTCGTAAGTGACGGCGTCCAACCCCTGACAGAACCGGAACAGCGATTGCAGGTCTTCGTAGTCGCCGGGGAAATGCTCCGCGACCGGGGAGGCCGGGCACACGGCGGCCGGCTCCAGCGTCCGGCACGCGATGCCGATGGGGTGGCCGGCCAAGGCCAGCATCCGCCCGAGTTGGCCGCCGCCGAGAATGCCGATCCGCATGGAAGAGTCTCGGGTGAATCAGGTGCGGGGGTCCGACGCCGCGATCACGGCATCCGTCTGGGCTTGGCGGTACGCGTGGATCGCCCGCCGGAACTGCGGGTGCTTGCCCCCGAGGATCGTGGTGGCCAAGATGGCCGCGTTGATCGCCCCGGCCTTGCCGATGGCCAGCGTCCCGACCGGGATGCCCGCCGGCATCTGGACGATGGAGAGGAGCGAATCCACCCCGCGCAGCACGGCCGACTCGACCGGCACACCCAGCACGGGAAGAGCCGTTTTGGCCGCGGTCATCCCCGGCAAGTGGGCGGCCCCGCCCGCCCCGGCGATGATGACCTCGATGCCGCGGAGTTCGGCCGTGTCCGCGTATTCGAACAACAGGTCGGGCGTGCGGTGGGCCGACACCACGCGGACTTCGTGGGGGACGCCGAACTTCTCCAACATGTCGGCCGCGTGGGACAGAGTCGCCCAGTCCGACTTGGACCCCATGATGATGCCGACCAGCGGTTGCATGACCCACCCCCGGAGACGCCTGTCGTTGATATACTCGCCCCACGCGAGCCGTACCACCCGAGCCGGGGCGAACGATGCCGGACACGTTGCCGAACGCCCCCTACCACCGGATTACCCACGGCCAACTGACCGTCGAGGGATGGTCGAGGGCCGGTGTGCAAACGTACTGGCGCATCCCGGAACTGCGGGTCGGCTTCGACCTCGGGGCCGCCGCGTGGGACTTCCTGCACACGCCGACGGTGTTCATTTCCCACGCCCACCTAGACCACTTGGCGGCCCTGCCCGTCTTCCTCGCCCGGCGGGCCATGATGAAATTGCCGCCGCCGACCATCGCCGTCCCCATCGAAGTGCGGGACGACGTGCGGGCAATGCTGGACATCTGGCAACGGTTGGACAAAGGCCGGCAAGACTGCGACCTCATCGGCATGGCGCCGGGCGACCGCCTCCCGCTGACGGGAACGCAATATGCGACGGCCTTCGCCGCCATCCACACCGTCCCGGCGAGGGGATACGTCGTGTGGGAAACTCGGCACAAGTTAAAGCCAGAATACTCCGCCCTGCCCTCGGAGGAAATTCGCCGACTGAAGGAAAGGGGCGCAACCCTGACCGCGGAGACGGCCGTGCCGCTGCTGTGCTACACCGGGGACACGAGCGCCGCCGGGTGGGACAACGACCCGGCCGTCTTCGCCGCCAAAATCCTCATCACCGAAATGAGCTTCGCCCGCGACGAGCACTCCCGCGACCGCATCCGCGCCTTCGGCCACACCCACTTGGCCGACTTCGCGGAGAACGCCGCCCGCTTCCAAAATGAACTCATCATCGCCGCCCACGTGACCACCCGCGACGAGCCGGGCCAGTTCCGCGAATGGGCCAAGGCCAAGTTGCCGGCGAGTTTGTTCGACCGGCTGCGGATATGGGAGTGAGCCGGCCGTGTGATATGATGAGGGCGTCATTAGGAGGGCTACCGATGCCGGTGCATGACTGGACGCGCGTGGACGACGGGATTTTCCACTACTTTCACCTGCGGTGGATCGGCGGCATCTGCGATCAGTTGAACGGCGGCGTGTTGCCCGAAGGGTATTACGCGATGGGGGAGCAAATCACCGGCGGGCCGAAGCCGGATGTCGTCACCTTACAACAGCCGGCGCCGAACGGGCTTCCCGAAATCGTTGGCGGGCTGGCTGTTATGGAGCGCTCGCCGCGCGTCCGCGTGAAGCAGACTTTTGAAAACGAGTACGTCAACCTCCGGAACCGCGTCACGGTCCGGCATGTTAGCCATCACCGCGTCATCAGCGTCATCGAAATCGTGTCTCACGGGAACAAGTCGAGCGGTGCGGCGTTCCGCGAGTTCGTGGGAAAGACGACCGACATGCTCGCCCACGGCGTTCAAGTGTTGGTGATCGACTTGCACCCCCCCACCGCGAGAGACCCGGAAGGCTTGCACGCGGTCTTATGGCACGAATTAACCGGGCAGTTGTCGGCGCCTTTCCCCGATTTGCCGCTGACGCTTGCCGCCTACACGTCCGGCCCGGTCAACGCCGCCTATTACGAGCCGACGGCTGTCGGGGCCGTGTTGCCGGAGATGCCGGTGTTCCTCAACGCGGACCATTACGTCGATCTGCCGTTGGAATCCTCTTACATGGCGGCGTTCGCCAAAGTACCGACCTTCTATCGCGACATCCTCCAGCCGGCCTCATAACGCGCTGGCCCCGTCGGGTCGCGTATGGTACAACCAATCACATCACATCCCCGATCTCCCGGGGACTTAATCCATCATTCCCCGAGTGTTCCGATGCTCCGTTGTCTCACCGTCGCCTGTTGCTTCTTGGCCCTCTCGGTCGTCGCCGGGTGCGGCGACCCGGGGCCGAACGTCTCGGGGGAACTCGTCAAAGACGGTCAGCCGTACAAGCTCGGCGCGAACGAGCAGTGCGCGGTCAGCCTGGTCGGGGACGGCAACAACATATTTAACGTGCCGGTGACGGCGGACGGCCACTTCAGCTTCACGCAGCCGGTCCCGGCCGGCAAATACAAGGTGGGCATCAGGCACATCGGTGATTACTCGGCGGGCGGGGCCAAGGACAAGAAGGCGGCCATGCAGGACAAGCTCGGCGGGGTGTTCGCCGACGCGGTCACGCCCTTGTCCGTCGAAGTGAGCGGGACGACCAAATTCGTCGTGGACGTGGGGGCGAAGACCGTCACCAAGAAGTGACGGTCACGGGGCGGTCTTGAGTTTCCACAATTGCTCGGCCGTCAACTTCCGCAGCGGGGCCGCGTCCAAAACCCAGACGCCCTTGCCGCGGGTTCCGACGACAAGGTCGTCCGTCCCCGCCGGTTGGGCGAATTCGGTGACGGGTGCGGCGGGCAAGCCGCCGGCCCCGTTGACCCGCGTCCACGCCGCCCCGCGGTTGACACTCACGAAACACCCGGCCTCGGAACCCAAGTACAGCACGTCCGGGTTCACGATGTCTTCCCGCAACACGCGGGCCGACCCCGACGGCAGGTTCGCCGTCAGACTCTTCCACGTTTGGCCGAAGTCGGCCGTCATGAACACGGCCGGCGAGGCCTCGTTCGTCGGCCGCGTGTCGAACGTCACATAGGCCCGGCCGGCGTCCCAACGGGATGCTTCGATGGAGGCGACGGGCCGATACGGCTTCCCGGCGCCCCGGAATTTTTCGGTGAGGGCTGTCCACGTTTGACAGCCGTCGCGCGTCAGCCACACGGCTCCGTCGTCCGTACCGACCCACAAAATGCCGGCATCCTTGGGCGATTCGGCGAGCGCCGAGGCGCCCCCCTTGGCTGTGCGAGTGATCTCCGGCGAGACGGCGAGCAAGTCTTCCCCGCGTTTCGCCGACTTAAACACGCGGTTGCCGGCGGCGTAGTACACGGTCGAGTCGTGGCCGGAAATCAAGAACGGCGGGTACGCCCGGAAGCGGAATTGGTCGGCCTCGCCGGCGCCGGCCCGCGGGCGCAGGAACGCCGCCGTGTTGGTGCGCAAGTCGCGCCGCGTCAACGCCCCGTCGCGGCCGGCAGTATAAAGGAGATCCGGGTCTTTCAGGTCGGCCTTTCCGGCCAATCCGTCGCCGGCGTCGATCACACGATACGGCTTCCGCGTGTCCACGGCGACGTGTTCGCCGTCGTCAGCCTTCCCCGGCGGCCGGAGTTGTTTCCACGTCAGCGTGTTCACCCACCCGTCGGGCAGCGTCTCGAAACGCGGGTCTTTCAGCGCCTTCAGTTTCGCCTGCGCCTCGGCCAGTTTCCGCTCCATCTCGGCCACTTGCCGATCCCGTTCCGCGACCGGGTCCGCGTGCGCCGGCCCGGCGGCGATCAGCCCGAGCAGGAGCAAGCGGAGGGACATCGGGGGGCGTCCGGGTGGAGATTCGGGGGGCCGGGCAAGGGTATCTTAATTTCCGGAAAATCAGGCGGCCGGCCCCTTCCCGGACATGGCGGAAGTCCGATGCTGGACTTGGTGCAATCGGCGCAATCGTTGCCACCGGCCCCGGAAGCCCTCCATGATCGTCGTCCAAGACTTGGTGAAGCGGTTTCGCAAGCCCGACGGCGGCCTCGTCCCGGCGGTGGACGGCGTCTCCCTGACTGCCAATCCGGGGGAAACCCTCGGCCTCCTCGGCCCGAACGGGGCCGGCAAGACGACCGCCCTGCGCATCCTTTGCACACTCCTGAAGCCGACCAGCGGCCGGGCCACGGTGAACGGGTATGACGTGGTGACGCAAGCCAGCCAAGTCCGGCGCCTGATCGGCTTCGTGTCCGCGACCACGGGCATCTACGACCGCATGACCGCCCGAGAGATGATTGCCTATTACGGCAAGCTGCACGGCCTGACGGGTGACCGCCTCGAAGGCCGCATCCAAGAACTGTTCGACACGCTGGCCATGCACGACATCGCCGGCGTCGCCGGCGGCAAGATGAGCACCGGGCAGAAGCAAAAAGTCTCCATCGCCCGCGCCCTGATTCACGACCCGCCCGTGCTGATCTTCGACGAGCCGACCAACGGCCTCGACGTGTTGATCCAACGGGTGGTGCTGCGGCAGGTGAAGCAGTTGCGGGACCGCGGCAAGTGCATCGTCTACTCGACGCACATCTTCCGCGAAGTGGAAAAAGTCTGCGACCGCGTCGCCATCATCCACCGCGGCAAAGTGCTGGAGCACGGCACGCTGGCCGAAGTCCGCGAGCGGCACCGGGAGACCGACATGGAAGAGATTTTCTTTTCTCTGGTGAAGGAATAGCCGCCGTCAAATCCGGGCCGCCGCCTCCCGCGCGCTCGCCACGAATTGCCGCACGCGGGCCGGGTCTTTCTTGCCCGGCGAACTCTCGACGCCGCTGGCCACGTCCACGCCGTCGGGCTTCACGATCTTGATCGCTTCGCCCACGTTCTCGGGCGTCAACCCGCCGGCCAAAATCAACGGCACGCCCGGCTTGAAGTCGGCCAGGATGTCCCACGGGGCGGTCTTGCCGGTGCCGCCGTGCTGGCCCTCGACGTAAGCGTCCACCAGAATCGCGGCGGGCACGGAGCCGAACGACCGACACATTTCCAGGTACGTCGTGATGGCGCTCAGGCTCTTCTTGTCCTTCACGCGGAAGGCGGCGATTAGGCTGAACGGGAACGGGTCGGCCAGGTCGCGGTTCTCGCCGTGGAACTGGATGCCGCGCAGGCCCATCTGGGCGGCCAGCGCCGTCATCTGCTTGACGGGCAGGCCGACGAACACGCCGACGGCCGCCATCAGCGGGTTGATGGAACGCAAAAGCGGCTGGCTGTCCTTCGGGTCCACGTAGCGCGGGGAGCCGGGGTGGAAGTTGATGCCGACGGCGTCGGCCCCGGCGGCGGCGCACGCGGCCGCGTCTTCGGGGCGGGTGACGCCGCAGATTTTCACGCGAATGGGTTTCATCGTCACTTCACCTTGCGCACCACGAGCCGGTAATTGAAGATGTTACCCCCTTGGTCGTTCGCTTCCAACAAGCTGACGAAGTATGGGCCGTCCTTCGGAATCTTGACCGTCAGCGCCGGGTCCGGGTTTTCGCCGGCGCCCTCCCCGGTGGCGATCACCCGCCGGTCCGCGTTGTAAAGGGACAGCAACACCTCGGCCGGCGAGCCGAGCCGCTTGGCCTGTACGGAAACCGCGTACTCCTCGCCGGCCTTCGCGTCGATGCGGTACACGTCCACATCCTGCGCCTGCTTGAACCCGCCGGCGACCACCACGGGAGCCGTCAGCGGCATGGCCTCCTTGAACCCGTCGTTCGGCTCCTGCTCCGCGACGGCCGGCGTGTCGTCCGCGATGGCGACCACGCACGGCTTCCCCTCGCCGCCGGGGCCGATCAGCGAGATGGCCAACACCCCGCCCGCGACTTCGGCCGGGACGGTGACTTCCACGTCGATTTCCGAATCCCCCACCACGTCCGCGCTCAGGTTGTTGCCGACGCCGACCTTGCGGCCCTTGCCCACGACCTTGCCCGACGACTTCGGCTCCTGCACGCGGATGTCCGTCACCGTGTCCACATTTTTGCCGCGCAGCGTGAGCTTGGTGGGCTTCCCCGGCTCGATGGCGAGTTGAATGGCGAACAGCGGCTTGGGCGGGTCGCCTTTGGGCTTTTCTTTGGGTTGGGCGAATACGGCGGTGGCAAGTGTTAGCAAGGCGAGAACACGTGTCATATTGGAAAAACCCGTTTAGCCGCGACGCGACGCTTCGGAGTGGAGCGCGGACACCAAGCGGCAATCGCTGGCGTTGTTCACAAGTGATAAATGGGTTCGAGTCCGCGCTCCACTCCGAAGCATCGCGTCGCGGCTAAACAATCACGGCTCAGTCAATTCGGTTAAAACAACTCTTTCACCAACTCCCCTTGGTCCAGAATCTCGATCGGCCGGCCGTCCGGCGTCACCAGTTGCTTGCGGGGGTCGATGCCCAGCGAGTCGAGGATGGTGTATGCCACGTCGGCCGGGGAGACGGGTCGCTTGGTCGCGAAGCCGCCCTGCTTGTCCGTGGAGCCGACGACGTTGCCGGGCTTGACTTGGGCGCCGGCGAACAGCAGTGAGGCGGCTTGGCCCCAGTGGTCGCGGCCGGCGTCCTTGTTCACTTTCGGGGAGCGGCCGAACTCGCCCATGCACACGACCAGTGTGTCGGACATCAGGCCGCGCTCCGTCAAGTCGGTGACGAGCGAGGAGAAGCCGCGGTCGAACTCGGGGAGCTTCTTGTCCAGCGAGTCGAAGATTTTGGCGTGGTGGTCCCAGCCGCCGTAGTTGACGGTCACGAAGCGCACGCCCGACTCGACGAGTCGGCGGGCAAGCAGACAGCTCTGGCCGAATGTGGTGCGGCCGTAGCGGTCGCGGAGCTTGTCGCTCTCCTCGTCGATGGCGAACGCCCGGCGGGCCTCGCCGGAGAGGACCATCGCCGAGGCCCGCTGCCGGAACTCGTCGTAGGTGTTGATCTGGTCGTTCGCCTGCACCTTGCGGGCGAGGCCGTCCACGGCGTCGAGCAGCTTGCCCCGGCGCTCGACCTTGCGGTCGGTCATCGCGTCGGCGGGGGACACGTCCTGGACTTTGAACTGCTTGTCGTTCGGGTCGCCGGCCTTGAACGCTTCGAACCGCCCGCCGAGGTAGGCGCTCTTGCCGAGTTCCCACGTGAACGACGGGTTGCGCGGCACCGAGACATACGGCGGCAGCGTCCCGGTGAACCCGGTCTCGTGGGCGACGACGGCGCCGATGGCCGGGTAGTCTCCGAAGGCCGAGCCGAACCGGCCGGACATCACCCAGTTGGTGGCCGTCTCGTGGTGGTCGTTGTTGTGCGACCCGGACCGGACGAGGGCGACCTTGTCCATCGTCTTCGCCATCAGCGGCAGGAGTTCGCCGACTTGCAACCCCGGCACGTTGGAGTCGATGGGCTTGTACTTGCCGCGAATCTCAATGGGTTGTTCCGGCTTAAGGTCGAACGTGTCGTGGTGCGACATGCCCCCGCCGAGGTACACGAGGATCACCGACTTGGCCCGGTGCTTTGACTTTCCCGCCGGCAACTTGCGCTCGGCCCGCAATACGTCCGCGAGCGAGAGGGACAGCCCGGAAAGGCCGCCGACGCGGAGGAAGGACCGGCGGTTGAAATTGATGTCGAGCATGTCAGCCTCAGGATAAATCGTGTCACTAAAACCGCAGTTTTCCGCCTTATGGCAGCGGAGTGATCTCCACTAAACCGCCCGGCACATGCGCGATGGATAACTGATGACCATTCAACAATACTCGGCCTAGGAGCGGGTTGCCTTCGGCCAATGTCACGTTGATTGGTTTCCAAACCCCGTCCCATTCCACTTCAGCCGCATACATATCCAATTCCACGCACGTCCCATCACCCAGAATATAATCGATGCTCGTTGCATAGGTCAGGCCCAAGTACCCTACGATGGCTCGCGGCAGGGTTACGGCTTGACTGAACGCGGTGTCAATGATCGCGTCCTCCGTCGTCTCAACACCTGACGCCCCGCGCAAGCGCAATTGCAGAAACGGCAGTCCACGCGCATTAACGACTCCGCGGTTCATTGTACTTTCCGCATGCCCAACATCTCACCGCCGGTCGGGAATCCCACCCGCCCGAGATACATTTCAGCGTCAGGCCGCCGAGCCCTCAATCTTGCACATGCCGTGTAACTGTCGGTATCCACCTCAAAATCATCGCTCAACGTATCGACGGCGTAATACTTTCCCATGTCCGTGGGTTGTGTTTCCGGACCGATGATTCGGTCATAAATCTCGTGGCCCAATCGAACGACTTTTTCGCGATCTTTCGGCGGTTGTGGCCCGACCATGGCACCTACTCCTTTGCTCAGTGGTTAAACGCGAAGTTCTTCGAGTTCAGGATCGCCCAGCACAGGTCGCGAAAGACTTCCTCCCGCGGGTCGCCCTCGGCCAGCAGTTTCTTGACGGCGTCGCGCTCGGCCTTGTTCGGCGTTCTCGCGAGGGCGGTCAGGAACAGTTCGTCCATCAGTGGGTCGGTGTCGGCGTGCTTCTTCATTAGCTCGGCGAGGCGGCCGTCCGGGGCTTTCACCTTTTGCACCACGTTGTCGCCATTTTGCAGGTGCAGGAGTTGCGGCATGGTCACTTCGCCGTTGCGTTCGCAAGCACAAGCCGTCACGCGCTCGGAGCGGCCGAAGAGGGCGAGGAAGTAGGAGTTCATACTCGGGTCCGGCAGTTGCACGGCCCGGACGCCGGCGGGGTAGCCGGGGAACTTGTCGGGGACGCCGGTGACGGCCGAGATGGCGTCGAGCATCACTTCGGCCGGCAGGCGGCGGGCGTAGTAGTGCGAGAAGTATTTCGTGTCCGTCTCGTTGCCCGGCCGGGTGGCGCTGGAAAGCTGGTACACGCGGCTGTTCAGGATTTGCCGCATCAGGTGTTTCATGTCGTATTGGTGCGCCACGAACTCGCCGACGAGGGCCTTCCAGAGCGGGATGTTCGTCGGCGGGTTGGTGGCCCGCAGGTCGTCCACGGGTTCGACGAGGCCGGCGCCCAAGTAGTGCTTCCAGATTCGGTTGGTCATCGCCCCGGCGAAGTGTTCGTTCTTCGGGTCGGTCATCCACGCCAGCAGGGCCGCCCGCGGGTCGGAAGTCGGCTTAATGTCCAGCGTCTGCCGGTCCAACGGCTGGGCTTTCATGAACTTGCCGGTGCGCGGCTGGTTGACGCCAACGGGGCGGCCGTTCTGGGTCGGGTCCGGGTGGGAGACCTTCAGGGCGCTGTCGCCCGTCTTGGGGTCTTTGCGGTCGAGCCGGACGCGGGAGAAGAAGCCGGCGAAGTGGTAGTAATCGTCCTGCGTGTACTTTTCGAGCGGGTGGTTGTGGCACTGGGCGCAGCCGATGCGGGTGCCGAGGAACGCCTGGGCCACCGAGGCGACGACTTCGCTCTTCTCGGCCTCGCGGTTCTCGCCGATGGTGACGAGGTAGTAGCCGACGGCCGGGTTGTCCGCCGTGTTGCCGGTCGCCCCGAGGACGCTCTTGGCGATCTCGTCCCAGCCCTTGTTAGCGGCCACCTGTTTGCGGACCCACTCGTGCATTTGCCGGACGCCCTTGGTCCCGCGAACGTCGTGGTCGCGCTCCTTGCGGTTCTGCAACAGGTCGCTGAGGATTAGCGCCCAGTAATCGACGTACTCGGGCCGGTCCAACACTTGGTCGATCAGCTTGGCCCGCTTCGTCGGCGAGGAGTCTTGCAGAAACGCCTTCACGTCGTCGGCGGCCGGCAGCGAGCCGGTCGCGTCGAGGGAGACTCGGCGAATAAACTCGTCGTCCGTACAGAGGTCGGACGGCTCGATCTTTATCGCGGCCAGTTTGGCGAAGGCGTGTTCGTCGATGAAGTTGTTCTTGGCGACGAAGCGGGCGGGATCGACCGGCTCGTCATAGGGAATGGCCATCGTGGCGACGGCCACTTCCGTCTGGAATGCCGCCCGGATGGACGACTCCCCGGACCGGCGGGCCTTCACCAAGCCTTCGGGCGTCACGTTCAACAAGCCGGCGTCGTTGGAGTCGAACTTGGTCAGCCACGTCACGTCGCGGCGGGAGCCGTCGCTGAACTCGCCGGTCGCCAACAGTTGTTGCGTGTCCCCTTTTTTCATGGTGCGCGTGGCGGGGGAGAGTTCCAATTTGAGCAGCTTCGCCTCGCCTTCGACCGGGCCGGGGGCGCCTGCCTTAATCCAGTCCAGCAGGACGCGGTACTCACGGCTGTCGGTTCCGAACACGCGGCCCCCTTCGTGCGGGGCGCTGCCGATGGGCTTCCGCAGCATCAAGCTGGCTTCCGGGTCGGCCATTTCCAGCCGCCGGCCGTTAAACTCGCGCGTGATGTAACGGTGATCGGCGTCCGGGGCGTACCCGCGCAGCGACAGCCGGAACCCGTTCTGCCCGGCCCCTTTGCCGTGGCACGACCCTTGATTGCACCCCTGCCGGGTGAACATGGGGACGATGTCGTTCAGGAACGACGGAGTCTCGGCCCACGCCGGGGCCGCCACCGCCAACAGTGCGAGGACGCTACGCATCATGGATGAGCAAACTTCTCAGCGGCGTGAGAAGTCCAAAGGGGTTCCCAAGGAAGATCGGGCGGGAACCGGGGTGGGATTAATCTCCCGGTATCTTATGTCCGTCTGAGGGACGACGCAAGCGTGATTCCGGTCACTGTCGAACAGTTCGGAACGGCCGGATTGTGAAGGAATTGTGAAGCCCTGCCAAATTGTCTGCCATTGCGCGCGACCCATTTGGCGAATTCGTGGCAAAGCGGGGCGCTTCCGTTTGACCGTCCCGAAAGCGGATCGTATCTTGCTCCACTTTTGAAATGTGGGAAGTATTCTCACAATCGCGAAAAATTCTGTTGCAATTCGTTGTTTGGTCGTGTTACCCTCTCCACCACTCCCTTCGACTCGACACCCAGACCGGACGCTCTTCCATGTTCCCTACCTCCCCCCATTTAACACTGTCGCCGCGCGCCGCTTGGCCCGGCGGGTTTTGCGGCTCGAAGCCTTGGAGGGCCGCGACGTGCCGACGGGCGGGTTGAGCGTTCACGCC
>JAYTTY010000019.1:0-3136 GCA_043744795.1 Zavarzinella sp. | reverse complement strand
GCCGGCCTATGGCGGCGGGAAGGTCACAGACCGCTTAAAAGCGGGACTCCAACGCGACCGCCTGACGGCGTTGAAACGCCCCCCGCGGCGGGGTATGGTGACTGTCCATGTTGACTCCATCGCGATTACTCCACGCCGCGTTCATCGGCGCCGTGTTCCTCCTCACAGGGACGGCCGCCGCCGCGGACGTCGGCGCCGAGGCGCGGGCCATCCTCACAACAAATTGTTTGAAGTGTCACGGCCCGGCGAAGCAGAAGGGCGGGCTGCGGCTCGACTCGCGCGATGCAACGGTGGCCAAGGCCGACTCGGGGGCGCCGGCCGTCGTCGCGCACAAGCCGGACGCGAGCGAACTTGTTCGCCGGGTGACGGCGGCGGACGCCAAGACGCGGATGCCGCCGGGCGACACGCCGCTGACGGCCGGCCAAATCGACACGCTGCGGAAGTGGATCGACGCCGGGGCCGCGTGGCCGCGCGAGGGGTTGGCCCCGGCCAACACCGGGAAGACGGAACTCGTCGTGACCGACGAGGACCGCAAGCACTGGGCGTTCCGCCCGCTCGGCCCGGTCGCGTTGCCCGCCGATTCCAAGCTAGCCCGGACGCCCGTGGACCGTTTCATCCTCGCCGCCCTGACGGCCAAGGGGCTGATGCCGGCCGCCCCCGCGCCGCGAGAACAACTCATCCGCCGAGTGACGTTCGACTTAACCGGGCTGCCGCCGACGCCGGCCGAGGTCGCGGCGTTCGTCCAAGCGCCGGACGCGGACGCCGCTTACGAGACTCTTGTGGATCGCCTCTTGGCGAGTCCGCACTACGGGGAGCGGTGGGGCCGGCACTGGCTGGACGTGGCGCGGTACGCCGACAGCGGCGGCTACGAGGGGGACATCGACCGGCCGGCCGCGTTCCACTACCGCGACTTCGTCGTCCGGGCGCTGAACGACGACATGCCGTTCGACGCCTTCGTGCGCCGGCAACTGGCCGGGGACGAACTGGAGCCGGACGACCCGCGGGCCATCGCCGCCACCGGCTTCCTGACGGCCGGGCCGAGTCCCGAGTTGCCCGACAAACTTCTGGAAGAAGAACGGCAACGCCAGCGCTACATCGACCTGGACGACATGGTCTCCACGACCGGGTCGGCCCTGCTCGGCCTGTCCGTCGGCTGCGCCCGCTGCCACGACCACAAGTTCGACCCGATCAGCGCGCGGGACTATTACCGCGTGCTGGCCGCCCTGCACTCCGGCGACCGGGCCGAAGTTTCGCTCGGGAAGCGGGCCGAAGTCGAAGCGTTCAAGCGGGCGAAAGGCGAATGGGAGAAGCAGCGCAAGGCCGTGGAAGCAAAACTCAACGCCTTGCGAGACGTCCAGAAGAAGTTTCGCGGGCCGAACCTGCTTGAAGAGAAACCTGACGGACCGCCGGTCGGCCTCGACAACCCGGCCCTCCGGCAATGGAACGACCTCACGGTGGAATTGTTGGCGGTGAAGGCGCGCGAGCCGAAGGCCCCGCCGGTCGCCTTGGCGTTCCGCGACTTCGGGGCGAAGCCGGCGGCGAGTTGGCTGTTCGGCCGCGGCGACTTCCACGACCGGGCCACGCCGGTCGAGTTGGGCTTCCTCACCGTCCTGACCCGCGACAAGCCGGCCGCCGACTACTGGAAAGAAGCCCGCGCCGGCGGCGACCGGACGGACACCACATATCAGCGAAAAGCCCTCGCGGGTTGGATCACCGATGCCGACCGCGGGGCCGGGGCGCTGCTCGCCCGCGTCATCGTCAATCGCGTCTGGCAACACCACTTCGGCGAAGGCCTGGTCCGCACGCCGAACGACTTCGGCGCCCGCGGCGACCGGCCCACGCACCCGGAACTCTTGGAGTGGCTGGCCAACGACCTCGCCGCCCACGGCTGGAAACTCAAGCGACTGCACCGGATGATCCTGACGAGTTCTGCCTACCGACAGGGGAGTTTGTTCGACACGGACAAGGCGAAGGCCGACCCGGACAACCGCCTGCTGTGGCGCGTGCGGCCGCGGCGGTTGGAGGCCGAGGCGCTGCGGGACGCGATGCTGGCCGTTAGCGGGTCGTTGAACGAGGAGATGTTCGGCCCGGCGTTCAAAGCCCCGATCCCGGCCGACGCGATGGTGGCCCGCAACCTGAAGAACCCGTACCCGCAAAACATCCCGGACGGCCCGCCGGTCCGCCGCCGCAGCGTCTACCTGTTCCACAAGCGCGTCATCCCGCACCCGCTGCTGCAAGCGTTCGACGTGCCGGACGCCCAACAGTGCGCCGGCCGCCGCAACGTCACCACCGTCGCCCCGCAAGCCCTCGCCTTGCTGAACGACCCGTTCGTGCGGGCCAGGGCGGCCGCCTTCGCCGACCGCCTGTTGCGAGACGCCGACGGCGACCTCGTGGGCAGCGCGTACCGCTTGGCGTTTGGCCGCCCGCCGATTGACGCCGAGCGCGACGCGGGCGTCGCATTCCTCGCCGCGCAGGGCCGGGAGCGGGGCGCCCGCGACCCGAAGGCCGGCCCGCCCGAGATTCGGCGGCAGGCCCTGACCGACTACTGCCAGACGCTGTTCGGGCTGAACGAGTTTATTTACGTCGATTGACGCAAGACGTCTGGGCCGCATAAACAGAACTCAACCGAAGTGTTCGGCGGCGACTGGTGAACCGATGGCATACAGACGGGCGGAAAGCGATTCGCACCATCGCTCGCAGGAGTGGCACACTTGGATTGACTGTCACCGGGTAGAATTAGCAGCAATCGGACTGCCGGCCGAGGTGTACTTGGACGAGGCTCGATGGCGAGATTTTCTGGAAAATGGCCATCTCCACTGGCACGAATCCGGCGGGTTCGAGTTCGGAGAGCTATCGCCCGGCCAACTTACCGCCCTGCATCGGTTCCTGGAACGGAACTACGGGGCAGATAAGCAGCGCCCGCCCTTGCTCCGGTGGGTGCGGGTTCGCTGTGGCGTCGAGTAGTTGGTCGCTTGGGTGCCTTGCCAACGGTTTTGCACAGCGTAATGCCTAAATCGCTGGATCAAACGGGGAGCGGTTTTCGCCCCAACGAGCTTGTGAATTTTTTGACGGGCCGTTCCGGGGCTTTCGCCGCGGGCCGGTTCGTTTTTTTCGCTCCCGGCCCGGCCGCCGCAAC
>JAYTTY010000018.1:0-3155 GCA_043744795.1 Zavarzinella sp. | reverse complement strand
TCATCGCCAACGCCATGCTCCAAAAACAACGGCCGTGGTCCCCGGAAATGGCTTGACAAACAACACAGTCACTCTCCGCGGCGGAGAGGGGGAGCAAGTGGGCGCACAACACCTTGAACCGCGGATGGTCCGAGTTGTCTGTTCTGGTCCCCCCTCTCCGCCGCGGAGAGGGGGTTAGGGGGTGAGGTTGTATTCGCGGCAACGCCGCGGACCCCCAGCAACTCCGGCTTCACCACCGCCAAATACTGACACACCGCCGCGAGCATCATCCCCTCGATCACCGCCAACGGCAAATGGGCGAGGAATCCCGCGCCAGCCAAGAGCCGCAGGTCTTCGATTCCCCCCAGGATCAGCACGCCGGCGTGGATCGTGACGGTCATCAGCACCGCCAGCGCGCCGGTCAGCCACCCGTACAGAAACGCCCGCCGTCGGGTGACGGGCGACCGCAACAGGAAGCGGAATAATTGTGGTACGACCAACGCGGGTAGCGTCATCACAACGGCGTTCAACCCGAGGATGAGATAGCCCCCGTGTTGAAGCAACATCGCTTGCAGCGCGAGGCCGATCACGACGGCCACCGGCGCCCGCCGGCCCAACACCGTCCCGACCAAGCCGTTGAGCAGCAGGTGGACGCTGGTTGGGCCGAACCGCAGGTGGATCGAGGATGAGACGAAGAAGGCGGCCGTCAGCAGGGCCGTCCGCGGGATGTCCTTCTCCGGGAAGCGGTGACAACTCCACGCCAACATCACGGCCGTGACGACCCACCCGCCCACCCACCACGGCGCGGACATCAAAAAGTCGGACAGGTGAACGGCGAACAGTGACGGCATCGAAACAGTGTATTCGCCGGCCGTTCGTCATTCGCTTGCCGCCCGGCTAAGAAGATCACGGTTGCCCACGCCCGAGGAGTCCCACTCATGACGAGTCGCCGGTGGCTAGTCGCCCTCTTGACCGCAGGAATCTACGCCCCCATGCTGGAAGCCGACCCGATTCACTACCCCCCGACCAGGCGCGAAGACCGCGTCGAGACGATCCACGGCAAGCCGGTCCCCGACCCGTATCGCTGGCTGGAGGACGACGTCCGCAAGTCGCCCGAGGTGCGCCAGTGGGTCGATGCCCAGAGCAAGCTCACGCAAGACTATTTGAAGGCGATTCCGGAGCGGGCGGGCATTCAGAAGAAGCTCACCGCCCTGTGGAATTACGAGAAGGTGACGGCCCCCGCGAAGGTGGCCGGGCGGTACTTCTTCCGCAAGAACGACGGCCTGCAAAACCAAGCCGTGCTGTACGTCATGGAGAAACTCGGCGGCGAGCCGCGCGTGCTCATTGACCCGAACTTGTGGACCAAGGACGGCACCGTGGCCTTGGGCGCCACGGCCGTCAGCCCGGACGGCCGGTTCCTCGCCTACGCCGTCTCCGAGGCCGGGTCCGACTGGACGACGCTCAAGGTGATCGACGTGGACACGGCCAAGCCGCTGGCGGACGAGATTAAGTGGGTGAAGTTCAGCACGCCGTCGTGGACGGCGGACGGCAAGGGCTTCTTCTACAGCCGCTACCCGGAGCCGACCAAGGACGCTGAATTCCAGAGCCTGAACAAGAACCAGATGGTGATGTACCACCGCGTCGGCGTCCCGCAGGCCGACGACGTGCTGGCGTACAAGCGGCCCGACCAGCCGGAATGGGGCTTCGGCGCCGCCGTGACCGACGACGGCCGGTACATGGTCATCACGACGTGGGTCGGCACGGACGACCGCTACCGCATCACCTGCCGCGACCTCGGCGAACCCTACGCCATGCCGATCGACCTGATCGACAAGTTCGAGAACGACTACACGCTGATCGACAATGACGGCCCGGTGATGTATTTCCGCACGGACTTCAACGCCCCGCGCGGCCGCGTGATCGCCATCGACGTGCGCAAGCCGGGGAAGGTTAATTGGAAGGAAGTCGTCCCGCAGGCGGCCGAGAAGTTGGAAGGCGTGAGTCTCGTCGGCAACCTGTTCGTCGCGAGCTACCTCAAAGACGCCAAGACACAAGTGAAGATGTACGCGCCGGACGGCGCCTTCGTCCGCGAAGTTGAGTTCCCCGGCATCGGCTCGGCCGCCGGGTTCGCCGGCCGCCGCGCGGACACGGAGACGTTCTACACGTTCTCCAGCTACGCCGTCCCGCCGACGACCTTCCGGTACGACTTGGTCACCGGCAAGAGCCACGTCTTTCGCGAGAGCAAAGTGGCGTTCGACGCGACGAAGTACGAGACGAAGCAAGTCTTCGTGCCCAGCAAGGACGGCACCAAGGAGCCGATGTTCGTCACCGCCAAGAAGGGTTTGGAACTTAACGGCCAGAACCCGACGCTGCTGTACGCCTACGGCGGCTTCAACATCCCGCTGACGCCCGGCTTCTCGGCCGGCGTGGTCGGCTGGCTGGAAATGGGGGGCGTCTATTGCGTCGCCAACCTGCGCGGCGGCGGCGAGTACGGCCTCGAATGGCACAAGAGCGGGACCAAGGCGAAAAAGCAAAACGTCTTCGACGACTTCATCGCCGCGGCCGAGTACCTCATCAAGGAGAAGTACACGAGCAAGGAGAAACTGGCGGTGAAGGGCGGGTCGAACGGCGGCCTGCTGATCGGGGCCGTGATGACGCAGCGGCCGGACCTGTTCGGGGCCTGCCTGCCGCACGTCGGCGTGATGGACATGCTGCGGTTCCACAAGTTCACCGCCGGCCGCTTCTGGGTGGACGACTACGGCAACCCGGACACCGCCGAAGACTTCCCGGCCCTGTTGGCTTACTCGCCGTACCACAACCTCAAGAAGGGGACTGCCTACCCGCCGACGATGGTCATCACCGCCGACACCGACGACCGCGTCGTCCCCGGCCACAGCTTCAAGTTCACCGCCAACTTGCAGTACTGCCACACGGGCGACGCCCCCGTGTTGGCGAGAATCGAGACGCGCGCCGGCCACGGGGCCGGCAAGCCGACGACCAAGATGATCGAGGAGCTGGCCGACGAGTATGCGTTCCTGGTGAAAAACTTGAAGATGACGGTTAGCAAATGAAATGACGGGGAATCCGCGGCGCGGAGTCTTCGCTGCCGGAACGAGTATCTGCGGCGAGCGTCGAGGCGTGAGCCCGACGTGTCTTCCCCCAGAAAGACACGTCGG
>JAYTTY010000017.1:0-12436 GCA_043744795.1 Zavarzinella sp. | reverse complement strand
GAGTGGAGCGCGGGCTTGCCGAGCAAAATCGCTCGCCACTTGGCCGGGCATTATTGGGTTCCGGCCCGCGCTCCACTCCGAAGCGTCGCGTCGCGGCTAAACGCAATACCGTTCGTCATCCGATAAGTACTGTTTCCGCAAAGGTTTTCGTCAAGGGCGGCGGGTGACGGTGGGGCGGGCGTTTCTTGGCGAATTTGGACATCTTGCGTTTCACCACCCGGGGGTTGATCCGGTTTCGCCGCGGTTCGATCACCTCCTGTGACATCTCCCACAGCAGGCCGCGACACCAGTTCTCCAGACCTTCCGGACTCGAACCGTCGCACTCTGGCAGCCGGGCCTGCAGGATCCGAAAGCAGCCCGTGTAGGACAGCCGGTCGGGATCCCGGCCTGTTTGCGCCGCCGCCTCCGCCATCAGCGCCCGCACCACGAAGTGACCCAGCGAGACCGCATAGACTTCCTGCTCGACCCCCGCCGGCGTCTCGCTCCGGAAGTGGGCCGGCTTGCCCGGCCGCCGCGGATCGTGGTGGGTCTTTTGCTCGTCAAAAACCAACTCGATTTCCCACCGCTCATGATACAGGCAAATCAACTCCAGGGCCGGGCGCTTTTTCGCGTCGAGCAGGTTGGTCAGGAGCCGGTGCGTCTCGCCGTGGCCGGTTCGTTGCGGATCCGCGAGCGTGTATTCGATCACTCGCACCACCACGCCATTCCGATCCTTCTTCCGGTCGTGGGAGCTGGCGTAAATCTTCGCCAGAAACGAGCCGTCCGACAGGCGTTTGACCGGTTTCAGCACGAGGTTGCTTTTGATCCGAAACAAGAGCCTGACGCCTTGTTTGTCGAGGGTTTTCCAGTCCGCGACGCTGTAAAAACCGCGGTCGGCCAGCAGCAGGGCATCGGCCGGAAGGCGGTCGTACAACTTCGGGGCCAGGGTCTGCTCCGCGTCCTGCCAGCCCCCGATGACCAGGGCGGTTTCGACATGGGTTCCGAGCTCGACCAGGCTCACCTTGCGGACGTGCGGAAAGGCCCCCGGACCCCGGCCGCCGTTGCCGCGTTGGAAGCGCCGGTCGTTGGCCTCGGTGTCGGGGGCGTCGAGCAGCGTGCCGTCGATGGCCATCAGCCGCCACTCCTGATAAAAGGCGCCCGGGGTTTGCGGAGTCGCCAGCGGGCGGACGACTCGTTCGTGAAGCCGCCGGACCGGATCAACCCCCAGCCGTTGCCGGGCGTCGCAGAGGCTGTTTCGCGGCGGAGTCGTCTCTCCCTCGCGCATCCGCCGGGCGTGCTTGAAGACCTGCCGGACGGGCAGATGAGTGAGCACGCCCATGGCGACGACCACCCAGAGCATGACGCGATGGGACAGCCGGCAGGATTTCTGCCGGTCGAGTCCGCACTCCGCGAGCGCCTGGTCAATGACCTCCTCCGAGATCACCTTCTCCAAACCTTGCAGCCGATCCAGTATAAAATCAGCGTCGTCGGGCTCCGCCGACTCCGGGAATCCTTCCTCCACGTCATGGCCTCCGTTGGGAGCTCGTGTCGTCAGATAACACAAGTTACCACGCGGCCATGACTTGGGGGAAGACGAACGGTATTGCGGCTAAACGGGGACCGCGAACCGCAAACGAAGTTCGCGGCTCTCACTCCGGTTGACCTGTAAGACAACACGGGGCGGCTGGGTATCTTCCCACTTGCCCATTCGCCGCCCCGTGACACGGAAGCCGGACCCATGACGTTGCCCGCCCGCCCGCGCCCGACCATCAGCCGATCCGAATGGGGACTACTGATGCTGCTCGCGGCGGTGCAGTTCACGAACATCCTCGACTTCGTGATCGTGATGCCGTTGGCCCCGCTGGCCAAGGAACAGTTCGCCATCACCTCCGAGCAGTTCGGGCACATCGTCGGGGCCTACGGGTTCGCGGCCTTCCTCGGCAGTTTGTTCGCCGCCAAGTTCCTCGACCGCTTCGGCCGCAAGAAGGCCGTGCTGACGCTGTATTTTGGATTCACCCTCAGCACGCTGCTGTGCGGCCTCGCCCCGACTTACGAGACGCTCGTCGCGGCGCGGGCCGTCGCCGGGCTGTTCGGCGGCGTGGTCGGGGCCGGCGTCATGGCCATCGTCGGCGACGTGTTCGCCGACTACCGGCGCGGCACGGCAATGGGCGTGGTGATGTCGGCGTTCGCCGTCGCGTCCGTGGTCGGCGTGCCGCTCGGCATGTTCCTCGCCGAGGCGTTCAACGTCGGCACCCCGTTCGTCGCCCTCGCCGGGTTGAGTCTCGGCGTGTGGTTCCTCGGCTTCTTCCTTTTGCCGCCGCTCAAGGGCCACTTGGACGCCGACCGCGTCCACCCGACGATCCGCGAGTTGGCCGGGTCGCGCAACCACGTCCTGGCGTACACGTTCAACCTGGCCCTGACGACCAGCGGGTTCCTCGTCGTCCCGTTCATCGCGGACGCGATGGTGGCCAATGCCGGGCAGGCGAAGGAGAACGTGAAGTGGGTCTACCTCGTCGGCGGCGCCGTCACGCTGGTGTCCACGAACGTGATCGGGCGCCTGGCGGACCGCTTCGGCAAGATGTTGGTGTTCCGCATTGTCGCCGTCGCGGCCATCGGCATGGCGCTGATGCTCACGCACTTGGGGCCGGTCCCGCTGTGGGCGGCCGTCGCCGTCGGCACCGGGTTCATGGTCACGATGTCCGGCCGGTTCGTGCCGGCCCAAGCCCTCATCACCGGCTGCGCCCGCCCGGAAGTCCGCGGCGGCTTCCTGAGCCTCAACTCGTCCTTCGGCTTCCTGGCGATGGGCGTCGCCAGCACGCTGGCCGGCATGCTCGTCGGCGACACCAACGACGGCGGCCACGGCCTGCCCGGCTACCCGCTGGTGGGGCTGATCTCCGCCGGCTTCGCCGCGCTGAGTTTGGTGTTGGTGGGATTGCTGAAGACGGCTGACGTGCCCAGCACGGCCCATGTGTTGCCGACGCCGGAGTTGGTGGAAGAAGTGGTGTGAGCCATTGGCTTTCCGGCCTGAAGGGCCGATTAACATAGCCCAGCCCGAAAGGGCTGGGAATTCGGACCATGAAATGTTCTCGGTCTGAAGGACCGATTAAATCTCACCGCTCACGATGCCGGCCGTCATGGGCTGGTCGCCTTAATCGGTCCTTCAGACCGAAAAACAAATCTCGCCGGTTTTCCCAGCCCTGTCGGGCTGGGCTATGTTAACCGGCCCTTCAGGCCGGAAAGCCAATTACCCCGCCGGGTGCGTGAAACTCCGGAACGGCCGCACCAACTCCCGGAACACGGCCGTCGGCAAACTGACGGTCCCCCACCGCGGCGAGCGGACGCGCATGTGTTGCCGGTAGTCGCCCGCCAGCACGGCCCGCACCAAGTAGCGGCTCCCCTTCCAGACCCACACGTCGGCGGTGTCCTCCGCGAGTTCGACGGCTTCGGACAACTGGTAGAGGAAGACGATCATCCCGCGGTAGCCTTCGCCGAAGCTGGCCTCCCAGCGTTCCAGGCAGGTGATGTCGTCGCGGGAGACCCAGTTTTGCCAGACTTTGCGCGGCTTCTCGGCCGTGCCGCCGGGAAATTTGCGGCCCTTGATGTCGACGAGGAACCGCGGCCCCTCGGGGGAGTAGACGATGAAGTCGAGGCTCTTGATCGGGTCGTCGTCGATGGTGGCGCGCCGGCTCTCGTCCACGGCCACGTACCCGATGCGGCGGTCCCGCAGGTACGCCTCGAAGGCCGTCTCGTAGTGGTTGGCTCTGTCCATGTCTGCTCAATAAACCCAACGCACGAAGGCGGCCGGGTTCGGCTTTCGTTGGAGTCCCGGCTTCAGCCGGTCTTCGGGTCCGTCACCCGGTCGCGCCCCCCATATTGGGCGAACGACTCCGCCGAAGACCGGCTGAAGCCGGGACTCCAACGAAAGCCAAAGACGGTCATTGGCTGCCGATGATCCCCCGCACCGCCGACACCAGTTCCCCCTCGGTGACGGTCGTTTCGGTCCGCTGAGTCAAGTCCTTCACCTTCCACACGCCTTTGGCGAACTCGTCGGCGCCGGCGATCAGGGCGACCCGGTGGCCGCGGCGCTCGGCGTACTGGAACTGCTTGTCGAGCTTCTTTGGCTCCGGGTACACCTCGGTGTTGACGCCGGCCGTGCGCAACATCTTGGCGACGCGCTGGTAGTCGCCCAGGCGGTCGGCGGCGAACATCAGCACCAACACCGGGGCGGCGGCGGAGGTCTTTGGCAGGAGGTTCATCACCTCCATCGCGGCGAGCAGGCGGTCGAGGCCGAGTGAGGCGCCGACGCCGGGGAGGGACTGCTTCGTGTAGCACCCGGCGAGGTTGTCGTACCGGCCGCCGGAGCAGACGCTGCCGAACTCCGGCTTGTCCAGCAGGAACGTCTCGTACACCGTGCCGGTGTAGTAGTCCAAGCCACGGCAGATGGACAAGTCCACGCGCAGCCGGCCCTCGGGGACGCCGGTGGCGGCGAACACGTCGACCATCTGGCGAAGGTGGGCGATGCCGGTCTTGGCGGCGGCGTTGTCCGCGAAGCGCCCGTCAAGTTGGTCGAGGATGGCGGCGTTCGTCCCCGTCGTTTCCGCGAGGGCGATCACTTCCCCGGCCTGCCCGGCCGTCACGCCGGCCTCGGCGGTCATCTCGGCGATCACCTTGTCGCGGCCGATCTTGGCGAGCTTGTCCAGCGAGCGCAGCAGCACGCTCGTCTTGTCCGCGAGGCCGAGTTGCGTGAGCAGGCCGTTGAGAATGTTGCGGTTGTTGACGCGGATCTCGAAGCGGTCGAAGCCGACGGCCGTCAGCAGGTCGTTGATGACGACGGCGATCTCCACGTCGGCCGCGTTGGAGAGGGTGCCGATGGTGTCGAAGTCGCACTGCATGAACTCGCGGAACCGCCCGGCCTGCGGGGCCTCCCCGCGCCAGACCGTCCCCAGGTGGTAGCGCTTGAACGGCAGCCCTAACTCGGCCGCGTGCTGGGCGACGAACCGGGCCAGCGGCACCGTGAGGTCGAAGCGCAGGGCCACGTCGCGGTCCCCGGCGTCCTTGAAGCGGTAAAGTTGCTTGTTGATCTCGGCCCCCGGCTCGACCTTGGCCAACAGCACCTCGGTGAGTTCGATGGCCGGCGTGTCGATGGGGGCGAACCCGTGCGCGCGGTAGACGTGCCGGGCCGTCTCCATGAGCCGCTCGCGCGGGATCATCAGCGCGGGCGGGTAGTCGCGGAAGCCGCGGAGGACGCGGGGTTCAATCATTTCGAAACTCGGAAAGCAGACTCACCACAAAGACACAAAGGCCACACAAAGATTCACGGAGAAGGCCGGCGAAGAACTGCTTCGGTCTTCTTGGTGATTCTTTGTGCGATCTTTGTGTCTTTGTGGTGAGTCTTGTTTTTATCGATTTTTATACCGCGCACTCACCCGCTCCATGAACCGCCGCTCCTCGGGCGTGAGCGAGTCCTTCCCCAGGCGGCCGATCTTTTCGAGGAGGTCGTCGAGGCGGGCCTCGTCGGCGGCGCGTCGGCCGGCCTCGCGCTGCTCCTTGCGGACCTTGCGGGCCAGCAGCCAGCGCTTGAGCGGGCCGACGCGCCGGGGCTTCGGCGGGGCGTCCTCGTCCGGGCCGAAGCCGCCGTAGCCCTTCGAGAAGTCGTACCCGAAGGCCCCGCCCTCCTCCATGCTGTTGGCGAGGATCATCAGTTGCTGGTAGCTGCTGAAGATCATGAAGGCCGCGAGGGCGAACAGCATCGAGTCGTTGAACACGAACGACACCATGACGAACAGCATGGCGAACACGAGGCCGACGTAGCAGGCCGTCGTCGTGGCGCTCCGGTAGTCGTCGCGGCGGCCCCACAAAATGCACTGGAGCAGCCGGCCGCCGTCGAGCGGGAACGCCGGGATCAGGTTGAACGCCAACAGCGCGAGGCTCAGCCAGAAGGCCCGGGCCGTCCACAGCACCCAGGCCGGGTACGACTCCAGCTTCGAGTCTTCGATCTCGACGAACTTGTTGTCGTCCGCGATGGCGTACTTGACGCCCCCCGGCGTCTTGACGATCTTCGGGGAGTAGATGATCTCGTTCGACCCCTTCTTGAGGTGGTACGGCGACTCCTCGTACCCCGGCAGGCCGACGGTGCCGGCGCGGTAGTTGGTCAGCTCGGGGTAGTACAGTTGCCGGGTCTGGAAGATGTTGACCGGCGGCAGGTAGCTGGCCGTCATGAGGGCCGCGCCGGTGGCGAGGCAGATCAGCACGTTGACGAGCGGCCCGCCGATCACGCAGATCAGGTTGGCCCGCGGGGTGTGCGGGACGTTGCAGTACGCCAGCCCGCCGAGGGGCCACATGAGGATTTCGTCCGCGTCCCCGTCCACGTACCGGGCGGCGAAGCAGTGGCCGAACTCGTGCAGCAAGACGATGCCGAAGAGCATCACCACCCAGATGAGGGCGAACTCGCCGACGTGCTGCGGGTCGAGGTAGTAGGCCCGGCCGAGCAACCCGAGGGTGACGACGATGTACAGGATGTGCAGCTTGACCTGGATGCCGAACGCCCGGAACAGCGGGATCGACCAGTTGAACGGATCACGCATGGGCGGCCACCCAAGACCAGCGGGGGTGCGGACACAAGGAGAGCGACGGTCATCTTACCACGAACCGGCAAGGGGCGACAGAGGGGGGCGGCCGCAAAGGCCGGCCCGCGACAATTGATCTCACCCGCCGCGTCAGGTAAGATCAGACGGCATAACAACTCCCCACGAAAGGGGCCGTATGTCCGTCGTTGACCAGCCGGCGGCCCGCGATGACTTGGCCGCCCTCACCGAAATGGAAGTGGAGCGACTCTTCCACGACTCGGTGCGGGAGTGGAAGGAAATGCGCCGCCCCCTGTCCTCCGCCGTGAAGTTGGCGGACCACCCGGCCTACCTGCGGATCATCGACCTCGGCCACGCCCACCGGGAAACAGTGACGCGGTTGCTGGTTGAAGAACTCGAACGGGCTCCGGACCACTGGTTCATTGCTTTGCAGGCCGTCACGGGTTCCGACCCCGTGCCGCCGGAAGCGCACGGGCGAGTGAAGGACATGGCGGCCGCATGGGTCCAATGGCGGAGCAAGAAATGAGCCTGACCGGCCGGGAGCGGCTCGAAGACTTTTTCCCACGACTGACGACGGCCAATTACCGGATCACCAGCGAAGAGACGGCCGATTACAATTGCGTGGCGTGGGCGGCGGGGGACTCGGGCGATTGGTGGGAACCGACCCAACCTCCCGACCCTAATTATCACTGGCCGGACGGGGCTGTTCGGGCGGACACCATTGATGCCCTCGTCAGCGCCTACGCGACGCTTGGCTTTGAAATCTGCCCGGACGGGACGCCGGAAGTCGGCTTCCTCAAATTGGCTGTTTACGGACAAGACGGAACATACACGCACGTCGCCCGGCAAGTCGGCGGCGGAATGTGGGCGAGCAAACTCGGCGTCTTTGAGGACATTGAACACGAGTCGTTGGAGGCGCTGACGGGCGACGATTACGGCGATGTCGTGTTGTTCATGAGGCGGCCCGTCAACTGATTCGCCCGTTAAGCCTGCGCCGCGTTGCCGCTAAAGCGAGTTCCCATGCCACCCAGTCGTCGGGGTTTTCTTTGGCGTCCGCGACGCGGCGGTCGAGTTCGGCCCGTTGGGCATCGGTCAACGAATCGCCGGGAGAACTTCCGTCTCCGGGTTCTGGAGTCGATGGTTTGTTCTCACTCACTTCCCGTCCACCCCCAAGGTCTTCCCCGCGGCCAGCAGCAGCTTCTCCAACTCCTCGCCGACGGGCAGTAGTTTGGCGGTGGCGGCCTTGTCCTCGTCCTCGGCGGCGGCGTCGGCGAGTTTCTTCATCGCCTCGCCGTAGCGTTCCAGCACTTGCGGGCCGGCGAGGTAGAACTTGCGCAGCGTCACCAAGTCGCGGACGGACTCGCACTTGGCGACGGCCTTCTTGACTTCGTCCAAGCCGTCCCGCATTTCGGTCGGCTTTTCCCACTTGGGCCACGTGTCGTACACGAACTTGCGGGCGGCGGCGTGGGCGTCGTCCTTGACTTGCCACTCCTTTTCCAGCAGGGCCAGGGCGGCTTCCAGTTCGGCCTTGGCGGCCGGCTCGTCCGCGGAGGCCTTGATGGCCTCGCGGTACTTCTCGATGGCCTGGTCGTAGTCGGCCTTGTTGATGTGCAGCTTGGCGTCGAGCAGCAGGCCGTCGATGGTCTTGCGCTTGGCCAGGGCGGCCGGGTCGTTTTCGACGCGGATCACGTCCTTCAACTTGCCGAGGTGGGCCTTCAACTCGGCGTTCTTGGCGGCCAGCGCCCGCAGGTCGGCCTCGGTGGCGTCGAAGGCGGTGGCCGGGGCGTCTTTGCCGAGGCGTTCTTTCATGCGCGACACGTCGGCCCGCAGGGCGGTGAGTTCCTTGTCCGTGGCGGCGACGGCGGCTTCGCCGTATTCGAGGGCCTTCGGCTTGTCCTTCCGTTGCAGGTCGCTCAGTTCGTCGACGGCGCGCGCCAGTACCACGCGGGCGCTGCGGACGCGGTCGAGCATGTCGCGCGTGCGGTCCGCGGCGTCAGTCTGGGCGTCGGCCCGCGGGTCGAGGTTGACCTTGCGCGTCGCCGTGTGGCGGGCGAACAGTTCCAGCGGGATGCGGGCCACCGGGGCGTCGTTCGACGTGACGACCACGAAGGCGAGGTTCTTCATCGGCTCTTTTGAGGAGTACACGCCGTCGGCCAACACCAATTCCTCGCGGTCGCGGGAGCCGTCCGCGGGGAAGTCGCTCTCGCCGGCGCGGACGCGGATGTTGGCGCCCTTGAGCGGGTTGCCGGCCCCGTCGGTCAGGCGCAGCTTCACGGGCGTCTCGGCGGTCCCGAGCTTCACGGCCCGGTAGCCGACGGTGGCGCCGTCGCGCGGCAGGCCGCCGCGGTAGCGGGTGTGCAGCTTGCAGACGGCCGTGCCGCTCTTGGGCGTGTCCTGCACTTGCAACAGCACGCCGTCGAGCCGTTGGCCGGTCGTCGCCGGCGGCGCCTCTTTCCCCTTGGCCGGGCGGGCCGGCCGGCGGTTCTCGCGCACCTGCACGACGGCGAACACGTCCCCCTTCTTGACCCACTGGTCCACGGGGCCGAGATCGCCCGCCTTCAGCGTCACGGCGACGGCGCCCCCCCCGTTCGGGTCGAAGGTGCCGACGAAGCCGAAGTCCGTGCCGACGGCCCGCGCCGCCACGCGGCTGACCGACGCCCGGTCCCCTTCCAGCACGGTGCGGACCACCGGCGTCGCCGTCCCGGTGCAGCCGTCGTGCTGGCGGACGCGAATCTCGTACTGCCCGTCCGCGATGTCCACGCAGACGAAATGCGTCTTCACCCCGGTGACGGCCGTCACGCCGTCCAAGGCGTCCAACCCCTTGTCATTCACCAATTGCCACAGCGGCTCGCGCTTCTCAGGGGCGACACCCGCCAAGTCCACGACTTCCACGGTCGCCAACGGCCCGAGGGCGTTCTGCAACATCTGCCGCACCTGCTTCGCCACATCCGCCCGAAACATCGGCGTCAGCGTCGGGTGCTCGGCCGTGCGCAACACGACGCGGAGCTGGTACGGCTTCTTGCCCTCGGCATCGACGGCGAACAGCGGGGCGGCGAGGAAGAGGAGAAGCAGCGCGAAGCGAACCATGAGTCGATCCTGACAGAAGACGGGGACAAAGGCATCGTATCAGGAACCCCGTGAAGCCGCGACGCGGGGCCTGCGGATGGTCATTGGCACGGCCGGCGATCCTGGGCGAACGCCTGACATTACGCGCGGGGTCGGGGTTGGAGTCCCGCTTTTAAGCGGTCTTGGGCCTCCCCGCCGCGGTAGGCCGGAGGACCGAGTCTTCGACGGTCCGACCCCGTGGGCGAACGGTTGCCCGCCTGTCGGACCTCGCCCCCCGGCCCCTCTCCGCTCCGGGGAGGGGCCGAGGGTGCGGTAAGCGGCGACGCCGCGCCCGATTCCCCGCGCCCATTTGTTGCGAGGTGCCCGGAAGCGGGGTACGATGACGGGCGGCCTTCCACTCGGAGCCTATATGCGTCTCACCGCCATTGCCCTGCTGACGACATCGCTCGCCCTCGCCGCCCCGGCGCCGAAGGACGCGAAGGCGCCGCTGTATTACACCACCCGCGTCGGCGACAAGTTCGTGTGGGAGTGCCGGACTACGGACGGCGTCACGGAGGGGACGGTGACGATCACGGCCGTCGAAAAGACGGCCGACGGGTGGCTCGTTTCCGAGACGCAACCCATGGGGAAGGGGACGCTCACCAGCAAGTTGCTCGTCTCCGAAAAGGGGCTGGCCGTCGTCTCCGTGGGGAAGAAAGTCTACGACGCCCCGCGGCCGTTGCTGCCGCTGCCGGCCAAGCCCGGTCACACGTGGGAAGGGCACGTCGAGCCGGGCGGCCCGCTGCTGAAGTCTGTTAACAAAATCGTCGGTGAAGAAAAGGTCGAGGTCCCGGCCGGCACGTTTAAGGCTGTCCGCATTAACGCCGTGGTGACGTTTGACACCTGTGAGGCCACGACTTCACGGTGGTACGCGCCCGGCGTCGGCTTGGTCAAATTCGTGGGCAGCTCGGACGGGCTGCCGGTCACGCGCGTGTTGAAGTCGGTCACGCCGGGGAAGTGAGCGGGCCGCCGCCGCGATATAATGAGCACATGGCACGCCGCGATGGAAAGCCCACGCCGGCCGTGGCTGTTCACGGAAGTGGGGCGTCGTCCGCATGAGTTTGGTCGTCTACCTCAATCCGAGCGGCGGGGCTAACCCCGGGCACATGGTGGTCGGCCAAGAGGCGCCGGCCCCGGCGGCCTACTTCGGGTATCGATTCAACCCGCTCGACCTGCCCGAGGAGTTTCGCCCGCCGGGCCGGTGGCGAAAATATCTGTTCGAGAACCACGTCCCCGGCCACATCGTCGATGAGAGCGACTACGTGGAAGTGATGGCGGCCGCGGGCTTGGTCGGGTACCATCAAAAGAGGGCGGCGTGCGATCAACACGTTGCAGCCGTCGTCCCGCCGGAGGCGGAGTGGCGGGGCTACGCCCGATACTCGTTCAACCCCGACGATTTTGTGAAACAGGGTCAGGCGTGTTTTAATTGCGTGACGTGGGCGGTCCTGATCGCGAACGAAATCGTGGCCGGGTTTTTGACCCCGGTTCGCCAAGGCCGCGTGAAGGAAATGATCGGCCAATTAGAGCCATGTGTCGTTTAGGTGGGCAATGGAAAAGAAAATTGTTGCTCTGTCCCGCGTGCCGTTCAAGGTCCAGTTGCAAGACCGGCCGTGTTCCGTGTTCGTGAGCGCCAAGGACGGAAAGATCTTAATCGACGAAGGGGGCGACCACGACGACCGCTTGAACGGGGCCGTGCTCTATGCCGACCAAGGCCCCCGGTTCGCGGTCCGCGGGCGCGCCGCCGGCGAGTCCGGCGACTCGTTGCGCTTGGAGTGCGGGACGTTGAGCCTCCGGCTCGGGGCCGTGCCGCCCGGCCTCGACGCCGCGGCGTGGGCGGAAGAGGTCAATGCCTTTCTCGCGTCGAAGAGCGGGGGGGTGTCTGCCGAAAGCATCTTGGCCGAACGCGGCTTGGGCCGAGAAGAGGGCGACGAGTCAAATTCAACAGCCGACTTCGACGCGGCGAACGGCCCCGTCCTCCCGCTCAGAATGCGGGCTCGGGAGTCAACCATGACGGAGCCACTCAACCTGACAAAGGCGACCGAGTAACTCAAACGGACTGACTGGCGACTGCGCCGAGGTGTCTTCATGCCGTTGACCCTGGACATCGACCTCCCGGCCGACTTGGCCCGGTTCCGGCTCCCGGCCGGCGTCGTCGCCCGCCTGCAATCCCTGCTCGACCAACAGGACGCCGGCCGCCCGCTGACGGCCGCCGAACGCGCCGAGGCCGAGGGGCTGGCGGACATGGCCGACCTGCTCTCGTTGCTGCGATTGCGGGCCGAACGAACAATTGTGGTATGATAAATGCAATCGTGGCGACATTCTGTATGATTGATTTGAATAGAAAGTTATTTTCAAGACCGTGAAAACAAATCGACAAAGGGGATTTTTCTCAAAATCAATATCTTTCACACTAAAGCACAAGCATCAGTTGAAAGCAATTTGCAGCAACGAATGCAATTGACTGTTGATAACATGTTGTGCTAAATACGGAGGAGAATGTGGATATGCTTGAAGGAAGTCCATATTTATTGGATCATGATACGGGACCAAAGATTCTTAAGTCAGCAAACGACTTGGCTGAACAAGTACATCTTCTCCGAAAGCATGGTTCCATAAAGGACGATACACTGCGGCGATTGCGTGAAGAATGGGGCATCCGCCAAGTCTATGACTAGTCTTTCGCACTTTTTGGCGGGTTGAAAAGGAGTGGCGGGGCTTGAGCGCCGGCGGTAGAGTGTTGGTGCTCAAACCTTCACCCTCACGCGGTA
>JAYTTY010000016.1:0-12449 GCA_043744795.1 Zavarzinella sp. | reverse complement strand
CACCCGCCGCAGGTCGCAATCGTCAGAGCCATTTATAGGCTCTGACGTAACATACCAGGGGGCCGGGGGGTGAGGTTGCCTTTTACTTCTCCCCGATCACGGACAGGTTCTTGAATCCGCGGTAGTAGATGCGTCCCTCGCTGATGGCCAGCGCGGCGGAGGTGTCGTCGGCTAATTTGCTTATGGTCATCAACTCCACGGCACGCCTTTTGCAACTTTATACCAAGGGCGAAAACCTCGTAAGTCCCCGACCGGGGCGGCGGAATTTACCTCGATCAGAAGCGCAAGGGGGGAAACATGAGTCGTTCCCCCAATGAAATCGGTTGATCCAATTTTCGAGATCGCCGATCTAAAACTTCAACGAGATTTCTCATCATGAAAAAGTTCATCGCCATCATGGTTCTTTGCGCCGGGGGCCTCTTTATGGCCGACGAGGCAAAGGCTCAAGGCTTCTTCAGCTACAGCACCAAATTGGGCAACAACGGCCGTCTGACCGTCGGTTCCGGCTCCCCTTACGGCGGGTACGGCTACGGCGGGTACGGCTACGCCAGCCCCTACGTCGTGCCGAGCTACGGGTTCGCCAGCCCTTACGCCTACCCGAGCTACGGCTATCCGGCCTACGGCTACGGGTACGCCCAACCGTACTACGGCTCGTCGTTCAGCTACTACGGCGGGAGTCGTGGCGGCTACCGCGGCGGCTACTGGCGGTAACGGTCTCGATCAACGAGCAAACCCAAGCCGCACGCGGGACTTCGGTCCCCTCCGTGCGGCTTGGTGCGTTGATGGACGATCACTTTCTCAATTCAAGAATATACGGGTGCATGATCGAGATTGGTCCGGTGGCGGAGAATGTGACTTCGCCTCCCGTCGTATCTACAAATTTTCGGTGGTCAGTTGAAGTGTATGATTCAATGCCGTTAATAATGACGGTAACTTTCTCCGGCCCCTTTGAGATTTTCGCCCTGTTCCAATTGCCTGCGGCTTTGATGCCCAAAGTGCTTACGAATGTCAAGCTCCCTACCGACCCGCTAAATTTATCAGCCGTCAAATTGAGCTTTGCCCCATTTTCACCGCCGAACGCGACTGTCAGCATCGTATCTTGACCCTTCGCCGGTGTCTGCCAATCGAAGATTAGTTCCGCGTTCTTGTATTTTTGTTTCGTGGTTAGCGTGTCCTTCGCGTCTTTCCCCGTGAATCGCAAACTGCCGACGTTCGCTTTCCACGCCGTGCCTTTGGCGACGGTCAAACCGTCAAAATCCAGCCCGTTGTAAATCAACGTGTGCCCCTTGGCCTCATCGGCGATCTCATTGGGCTTCGGGTTCGTGCTGGGGAGTTCCTTGATCTTGATGTTCTTGAAGCGGCACTCGGCCCCCTCGGATTCCAGCGCCAAATACCCCTTGCGCGGGTTGCACTCGCTCACGCCGGAAACTTCCTTCCCATTGACGTGCAGCTTGATGACGCCGTTGTTCGCCTCGACGCGGTAGTGATTCCACTCGCCGCCGCCCTTACAGAGTAGTTCGCTCGGCAGGCAGCGCTCCCACCCCTTCGGGTGCGGGCGGTCCGGCTTGCACTTGGCCCCCCAGATGCTGAACAAGTCGCCGTGACTGGTGTACGTGTCCTTCACGTTCAGGTTCACCAACACCTGCACTTCAATGCCCCGCGTGTACGGCGTGCCGACGGCCGGCAGCGGGTCGCCCCACACGAACAGGCCGGAGTTGCCGACCTCGGTCTTGTTCATGTGCATCCACTCCATCTCCAGGATGAAGTTCTCGTACTGCTTGTCCGTGCGCATGAACCCGGTCGGCTTGCCGGTGGTGACAATCATCCCGTCCTTAACGAAAAACGTGCTCGGGTGCCCGTTGGCGTTGACCCACCCCGTGAGGTCTTTGCCGTTGAATAATGGAATGAAGCCTTCTTCCTTTGTGTCGGCGAAGGCCGGGGAGGCGAACAAAGTGCAGAACAGCATCAAGTGGCGCATGGCATCATCTCCGGGTGCGAAGGAATCCGCATAGCATAACCCGCCGGACGGCCCGCGTCACGCGAGATTCCGCTTGGACCTGTCGCCTTGCCGTGGGTAAACTGAACGCTCATCATCGCGGGTCGGGGAACGACGAACTCACCAACGAGTTCCGGTTCGACGAACCGCGGGGTAGCGACCACAACGCGAAACTGATCCCGAAAATCTCGAAAATCTATCAGCCAGTCCGCGGCCGGTTCGAGAAAGGGAAGTCCTTTTACCAGATGTTCGCCGGGCCGAAAACTGTCCTCCTCGCGGATCGGCAAACGACATTCGCCAACTTCACGGACGGGCTATCGAACACATTCATTGGTGGTCGAAGCTGGAAAAGCCGGTGATCTGGACGAAGCCGGACGACATCGACTACGACCGGAAGACGGTCCCGAGATTGCGCGGGATGTTCGACGGCGATTTTCAAGCCGCCATGGCCGACGGGTCGGTCCACTTCATCAAGAAAGACGCGGACGCGGCCTCGCTGCACACGGCGATCCAGCCGGCGGACGGGACCGTGTTCGATCTGAAAAAATGATCGAGCCCACGGCGGCGAAAGAGTGAGCGTCACCGTTTCAACTTGAACTTTCCACGTCAGCGGTCACGTTACAAAGCGGCCACGGACGACAGGTGGCACCGGACCGGCCGGCAGGGTTGAGCCGGTGAGGACTCGCCCTTATTTTTTCTCCTTCGTCATAAACACAGCTCCCTCTTCCTTCGGATCAAAGTCTTTCGGCCACGCGGTGTCCTCGTCGTATTTGGCCTTGCTGAAGTTGGCCTTGGCGCCGGCTTGGGTCAGACCCGAAAGGTTGGCCCCCCGCAGGTCGGAGCCGGTAAAATCACAGCCGTTGAGAATGCCGCCGATGCCTTTAAGATTCCGAAGATTCGTGCCGCGAAACTTGACTTGATTCAAGCCGACCACGTTGGACAAGTCCTGTCCTTCCATGTTCGCTTTCGACAGATCGACAAAGCCCCATTCGACGCCTTCCAATTTGGCCTTACGGAAGTCCGCCCCGGTCATATCGGCCCCGTTCATGCGTGCCGTCCGCAGGTCGGCGCCCGCGAAGTTGGCCCCCGTCAGATTGCACTTGTTGAAGTTCGTTGTCTTGCAAACGGAGTCTTCAACATTGGCGTATGCCAAATTCTTGCCGCTGTAATCCTTACCGCTCAAGTCCATGTCGTTGAGTTGTTGGCCTTTGGGTTTTTCGCCGTCCTTCTTGTCCTCGGCGAAGGCGGCCGGCGCCGTCGCGAAACAAAGCACGGTGAACGCGGCGGTCAATTGAACTCTCACGGAAACCTCCTATTGGCGAATTAAGCCGATCCTTTGGCCGTTTCTCGAAACGGCCGCGGTCGGCGGGATTGCTCTCGGGTCAAAACACGGTGGCGGTCGCGGGCCTGACCTTATTCCTTTTTGTCGTCCGGCGTTAACACGGCCCCCTCGTCGTCGGGGTTGAACCCCTTCGGCCAGCGGGTGGCCTTGTCGTACTTGGCTTTGCTGAAATTCGACTTGTAGGCCCCGTTCCCCAACTCGGTCATTTCCGTCAGATTGGCCCCGCGCAGGTCGGCCCCGATAAAGCAAACGTCGAGCACGTCGCCCATCGCCTTGATGTTGCGGAGGTTGGCCCCGCGCAAGTTCACCCGCGTGAGTTCCACTTTGGACAGGTCCATTCGTTCGAAGACGGCGTTGGCCAGGTTCGTTTGGTTCAAAATGATGCCGGTGATTTTCGCGCCCCGGAAGTCAGCCCCCGTCAAGTCGGCTTTGAGCATCGACGCACCCGTCAAATCGGCCCCGGCGAAGTTGGCCCCTTTGAGAACGGCGCTGACGAACTTGCACTCTTGGCACTCGGAGTTCTCAAAAGTGGCGTTCGTCATGGTCTTCGACGAGAAGTCTCGCTTGCGCAAATCCATGTTGCTCAAGTCCTCGCCCTTGCCCTTGTCGTCGGCGCCCGCGGCCGAAAAAATCACGGCCAAGCCGAGAAGCGCCGTCACGGTTATCTTGCGCGTCGTCATAGAATCGGCTCCGAGTCAAAGGGGGAAGCCGCCCCGAGCGGAAGGGCGGTTGGGCGGGGTTATCGGTCGAGGTGTTCCGGGAGAACACAGACCACCCGGAAGCCGTTGGTGCGGTATTGGTACGTCGGGGCGCGGTCGCGCCGGGCGGCCGACCGACACAACGTGATGGCGCCGACGTATGCCCCGCCCCGCAGAAGATTGGTTTCACTTTTCGGGTCGCCGTCCGGGTCAATCGCGACCTTGTCGCCGTCCGAGTCGATGCCGATCCGGTCGAGCCGCATGCTCTGAAATTGCCGCTCCTTGAAGTACCCGTCCGCGCACCATTCCGCGACGTTGCCGTGCATGTCGTACAGGCCGAACTTGTTGGGCTTGTACGAGCCGACCTTGGCGGTGCGCTGGAGGTTCGGCCCGGCCGGCGCGTCCAGGTACGGCTTGTCGCCAGCAATGTTGGCGTCTTTCGACGTGAGGCCGTCGCCGACGTTGAAGGCGGACGTCGTCCCCCCGCGGCACGCATACTCCCATTCCGCTTCGGTCGGCAGTCGGTATAACCGCCGGGCAGCCCGCTCGCCCGGCATCGCCGAGAGCCGCTCGCAGAATTTTTTCGCGTCCTCGCAACTTACCTGCTCGACCGGGAACAAGGCGGTGTCCATCCCCGCGACCGCGTCCTTGCCTCCTCCCTTCGCGGAAAACCAACTGGGGTTCGCCCCCATGACCTTCTCGTATTCGGCTTGCGTCACCTCGTAGACGCCCACGAGATAGGGGTTTCGGAAGATGACCTTGAACTGCAGTTCGTCTTCGTTACGGCCCGCCTCGGACTTCGGGGAGCCGAATAGGAACGGGGCCTTGGCCTCGACAAGGGTCATCTTCATCCCGATCGAGTTGGTGACGACCTCCCCGGGCTTGACCGCCCGCGGGCGGATCATTTTTCCTTGCCAATCCAAGATGCGGCCCCGCTCGTATTTCCACGCTGCCACGGTCCCGCCGGGCAACCGCGGCAGTTCCAACCCATTGACCCCCTGCTTGCGGAGTTCCAGAATATCGACCTTGTAGGCCGGCTTCTTCCCCGTCAGCACTTCGTTCAATTCCGCCGCCCCTTCTTCCGCCGCGGTCCAGAAGTCCTCCCGCGGGATTCGCGTGGCCTCCAAGGCGAACAGCGTTTTTGACTGCGGCAGGCGGACGGCCGGGAAGCAGTGGCCTTTGACCAAGAACAGGACAGGCTCCATGCCGGCGGCCTCGCAGACGCTGCCAAAGAAGATCGCCAAGTCGATGCAGGTTCCGGCCCGGTTCTGCAACACGTCGCGGCCGTACTTGACGTGTTGGACGAACTCCCGGCCGTTGAACAGCCCCGGCGGCAACTGGTACGCGGTCTTGTTGTGCTGGAGAAAGTCATACGTTGCGTACATGAAGGCGATCACACTCTCGTCGGTCCCAGCCTTGGCGTCCAGCCCCGGCGTTTTGCCGCTGATGAGGCCGGCGGCTTCCCGGACGACCGGGTCGTCCTTGGTGACGAAGCACGCCAGCCCGAGCGGCCCGTTGTTCCACACGGAGTAGAAATCGGTCAACTCCTCGGTCGGCAGGCAGGACGAGACCAAATCGTTGTGGCCGAGGATTTCCACCCGGCGGGAGACGTCGTCCCGGACCACTTTGCCGTCGGCCTGCTTGTACTCGTATTCCACTTTGAGCGTGGTCGTGCGCCGCCCCTCCAGTTTGTTGACTTTGTCGATGTCCAGCAGCGGGAAATACGGGTCCGCCACCGTCTGGTAGGGCAGGACGGTCGCGCAGCGGCTCCACTCGCCCCAATCGGCCGTGTATTCCGCCAGTCGGAACCGGACGCGGCAGTCCTGAAGTGGCTGGTCGCCGGTGTTCCGGAGCGTGGTGCGGGCGGCCCAGAGTTGCGGGAACTTCTCGGGCGAGGCGTAGCACTTCGCCGCGAACGTCATCACGTACGGCTTCGCCTCGAAGCGAAAATCCACGCCGGTCTTGACGCCGGCGCCGGCCGGCACGGCCGGCGGCCGGTACGCCAACCGCAGCGGCTCTCGGAGCAACTTGAGGCCGTCGCTCCCGGCCGGCGTCTCGATTTTGTAAGTCGTGGCCAGCGGCCCCGCTTTTGCCACGTTGCTCAGGGTCGCCGTGTTTTTGTAGATCCCTGCCGTCTCCGTCCGAATGTCCTGATCCTCGACGAGCAGGCATTCCCAAAAGTCTCCGCGCTCATTACGTGCCATGCCGCGGACGATGACTTCCAGATGGATCGTGTTCGTGGCGTCGTTGAACGTGCCGCGGTAGGGGTCCAGAATGAACCACATTTTGCTGACGGCCAACGACCGAAGGTAAAGCCCGATGTCCGGCGGCGGGGGCGCCTCGCCGGCTATTTGCTCACGTGACGGCCGGCAGCGGTTCATTTCGAGTTGGTACGCCGCTGGAGGGTATTTGCAATCGATGACCATCTTGCCGTCGCCGAGTTTGTCCACCGATACCGTCACCGTCCGTTCGGTTTGGGTCCGTTCGGCAAGCGCCGGGAGAGGCTGGAACGGAGGAGGAGGAGGCGCGGGCGGCACCAGCGGCTTTTGGGCGAGAGCCCCCGGACTCGTGGCGGCCGCGACGAACACGGTTGTGACCAACCACAATGCGGCCGTCACAAAACGCACTCTCTTGGCCGTGGTTTCATCCAACGAATTGAGAGAGCGCATGGCATCCTTCGTTTTGCGAACCTCACCGCGTTGGCCGGCGGCGAAGTAGAACGTCGGCAAAACTGATGATTTGGCGTTATGAGGTGCGAGAGATGTGCCAAGTCTAAACGATCGACAAACCATGTCAACGAAATATGCGGAATTATCGTGAAATGGATGCTTTTTCGGCAAAATCACTTCCGGGTTATCTGACAGGGGTATCGAAGTCGCTTTGGCAATCCGATACCCCCATGCGGAAGATTAAACGCCGATGCCGAAAGAACGGCCTCAGCCTTGGCTTTTGAGCTTCGCCCGTACTTCGGGGTTCACCACGCACTCGTTGGGCCACTCCCCCTTGAGCACCCAGCCGACGCACTTGGCGGCCAGCAGGGCCATGTCCGCGAGGGACTTCACGTCCGTGCCGGCCAGGTGGGAGGTCATCACCACGTTGTCGAGTTTCAGCAGCGGGTTGTCCGGGGCCGGCGGTTCCGGGTCGAACACGTCCAGCCCCGCCCCGGCGATCTTCTTGTCCCGAAGGGCTTCGTACAAGGCCGGCTCGTCGATGACGCCGCCGCGGGCGGTGTTGAGAATGTAGGCGGTCGGCTTCATCAGTTTCAGCCGCTCGGCGTTGATGATCTTCCGCGTGGCCGTGATGAGGGGCATGTGCAGGGAGAGGTAATCGGACTGCCGCATGAGGTCTTCAAGAGAGACGAGCGTGACGCCGTGCCGGTCGGCGAATTCCTTGTCCGCGAACGGGTCGTGGGCGATGACGGTCATGCCGAAGGCGTGCGCCCGTGTCGTCATCGACTTGCCGATGCGGCCCAGCCCGGCGAGGCCGAGCGTCTTGCCGCGCAGCGGCACGCAGGGGGAGCGCACCCACCCGCCGGCGCGGATGGTGTCGTTCTGCGGGATCAGGCTCTTGGCCAGCGCGAGCATCAGCGTGAAGCAGTGTTCGCTGACGGCGTCCTGATTCGCGCCGGGGGCGGTGCAGACGACGACGCCGTGTTCCGTGGCGGCCGGCACGTCCACGGCGTCGTAGCCGACGCCGACGCGGGCGATCACCTTCAACTGCGGGCTGTTGGCGATCACCTTCCGCGTGTACGGCTCGGACCCGGCGACCACGCCGGAAATTCCCGTGAGGCAAGCCGACAGCGCGTCTTCGGCCATCATGGCGCTCGTCGGCGGGAAAGCGATGTCGTGGCCGGCGGCCTTGAGGGCGTCCACGTGTTCGCCGGGCTGGTTGACCAACGGGGAGGAGGCAATCAGTACCTTCGGCATGGCGGGTGTTTCCGGGGGAGGCGGGGTCGCAGAGGGGATGATAGCGACCGGCCGGCGGGGGAAAATCACCGATTCGCGGGAACCTCCGCGATCTTCCCGTGTCCAAGCGTCAAGTGTTGGTAAGCCCGGGCGGGAAAAGCCCGACAGGTCCGGGCGGCGCGGCGGGCCGAAGTGTCGAAATAGCCGCGGGTTCGCTTGACTTTACGGGCGCGGCGGCAATGATTTAGTAGGTGTCCCGATCCGTCGGTCGGGGCCGTCGCACGTGCCATTTGGATCATCGGAGGAGGTGACCCACGGCCACAAACCCAACGCAGTCGCGTTCGGCTTGCCGACTGACTACTTCCTCCACTCTTTTCCACATGGAGGAGGTCTCTTGACTACCGCGACCGTCGATTCCCCCGTCCGCACCATTCCCCCGGTCCTCGAGCGGGCGGCCATTTGTGCCCGCACCCTCCGGGACCACAAAGCCCGGGACGTGACCGTCCTGGACCTCCGCAAGATTCACCCCCTGTACGACTACTTCGTCATCGGCACCGGCACCAGCCGCCGGCAAATCCACACGTTGGCCGAGGAAGTGGACGACGCCGTGAAGGCCGTCGGCGACGCGCGCCGCGGCATCGAGGGCTACCAAGCCAGCAAGTGGATCGTTCAGGACTACGGGGACATCTTGGTCCACGTGTTCGACCCCGACACGCGCGGCTACTACAACCTCGAAGAGCTGTGGGCCGACGCCCCCCGCATCGACTGGGAACGCGAGTAGAACGGAATAAATTCCGGGAAGACAAGACTCACCACAAAAGCACGAAGGTCACACAAAGACTCACCGAGAAGACGGAAGAGACACTTCTCCGGTCTTCTCGGTGAAACGTTGTGCATCCTCTGTGCCTTTGTGGTGAGTCTTCTTTTCTTCTTTTCGCTCAAAGTAAGATTTCACGCCATGAACCTGCTCGACGAAGTCCGCTCCCTTTTCCGGCCCGCCCTCGCCGCCTTGCCGGCCGACCCCGCGAAGCTGGACGACTATGTGGCGATGGTGAAGCCGGCCGCCAACGCGGACCACGGCGACTACCAAGCGAACATGGCGATGGCCCTGTCGAAGGCGATGGGAAAGAAGCCCCCCGAGGTGGCGAACGCCATCATCGCCGCCCTGCCCGCCAACCCGATGGTCGAGACCGTAACGGTCGCCGGGCCGGGGTTCATCAACATCAAACTGAAGACCGACTGGCTCGCGGAGCAACTTCAAAAAGCCGCCGCCGACGACCGGCTCGGCGTCCCCGTGGCGACCAACCCGAAGCGGTTCGTGATCGACTACTCCGGGCCGAACGTCGCCAAGCCCCTTCACGTCGGCCACCTGCGCAGCACGATCATCGGCGACTCCATCACGCGGTTGCTGCGCTTCCTCGGCCACCCCGTCGTCAGCGACAACCACTTGGGCGACTGGGGCACGCAATTCGGCATCCTACTGTACGGCTACAAGAACCTCCTCGACCGGGACGCCTACGCCAAAGAACCCGTGCGCGAGTTGGCCAGCCTGTACAAAGCCGTGCGAACGCTGATTAAGGAGACCGGCGGCGAAGACGAAGAAGCCGCCGCCAACCCCGTCGCCGAACAGTGCCGACAAGAGACGGCCAAGTTGCATTCGGGCGACGCGGAGAATGTCCGCCTCTGGCACGAGTTCATGCCGGCCTGTCTGGCGGAACTGCATTCGACGTATGAAAAATTGGGCATCCTCACGTTCGACCACGAACTCGGGGAGAGTTCCTACAACTCAGAACTTTCAAGTATCGTTGAAGAACACTTGGCAAAGGGCATCGCCGCCGACAGCCAAGGGGCGGTGGTGATTCCGAACGCGAAAGGCAACATCCCGCAGACGGAAGAAGAACTTGGCAAAGAGGAGCCGCCGGCGCTGATCCGCAAGCGAGACGGGGCGTTCACATACACGACCACGGACCTCGCCACCGTCCGGCACCGGGTCGAAAAGTTCGGTGCTCGGGTGCTGCTTTACGTCGTGGACTTCCGTCAGTCGTTACACTTCAAGACCCTGTTTGCTCAAGCGAAACGGTGGGGGTACGTCGATACGACATTTGAACACCTCAGTTTTGGCAGCGTATTGGGGGCAGACGGCAAGCCGATGGCCGCCCGCAAAGGCGAACCGCCTGAACTGATCGACTTGCTTGATGATGCCCTCATCTTGGCCCGGAAGAAGTATTGGGAGAGTTACGAGTCGCGGAAAACACAAGGGCACGACGTACCCGATTTGGATGAGGCGGAGATTTCAAGCATCGCCGAGACGGTCGGTGTCGGCGCCGTCAAATACGCGGACCTGAGCCAGAACCGGACGAGCAATTACAAGTTCGACCCGGAGAAAATGCTGGCCACGGACGGCAACACGGCCACTTACATGCAGTTCGCCTTCGCCCGCTGCCGCGGCATCTTCCGCAAGGGGGGCGAAGCCGTCGAGCGGTTCCGCACGAACCCGCCGAAGGTGATCCTGGGCCAGCCGACGGAGCGGGCGTTGGCCTTGCAACTTCTCCGGCTGCCGAACGCCCTCGAAACCGCCGCCGCCGAGTACATGCCGCACCACCTGACGGCGTACCTGTGGGACGTGGCCAAGAGCTACAGTTCCTTTAACGAGCAGTGCCCGGTGCTGAAGGCCGAGACGCCCGAGTTGCGGGACAGCCGCTTGCTTTTGGTCGATCTGACCGCCCGCACCATTCAGTTGACGCTCGACCTGTTGGGCATCAAGTGCGTGGAGCGGATGTGATTTGCTCCCGCCAATACTGCGGGACGGCTTCCCAAGCGGCCACGTAGGTCGGTTCCAAGACGAGGGGAATCCAGTCTGCCGGCGTCAGAAAAACGGGCATCTCGATGAGCGGCAGACCGACGGCCGTCGGCTCCACGAAAGCCTCCGGCGGCCGATCACTCCGGTAGGCGACGAGCGTCAGCGGCGAGTCGGCCGGGCGGGCGTACGCCTCATCCGCGAACCGTTCCCAGATCAACGGGTGCAAGCCGTCCGGGTCTCGCGGGCCGGGGGGGAATAGGTCAAGAATTAAGAGGTGAATTTTCCCGCGGATCAGTGAAACGGCCTTCTCCACGATCGCCCGAATGCCGTGCCGGCTGCTTTTGTTCCCCGGCGACACGACTTCGACGACGGCGATGACTTTGTGGTTGCTCGTGTGGCGAATGACGACGCCCTTCGCCTTTCGGGCGTAGACATCCTCTTGACCGAGTTGCCGCACCCGCACCTTGGGCTGGCGAATTTCCATCGCCACACCGCCCCGCATGTCGCCAGAATCACCGCCGTCGTCTTGCCGCTGAAGAGTCAGGACATCCGGCCCGAACCCCCCGGCGATCTGCTCGGCGAGGGCGTAATGGTCCGGCGGCAGGCTCTTGTTCAGCGCGCGGGCGATCTGGTCGATCCAACCCAGATGAAAGTGGTGAAAAATCCCGGCGTCCACCCGGCTCCAATCGTGAATCGGCATGTGCGGCCCTCCCCGGCGACGCGACGCTTCCCCCCTCAAGCGTATCAGAAATCCGGGCCGTTTGATAAAGTGACGCGGAGGAGATTTTCCCATGCCGTTGCGTGACCATTTCCGATCCCCTGTAGACGACCGGCACAACTGGTCGGCGCTCCATGCCACCTGGCCTGTCTGCATGGTGCAACAGTTGCGCCCGTTGCTCCCGCCGGGCTACCTCGCGGAGCCGGGGACGCACCTCGGCCGCGTGGCCGAAGTGGACATCGCCACGTTCGAGGATGACGCCGTTCGATTCACCGAGCCGGACGGGTCCGGCGGGACGGCAGTCATGTCGGAAGTCGCGGCCGAGGCTCCAACGTTTACGACCGAGACGCACTTGGCCGACTTGCCGCAGTTCGAGGTGCTCGTATACGACTTACGGCGGGCGCGGCAGTTGGTGGCCGCGGTGGAGATCGTCAGCCCGGCGAACAAGGACCGGCCGGAACACCGCCGAGCCTTCGCGGCCAAGTGGGCCGGCCTGTTGCAACGCCAAGTGTGTGTCATCGTCGTTGACCCTGTGACGACGTTCCGCTTTAGTCTGTACGCGGAATTGCTCGACTTGACGGGCCACCGCGACCCGGCCATCGGCAGGGAGCCAGCCACGATCTATACCGCCACTAGCCGCGTCTTTACGTCGCTAAATCGCCCGCGCTGGCACGTCTGGCACCGGCCCCTCGCCCTTGGCGCGCCGCTGCCTCCGGCAACGATGTGGTTACGCGATGACCTGCATATTCCGTTGGACTTGGAAGGCACGTATGAAAGCGCGTGCCAGCTTTTAGGCATCGAATGACGGCGGATTCCCGTCATCGGGAACGCATCTGGCCCATTTTTCCCACCCATCGGCGTTGACTTTGCCGATGAGCCTACTTCAATAAGTTTAGGAGTTACGCAGTTGGCTCTTCTGGGCCTCAAATGACCGGAAACTGGATGCGTTTGGGCAAGATGGGCAAGTCAGCATCTTGCCCATGCCACCAA
>JAYTTY010000015.1:0-12498 GCA_043744795.1 Zavarzinella sp. | reverse complement strand
GCAAGTTGAAGTCGTGCGCGCCGACGACACGCGGCGCGACCTTGGAATTCAGGCGGCTTCAGAGATGTGACCCGAGTTTAGCCGGACAGTTGTGATGGCTAATTGGCATTTCGTGGACCGTGAAACCGTCGCCAAAGTCTTGGAAGCGTGTCCAACCGCTGAACTCCGGTTGGTGTTTGCCCTTGCCCGGTTCGGCGGGTTACGGTGTCCGAGTGAAATACAACTGTTGACGTGGGCCGATGTGCTTTGGGATCAAGACCGCCTTCGGGTGACAAGCCCGAAGACAGAACATCATGAGGGCGGTGGGGAGCGGTTCACGCCGATCTTCCCCGAACTCCGGCCGCACCTTGAAGCTGGTTTTGAGGCGGCTCAACCGGGGACCGTTCACGTTGTCCGGACGCACCGTAATCCGGACCAAATCTATCGGAAGACATTCACCGCCATCCTTCGCCGGGCGGGAGTGATTCAGTGGCCGCGCCTCTTCCACAACTTGCGGGCGACTCGCCAAACGGAACTGACAAAAGACTATCCCTCTCACGTCGTTTGCGCGTGGTTGGGCAACTCGGAAACGGTGGCCGCAAAGCATTACCTTCGCGTCACGGATGACGACTTCCGGCGCGCTGCAAAATCCGGTGCAGTGACCCCCGAAATGGTGCAAAAACCGGTGCAGTCAGGACAAGGCGGGAACTGTCCAGAATTGACGGAACCGATTGTCCCGTATGAACTTGTTCAGGCGCAGTCATCTAGGGACAAATCGGAGCATAAACACCGAGTGGCCGCGGTGGGACTCGAACCCACACGTCCGTTACCGAACGGGGGATTTTAAGTCCCCTATGTCTGCCATTCCATCACGCGGCCGGGCGACTGCCTATCTTCGGGAAATCCCGGCGGGCCGCAAGCGCCCGCGGCATATCATGGACGGAGTTCCCCCCGCCGGAGAGGTTCGCGTGGCCCAGACTTTTGAGCGGGACGGCATCGTCCTCGAATACCCGGACGACTGGACCTTTGAAGAAGACAAAGTCGAGGCCGGCTGGACCGTCTCGTTCAACAGCCCGACGACGGCGTACCTGGTCGTCAGTTACCAGGACGACGTGGGCGACCCGACCGACATGGCCGACGCCGCGCTGGACGGGCTGCGCGAGTCGTACGAGACGCTGGAAGCGGACGACGCCGTGGAGGCCGTCGGCGGGCAGCCGGCGGTGGGGTACGACGTCCACTTCTTCCACTTGGACCTGACCAACACGGCCTGGATCCGCACCCTGCCGGCCGGGACCGGCTCGCTGCTCGTGATGGCCCAGACGTGCGACACGGAACTCGACGACATCGAGCCGCTCTTCCAAGAAATGATGGCCGGGATGAAGCTGCCGGACTGACTCAGTACCGCACTTCGGCCCCGAGGGTCAGGCCGTGCAGGAAGTAGTCGCCCGGCTGGCGATTGTCGGGCCGCACGGCTTGGCTCAGGTAGAGCATTTGGTAGCCGATGACCATGCGGAAGCCGTCGGAGCCGTAGCCGGCGCGGGCGGCGAATTCGGGCACGACGGCGAAGTCGCTGGTCCGCGTGCGGACGCCGTTGACTTCGGCCGTCTCGCTGTTGCGGCCGAAGCCGAGTTTCAACAGCGCCTCCAGCGTGTACGGGCCGAAGCGGTACGCCCCGGCCGCCCCGACTTGGCCGAGGGTCACGGAGTTGTGCGTCTCCCAGAAGTTCACGCCGGCGGCGGACCCTTCCAAAATTTGCTCGTGCAGGCTCAGGTAGCGGTACCCGACGAGGCCGTCCACGCGGACGCGGCCGCCGGTGTACCACTCAAGCCGCAGGTTCGCGTCGGCCGTGTTGAGCGTGACCGGGGAGTCGATGAGCGTCGGCCCGTTCACGGTCAGGAACGTGTTACGGAACGGGTCGTGGGCGCCGAAGTAGCCGGCGTCGAGGCCGACCGTGTGCCCGGCGTCGAGCCACGTCGCGGCCCCGAGCTTGAAGCCGCAAATGACCTCGTGGTCCACGTCGCGGATGTTGCTGCCGAAGGCGATGACGGCGTCCGCGCTGACGCGGACCGTCTCGGCCGCGGGCGACTTCGCCCCGCCGCACCGGCCGCCGCGGCAGTCGGGGTTTTCGTCCGGCAGGTAGGCTAAGTTCGGGTTGTAGTCACTCGCGCAGGTCCGGCAGCTCTTCCGCGTGCTGGTCCGCACGGCCGGCTCGCCCGGCACGACGAGCAGCGGCGGGAGGTCTCCCGTTTCCGTCCCCGGAATGACGGTCGCGGCCGGGGCCGGCTGGCCCGCCAGCACTTGGGTAATGTCCCCGTCGGCGCGCGTGACGGCGGCCGAGACTGTCAGACCCGCGATGACCGATGCGATGACGCGCATGAGAGGCTGTCCCCTGTCCGACCGTGCCGATTCCGCCGGCGCCGATCAACCCCTTCATCGGTTTCCGCGCCGGGGCCGCTGAAGGTGAACAGCGTCCCCGGCCGATCATTTTAAGTCGGGGGTTTTGCCCCGCTTGCCCCGCCAGCCTATGTTGTTAGTGCCGGGGCGAATCGACGCCCCCTCCAACCCCAAGCGCCATGCGACGATACCTCCGAACCACCGTCCCCTTGCTGCTGCTCATGGCCGCGTGCCTGGCGTTCACGCCGGCCCGCCGGGTGACGAGCAGCGAGGCGCAACTGACCGCCGCCCCGGTGGCCGCCCCGACGGCCGGTCCGACGCCGGGCATGTCGTTCGAGGACCAATGCCAAGCGGACCCGATGGCCGTGTTGCAAGGCGTCCTCGCCCGGCACCGCATGGCCGTCGAGGGGTACCGCTGCACGTTCGTCAAGCGGGAGAAGATCACCGATAAGCTGCGGGACCGAGAAGTGATCGCGTGCGAGTTCCAAGAGTCGCCGTTCGCCGTGAAGTGCCGCTGGTTGGAAGGCAAAGGCCGGGCCGAGGCCAGCCTGTACGTCGCCGGGGAGAACGACGAGCAAGTGCTCATCGTCCCGTCCAGCCTCACGGCCAAGGGCGCGCTGCGGCTGTTGGGCAAGAGTTTCGCGGCCCGGCCCCCGGACGGCCCGGAGGCCCGCGACGCGGCCCGCTCCCCGGTGACGCAGTTCGGCATGGCCAACGCCCTGCGCCGCACGCTGGCGACGTGGCAAGCCGCCAAGGACCGCAACGAGTTGCGCGTCGCCTACCAAGGCGTCGTCGCCGTCCCGGAATTGGACGGCCGCCGCTGCCACGTGTTCCACCGCACCACGCCGACGCCGGAGGCCGAGGGGGTGACGCAGTCGTTCATCTACCTGGACGCGGAGACGAAACTTCAAGTCGGCACCGTGATCCGGGCCGGGGACGACTTGGTGGCCGAATACTTCTACAAGAACGTCGAACTCAACCCGCCGTTCGCCCACGACCACTTCTCGGCCGCCAACTTCAAATGATTGTGGGGTTCGCGTGAATTCTCCCAGTCGGCCCTTGCCCCGCGGCGCGGGAGCGGGTCTACTGGAAGGGCCATGAACGCGACCGACTTCTTCGACCCCCGGCCGGCCGCCAACGCCGGCCGACTGGCCCTCACCGTGGACGTGATGCGGGAGCTGAGCCGCGCCCGCGACCCGCAGGCCATGTACCGCGTGTACGCCCGCCGCATGGGCGAAATCTTCCCGACCGACCGGCAAATCTCCCTGAGCCGCCGCGGCCTCGCGGCCCCGGCCGTGCGCGTCACCCGCTTCAACCTGTGGGCGCGCGAGGTCAACCCGTGGGAGGAGCCGGACCGCCTCCCCGTGTTGAACGGCGGGCTGCTCGCGGACTTGGCCGCCGCCGGGCAACCCGCGATCATCAACCAACTCGCCGTTTCACCCGACGACCCGGCGGCCCCGTACCTGGCGGGTCAACGGTCACTCATGGCGATCCCGCTGTACGACGGCGGGGAGTCGGTCAACATGGTCGTCGTCACCCGCGCCGAGCCGGACGCCTTCACCGCCGACCGCCTGCCGGAACTGGTGTGGATGAGCAACCTGTTCGGCCGGGCGACGCAGGCCGCCCTGCTGACGCAACAGCTTGCCAAGGCGAACGACGCGGCCCACCACGAACTGCGGCAAGTCGCCAAGCTCCAGCGCGCCCTGCTGCCGACGGAGTTGCCCCGCGTCTCCACGCTGGACTTGGGCGTCTACTCCCGCAGCACGGCCACGGCCGGCGGGGACTACTACGACGTGTTCCGCCTGCCGCGCAACCGCGTCGGCATGCTGGTGGCCGACGTGTGCGGCCACGGGGCGTCCGCGGCCATGCTGGTCGCCGTGCTGCACTCGCTGGTGAAGACGTACACCGGCCCGCCCGCCCCGGCCGGGCTGTTGCTCACTTACGTCAACAACCACCTGACGGAGATGTACACGCGGGCCTTCGGGACGTTCGTGACGGCCGTGTACGCGATCTACGACCCGGACCGCGGCACGCTGGCGTGGGCCAACGCCGGCCACCCGCCGCCGCGCATCACCCGCGCCGCCGACAACGCCCGACAAACGCCCGACCGCCACCGGGCCGTCCCCTTGGGCATCGTGGACGGCACCGAGTACCCGGAAGAAGAAGTAAGCCTGAAGCCGGGCGACCAAGTCGTCCTGCACACGGACGGCGTGACCGACGCGAAAGACCGGGCCGACGACTCGTTCGGCCCGGCAAGACTGGACGCGGCCTTGGGCGAGTGCCCCGCCGGGGCGAAGGGCATCATCAAGCGCGTCCTGGACGCCTTGGACCAGTTCACCGGCGGCGTCCCCTTCGCCGACGACTGCACGGTGATCGCGATGAAGTTCGTCCGCTCGAAGAAAAAGGCGGGGGAAGTGTCCGGCGAATTCAAGGCCGTGACGGCCCAAGACATGGACGGGTGACGCCGACTCCGGGATTCAAACCGCCGAAGAGCGGAGTTCGAGACGATGGAGCAGGTCGCTCGGGTTTCTTCGGTCCAACGGGCCGCTTACCATAGCCCAGCCCGGCAGGGCTGGGCCAACCTCGATGGTTCGCCAACCCAGCCCTTTCGGGCTGGGCTATGGTAAGCGGCCCTTCAGGCCGAAGACCCGGCCACGGATCGGGCGGCCGACCAGTGCATAACGATGACACGAAAAGTTGAAGCGCCCCATCGGTCAGGACAGCGTCAGCTTCGTCCCGCCTCGACGTATTCCCGGCAGCGGTTGCCCGCCGCCAACAGCCAGTGTTCGTCGCCATACTTCGCCCACTGACTCGCGCACCCGTCCTCGGTCACTTGCCATGCCGAGTCGTACTCCCGCTCCGCCTCCCGAACCCACTCAATCGGCGCCCACATCGGGCGGGCGTCGCGATTGAGGATACTACAAAGCCGGTCCCGGCGACTGGCATCGACGATGTGCGGCGTCGCGTACCAGAGCACCGGCCCGGCCACCGACACTGGGCACACTTCTAGGTCACGGGCGACGAGGTCCGGGACCGCCCGGATGACTTCGTCGGGGACGCGGGCGGCGTAGAAATCGATCTGCGGATAATCGAGTTGAACCGAGAACGCCCGCGTGATGGCCCAGCGGTCCGCGTACCCGAGCGCGAGCAGCGCGTCGGGCAACGGCATCGAGCGGAGTCGCGCCAGGCCAGCGGCCTCTTCCAACTGCCCGGCGGAGATCTCGCCAGTTTCGACGAGCCAGACGAACCAGTTTACATTGTCCACACTATCACGAAGCCTCCGGTGACCGACCGTCCGCTTTCAGGCACCGCAGACGGCGTTGTAGCCCAGGCGCATCGCGGCGCCTTGTTCGGCGCGCTTTCCTACCCAAGATAACCGATCTCGCCGATGTCCGCCTCCAGTTCGGCCAGCGCCGCTTGGGCCGGCACGCCGGCGATCAGCCCCGGAAGGTGAGGGCTGTCCGCGGCCTCCGACCCGGTCAGTCGGAGTCTCACCGGATGCCCCAACGAGTTCACGGCCGCGTGGATTTTGCTGCCGAAGCCGCGGCGGCTGCGGCCCAACGCCTCGGACGCCTGGCCGCCGGTTCCGCCGGCCTTTTTTTGCCCCGGCAGCGGCCACGGTCGCGCGGACACACGAGCTGTCGACGCTGAGCCATTCGGTGTCGTCATCCCGCAACTCGGCGGCGATCTTCTCCCACACGCCCCGCTGACACCACCGGTTGTAACGCTGCCAGAGGCTGTTCGACTTGCCGTAACACGTCGGCAAGTCGGCCCAGGCGATGCCGGTCTTGGCCAGATAGCGGATGGCGTTCAGGAAGAGCCGGGTGTCGTTCCCGACGCCGCCGTGCCCTCCCGCCTTACCAGGCAGGAGGTGTTGGATCCGCTGCCAGTGGGCATCGCTGATATCATGACGGCTGAGCATGGCAAACCTCGGAACGGGAAAAACCACCCGCCCTGCTATCGCAAATCACCCATGTTCAGTCAATGCGGCCTAGAGCGGAGTTCGAAATACTGTATCGGGGGTAGAAGCCGCATTCCCGCAGGCAACAGCGAAGGCCCTCGCCCCAACCCTCGCCCGCGAAGCCGGGAGAGGGAGCCCAATTTACCCCCTCTCCCGGCTTCGCGGGCGAGGGTTGGGGCGAGGGGGTTTTGTTTCCGGCACGGCCGACCGCTACACCCACGGAACTCCGTTCTAATCCCTCGGCCCCCTTCCCGAAGAAGGAAGGGGGAGTAAGTGGGCAACAGCCGCTTGTCACCCGCCCCCCGCCTGCCCGCCCGCCCCGCCGTGCGGCGGCAGTTCGCGGGCCGGCGGCTCGCCCGTCGGGCGGACGCGGTAGTTCAGGCGTTGCAGGGTGGCGAACACCGTGCGGATTTGGTCGCGGTCTTTGGCGGCTTCCTCCGGGGGCAGCGACTCGGCGGGGCGCAGGGTCGGGCGGCGCGGGGGGCTGTTGCTCTTCGGGCCGTGGCTCGTGCCGGCCAGCAGGCGCTCGGCCATCCAGCGGTTGTGTTCCGCGTGGCCTAGGATTTCCAACGTCAGGCCGTCCACGGCCGGCAAGTCGAGGCCGGCCGGGTCGGGGGCGCCGTCCCGCGTCGGGGGGACGAGGCGGTAGCCAAGGCACGCCAGTTTGATTTCGACGTGGACGGCCGCCATGCGGTTCGAGTGGCGGTCCGTCTCCGACAACTGCCGCCAAGCCGCGCCGGCCGCCTGCCGGCCCGCCGGCGTGCCCGTGGGGATGTCGGAAAAGCCGGCGTTGATCTCCAGCCCGACGCGGTCTTCGAGCGGGTCTTCCAAGGCGTCCAGGCGCACCTCATCAGAGCAGGAACCGAACGGGACGATTGGCCGGACTTTCGCGCCGCCGCTCGTCACTTCGTACTGAAGCAGCACTTGCTTGAGCGGCTCTTGCCGGGGGAGCCACGCGAACAGGCGGACGCGGGCCGGCCCCGTCAGGGCGCCCTCGACGCGCAGGCTCCGCTCGGCCGTCATCGCGGCGGCGTAGTTTTCCTTGTCCGTCTCGTGGCAGAAGATCACCGCCGGCCGCACGCCCGGCCCGGCGGCCAGGCGCGTCATCAGGGCGACGAAGCCGCGGTCGGCCATCGACGCGGGGCACGGGGCGAAGACGGCGTTGCAGGCGTACTCGACGGCCTCGGCCGCGGCCGCGTGGTAGACGGCCCGCGGCCGGCCGGCGCGGCCGGCCCAGTCGTCGGCGGCCGCGTCGAATTGGACGGCGTCCCACGTCGCGGCCACTGTCTCCGGGGAGAACTGCCCCCAGCGCGAGAGGAAGGCGGCGGCGGCCGTCGCCGGGTTGTCCGCGAGGATCAGGACGCGGGCGCGCTTCCGGTTCTCGAAGTGGGCCAACTCCGCGAGGTACGTCGCCATCGTCTGCCCGGACGGCCCGAAGCCGACGATCACGTACAGCGCGACCTCGTCCGTGCCGCGGGGCCGGCCGGCCGTCAGGTGGTCCACGATCAGGCGGCGGGCGGAGTTGCGGATGACGTTGAACGTCCGCAGGCCCGGCCCGCCGGCGGTGTTCGCCAAGCTGTCCCCGAGCACGTCCCCCAGGCCGGGGTCGAGCAGGTGGACGTAACACCGGAAGGCGTCCGCCGCGGCCGGCGTCTGGCGCGCGGTGTAGGCGTCGATGACGGCCTCGATGTTCTCGTCGTCGCTGCCGGTCACGACGTACAGGGCCGCCGCCCGGCCGAGGAGGGCGCGCTCGACCACTTCCTTCTGCGTCGTGTCGCCGACCAGCACCACGGCCCCGGCCCGGCGGGCCTCGTCGATGCGCTCGTTGGCCGGGTCGCGCTCGATGACGAGGACGCGCCGCCCCTCCCGGTGCAACTGCTTGACGATGGGCCAGCCGATGCGCCCCAGCCCGCAGACGACGTGGTGCCGGCCCCAACACCGCCACTTCATCAGCCGAAAGTTTTGAAGCGAGTCGCCGAGCAGTTGCCGGACGGCCTGGAAGCCGAGGAAGACGACGAACAGCACGGCGAACACGCGGCCGACGAGGATGAAGCCGTTCGACCCGGTCTTCGGCTCCATGTTCAGGAGCATGACCTGGGCCGTCTGGTAGACGACGGTGCTGACCCGCTCGGCGACGGTGATGTCCTGCCCGGCCGGGTCGGCCTCGCCCTTGCGGACATCTAACCATACGCCGACGCCGACGGTCCCGGCGGTCGCCACCGCCAACGCCAGCGCGACCAAGGTCGCGTTGGCCCGCGCCCACCGCCGCGCCTGCGCCAGCCACTCGCCGAGGGGGAATTTCATCGCGGGGACACCTCAAGGGAGAACGAGTCGGCCTCACTTGCCGTCGGTGCAATCACGCCGATTGAACAGAACTTCCAAGGGCGTGAGCCACTGGCGGGTTCGACCCCCCCCGGCCCCCCCTTGCCAAGGGGGGGGAGGAAATCCGTCGCCGTGCGAACGCTTGAGCGGGCCGCGGTGACCGGCCTTTTCTTCTCCCCCCCCTTGGCAAGGGGGGGCCGGGGGGGGTCAAACCCGCCAGTGGCTCATGCCCTTGGAAGTCCGGCGGCCCGAACTCACCCCCCCATCAGCGTCGCCCAGACGGCCGTGGGGATCGCGTCCAAAATCGGGCCGACGGTCGGGGAGACCGGCGCCAAGTCGGCCAAGCGGTGGCGCGGCAGCCAGACGGCGGCGTGGCCGGGCAGCGGGCACGGCGAGCCGACCGGGGCGCGCAGGGCGAACACCTTGACGGCGTACCGCTTCCACACGCCGTCCCGGCCGCTTTGGTGGTACGGGTCCACGGACACGTTCACCGGCTGCGGCCGGTGCCCCGCGTCCAGCGGCCGGCCCAGCACCTGGACGGCCGCCCGCAGGGCGGCCTCCGCGGCCGGCTCCGCGGTCGGCTCGTCGTGCGGCAAGATGCCGGGCTTCTCGCCGATGCGCGTCATCGGCAGGGTGAAGGCCCCCCACGACTCGCTGTAGTCGAACAGCACTTCGCCGTTCTCGTTGCCGATGATCGTGACGGCCAATTCGACGCTCTGCACCGGGTCGGACATGACGGGACTCCGCGGGGGCCATCAACACATGGGCTTGACTTCGGTGTACCGGCCGGCGGGGGAGGAAGCAACCTCACCCCCGGCCCCCTCTCCGCGGCGGAGAGGGGGAGCAAGCGGGCGGGGACTTCCCGCCCGTAGGGCAAGCGTCTCGCTTGCCCGTGTGATTCAGGCAAGCGCGACGCTCGCCCGACGTTCCTTGCCAGTCCCCCCTCTCCGCCGCGGAGAGGGGGTTAGGGGGTGAGGTTGTCTTTCGTGCACAGCCGCGGCCTATTCAACCGCGTCACCGCACCACGCGGTAGCCCAGCTTCAGGATGGCCTTCAGCGTCTCGCGGGCGGTGGCCCGGTCGAAGTCCTTCTCGTCTTCGGACAACGCCGCGTAGGGGACGAGGCCGGGGTGCTCTTTACGGTCGTCGTTGCGGGCCGGGCCGTATGTCCACCCTTGCTTAATGCGCAAGGCGGCCCACACGTCGTGCGTGTTCTCGGCCAGCCGCTCCAACAGGGCCGTCAAGTCCGCCGGGAACGGGATGTCGTCCGTGGGGATCGGCGTCGGGGCATAGGTCGGCGGCATCGCGGCGTCTCCGGGGGAACCGCAACTCCAGCGGATCCCGCCGGGCGAAGTTGTCGGTCTGTTGCTCGGTCAGCTTGCAGGACCGGAATGCGGTCAGAAACCCGGCCTCAAGCACGGGGGCGGGAGTCGGCGGTGACGCATGTCGGCGTGATGCGAAGTCACGTCAAAAGCGCAAGGGGCCGTTCAGCGGGCTGAGGGGTTACACCTGACCTATTTGGCCGTCTGCGCGGAAGACAAGACTTGCCGGAAAATGTCGCCACGAACCCAAGCCGCCGGCACGTACTCAGACAGATCAATGTTGAATTTCATGCCGCGGTCATAGGCGAGAGCCGCCAACGCCGTCAGTTCAAGAGACACAAAGCCGTTCGAGTCTTTGCGCGATTTTTCGGTCGCTCCGTAATACTTGCCGTGTAGTCGGCACGCCTCCATAAGGGCAGATTCGAACGAGGTTTCCTCGCCGGATTCTAGCCCACGAATCACTTCCAAGTACGGAACGCCCACGTGACGCACCGCTCTGTGGTGGTCCGACTTGCTCAGACAACCCGCGTAGTAGTCGGCCTGCCACCGGAAGGCGTCCGATTGCGTGGGCGCGGGCGTCGAGACGACGGCGCGCAGAACGTCCACCGAACAGAACGTGGTGTCCGGCGCGGAGGTTGTCGTCCGCAAAAAGTCTGTGGTCACGGACGTGAGCAGGTCGAGCAGCCGCGGTTGCCGCGTGACCATCGCCTGTCGGCAGCCGTTCAACCAGACTGTCGCGTTCGCGCAACCCAGCGTCACCGGCTCGGCAAACGTCACCGGCGGGCCGGCGCCCAAGGTGACATGGCAGGGCGGATCGTCAATCCGCGCGAAGACAAGGACCGCCGTATTCGCTTGGGCGGCCAGGACAAGTCCGCGGGCCGAGTCTGTTGAGTCCGGTGCGACGATGCCACCGAATGTGTATACGAACTCTGCAATGCCCGTGAACGTGGACAGCACCCGCGATTGGCTGCGGGCCGCAGAAAGGAAACGATCAATCTTTGCCGTTTCACCACGGAACATGTCCGAAGCCCACTGCAGATCGACCGCGTGTCGTGCTTGAATAATCTTCATGCTTAGCTTTATGCTACATTGAGAAGTTGGTGATGGTAAACCATTTCTTCTTTAGTCCGGACTTCTTGGTTGCCACTTCCATGTAAGTCACTTTGCCAGAGGTCAGCAACGCCACTTCCAGTTCTTCGGCAATCCTTTTCTGCTCTGAGGTTCCAACTTTCATTGTCTTGAGTATATCGTTAAAGTAGGGCCGACTCCCTTGTTGAAGGTGGATAGGGTCCGCTTTCGTGCCGGCGTTTCGCGTCCGCCGTCGCCCCCCAAGCCCCTTGGCCTCGACCACGATGAACTGGTCTCCCTCTTTGTACACATAGTCAAATGTTCCGTTCCCGTTTGGAGTGGCGTCTTGATAAACTTTCGTGGCCGTCTTGCGGTTCTTGGCCATGTACCGCTCGGCCCCGACTGTTCCCACTTCCCGGCCAGCCGCCTTCTTGGTCTCGTTAATCCCCGTCTTTTGGGCTGCCTCCCGACGGGCGAACGCCGCTCTGGTTGCCGCCCGGTCCGCGTCGTCCATGTGGATCGTCTGCTGGCGATCAACGACGGCCCGGTTCGCCGGCGGGATGTCAGCCGTCTTCACCCGGTCCCGCCGCCACTTTTCGCGCGTGGCGGCCGCCGTCTCCGGTTTGACCGCCTTGGCCGCCGGGGCTTCCACTGCCTTGGCATGCGCGCCTCCGGCCGGGGTCGTTTCCGGCTTCCGATTTTTCTGGACCGCGACGGTCGGCTTTTCGGGGATGTCAGGCTTTGTCTTCGCCAACCGACTGATTGACTCATCATACACCTTGCCACCGTTATGCACCAATACGCCTGAGTTTCCGACGGCGTAGCTGTGCAATCCCGCGACCGTCATATTGTAAACCGGAACTGACTCGCTGCGCGTATTCACCTCAACGACGCGCGTGACACGGCCGTGCCGGGCGAGGACGGCGTCACCAGCCCGCAACGCCCTCATCGCCACCCACCGGCCCGGCGTGCGGCCCGGAATTTCGTCGCTCCCGTGGTCGCCGGTCGGCCGGGCGGCCAAATCCTCGCCTTCAATGACCCAGAATGGGTGCCGGTCTGTTCCGGTAAGTTCAGTCCCATCCGCCAGCGATAGGCTCGTAATCAAGTTCGACTGACGCTCGAATTTGCGGGTGACGGAACACAGTCGCCACTCGCTCACTTGGCGGTCGAACGCCCAAACCAGGTCGCCAACCTTTATCTGCTCAATCGGCTTTTGACCAGACTCCGTATGGACCGGCGTACCGGCGACAAAACACTTCGGATCTTTTAGCATCTTAATGGCTTGAACCGATAGTCCGAACAAGCGCAAAGTCGCGTCGCCGAAATACCCCCACGCCTTGGCTTGATCCTCTGGATTCGGACTAGTCTTTCGCACTTTTCAGGGCGCATTGTCCCCGTTGCCGGAGCCAGTTTTTTGGCTTGGTGAACAAATCAACACTCGTTGATCCGGCTTG
>JAYTTY010000014.1:0-3184 GCA_043744795.1 Zavarzinella sp. | reverse complement strand
GGCCGACGATGACCCCGAGGGGGCTGCGACGGATGCCAACAGCGACCCCCGCCTAAATTTCCCTCTGCCCCGGCCGGAAACCTACCCTTGTAAGGGGTTAGGGGGTGAGGTAAAAACCGGCCTTCACGGGTGACGCCGCTCGCCCAAGGGGTCGGACCGTCGAAGACTCCGGTCCTCTTGCCTACCGCGGCGGGACGGTCACAGACCGCTTAAAAGCGGAACTCCAACGAGACCGCCTCCCGGCGGTTCATTTACGCGCTCATCGCCAGCGGCCGCTCCACGGCCGGCGGCAGCGTCGGGGCCGGCTTGAGCGGGCCGCCCCACGCGATCTCGCGCAGGTAGCCCCACGCGAAGGCGAAGTGGATGGCCGGGAACACCAGCGGCAGCCGCATGAGTAGGCCGAGGCGGGCGAGCATGGTTCCCGTCGGCTTGGCATCTTCCATTTTCCGGTGGTCGGGCACCAGCGTCTCTTCGTCGTCAATGATGCGGAACTTTTTCACCGCCGCCGGGGCCGGCGTGTGCCGGGCGGCCAGCCGCAGCGTCTCCGCGGCGACGAGCAGGGCGTAGGCGACTACGCCCGCCAGCAGCGCCAACGCCATCGGCCACCAGAGAACACCCAATACACTTCCGACCACTAACGCGACCAGCGCCAGCGGCGGGGCGAGGCTGGCTTTCGTTATGGTCGCCCGGTCTTTGCGGGCGAGGCGCGCCCGGCCGCGGCCGTAGCGCATCATCTGGGCGCCGAGGCCCGTCAGCGAGCGCCGCGGTTGGTAGTCCACGGAGATCGTCGGCGTGAAGTAGCACGTCAGCCCGGCCCGGCGGACGCGGGTGTTGAAGTCCACGTCTTCGCAGGCGTCGAACGATTCGTCGAACAGGCCGACGCGCTCGAACACCTCACGGCGGTACGCGACGGCCACGTTGTCGGCGGCGACGAAGCGCGGCTCGGCGTCGAAGATCGCCGAGTCCGGGTTGTGCCCGAGCCACGACATGCGGGCGGCGGACACGGCCGTCTGGAACGGCGTCAGCGCCCCGGCCCGCAGCGGCTGCGGCCGGCCGAGCGTGTCGGCCGCGCTGCGGTCGAACGCCTCGGCCACGTTGGTCAGGTAGTCCGGGTTTTGAATTTCGCAGTGCCCGTCCACCAGCACCAGAAAGTCCCCGCGCGCCTCGCGCACCGCGATGTTGCGGGCGGCGCTGGACAGCCGGCGCTGGTTGTAGAACAGGGCGACATTCGCGTGCCGGCGCTGGCACTCGCGGACGACGGCGAGGGTGCCGTCGTCGGAGTCGCCGTCCACGACGAGGATTTCCACGTCGTGGGCCGGGAAGCGTTGGTTGGTCAGGCCGTCCAGCGTGCGCCGCAGGTGGCCCGCCTCGTTGCGGACCGGCACGATGACGGAAATCCGCGGCCGAAATCCATTTCGACGGGTCGTCATGGGAGAAGCCCTCCTGGCGCTCCGGAAATCAATCGCCCACTTGCTCCCCCTCTCCGCCGCGGAGAGGGGGCCGGGGGGGTGAGGTGGTTTTCACGGGCTGACCGCAAAGGCAACCTCACCCCCTAACCCCCTCTCCGCGGCGGAGAGGGGGAACCAAATCAAAAGCCGTTGCCTCACGCCCGCAGTTTCGCCACCGTCAGGGCCGTGCGCCACAGGGCAATCACGTCGGACCACACGGTCCACGTCTTCATGTACTCGCGGTCGTAGCGGACCTTGTCGCGCACGTCGGCCACCGTCTCGTCCGGCGGCAAGTGGACTTGGGCGTGGCCGGTGATGCCGGGCAGCACGGCCGAGCGGGCGTCGTATTCGTCGATTTGCACGGCCAGCGTCGTGGCGATCTCCGGGCGCTCCGGCCGCGGGCCGACGAGGCTCATCTGGCCGCGCAGGACGTTCACCAGTTGCGGCAACTCGTCCAGGTGGGCGGCCCGCAGGAAACGGCCGAACGGCGTCACGCGCGGGTCGCCCGGCACGCACCACTTCGGGCCGGTGAGCCGGTCGCAGTCGTGGTACATCGTGCGGAGTTTGTAGATGGTGAACACGCGGCCGAACTGCCCGACCCGCCGCTGCGAGTAGAACGCCGGCCCGCGCGACGTGAGCCGCGTGACGGCCGCGCACAGCGCCACGACCGGGGCCGACAGCCCCAGCAGCACCAGGGACAGCGACACGTCCAGGAACCGCTTCGCACGCAAGTGCCGGCGAAAGGTCCGCGCGTCGCGGATCGGCAACGCCGGCCCCGGCTCCGCCAGGAGCAAGGTCGGCGTGATCCGCGGAATCGCTGGGGCTTCGGTGATCGTCTCGGTGGTGTGCATCTGGTGAAGGGATGAAGGATGAAGGATCAAGGATGAAAGGAAAACCGGAACCCTGATTGGTGGGTTTGTTTTCCTTTCATCCTTCATCCTTCATCCTTCATCCTTAATTCCCTCGGTTGTTCGTCATTTCCTTGGCAAGTTGGGCGGCCAATTCCCCGGCGAAAGTACGGTACGGGTCGGCTTTGGTCAAGTCCGTCTCGTCGAGCACGTTCACGACGTAGAGCTTGTACAAGACGGGCAGTTGGAGTTGGCGGCGGGCGAAGAACAGTCTGGGGTAGTCGGGGGCTTCCCACGTCCCGTCGGCCGACCACGCCCAGCGGACGCGGACGGTCTCGGACACCGTCGCCGTCGTCTTCTGGAAGTCGGCGACGTAGAAGGAGGCCGACCCGCCGCCCGGCAGGGGGACGCTGTCCTTCGTGACGGCGGATTTGAGTTTGTAGCCGCTGCCGAGGTAGCACACGTCCGGCGTGTGGGCCGCCACGATGCCCGGCACGCCGGACGTGAGCGACACGACCAGCGTGCGGCTCGACTTGTCGTGGGCGAACTGCCGGGAGACGGTCTGCGTCTTCTTCGGCACGTCGTTGGCGTTGATCGTGAAGAACTGCCCCGGCTTCCACTCGCCGACCGGCTCCGTGACCGCGGACAGCAAGTCTTCGCCGGCCGTCGCCAAGGCCGTCTCGCTCCAGCGGTGCGTCCACATGCCGTGCACGACGCCGCCGAGGGCGAAGAGTGTCAAGGCGGCGAGGAAGTGGGAGGTTTTCATGATGGTTGCCTGTTCAATAAAAGCCCCGGGGTTCGCCGAGCCTCACCCACGGGCTACACTCCGTCGCCCCTCCGGGGCTAAGACACAATCTTGGTTTTCAGCCCCGGAGGGGCGACGGAGTG
>JAYTTY010000013.1:0-12567 GCA_043744795.1 Zavarzinella sp. | reverse complement strand
CTTGTGATAGAGAGAACCTGTCAAAATAGAGGTGTTATCACAACTAAAACTCCAAAATCACCTAGAAAACACGGCAATTCTTCGTGCGCTGGCCCTGGGATGGCAGGAGATCAGCCGATCTGCCGTTTACTGTTGCCATTTCCCCAAACTAGCAATGAGTGACGAACAGAAAACCATCGGCCTCGGTGAACTACTCGACGAGGTTTCACGCGATCTCGACGACTACCGCAAGAAGCATCCGAACGATTTCGGCGTGAAGGGAGTGACCCTATGGTGGGACACCGAGAAGGAAAGATTGACGATGCGGCACAGCTCCGCGACGCTACTGAAGATGTCGCGCCGCGAAGAGCGCATGAAGCGCGTGGCGATCTTGTTGCTTGCGGCGTGGACCGTCACGCTGTCGGTCAACACTGTTGTCAGCTTGCTGCGATAGCACGGATGCCTGGGCCGGTTCCCCTGAGACTGGCCCAGCTTCAACTCGCTCTGCGAGTTCTTTCCGCGACACGCCGCAACTTTACCGGCGCTTCGCATCCCCAAAACAACAGCCGTTTCGAAGCGGCAGGCACCACAGGAGTTCGTCCGACATCGCGTGAGTGATACCCGAAACATTCTGGACCGTTACCCGAGATCGGTTCAGCTACGAGCCACCGGCCGTTTGATCTTCATGGAGAACGAACGGCCTGGTGGGTTAGGCGTGCGGCCTTTCCGCACTGTAACCCCCAACAGCATGGAAGCATCCAAGAGCAAGAAAGCTCCCGCCGCAAAGGACGCGGCACCCGCTCCACAGGACGTGAAGCGTAGACCGATACATACGTTCCGCGAGGGCGATGTGTCGGCATCGATCTGGACGAGGACCGTCGAGCACCACGCAGGTGCCCCTGTTACGTTCTGTTCGGCCTCTTTCGAGAGGTCGTATCGCGATCGTGACGGCACCTGGCGGTACACGCGGAACTTCGATGCGTCCGACTTGGGCGCACTCGTGACGGTCATCCAACGATCTTCCGAGTACATCCAGAAATTGCAGGAGAAACCTGCTGCCTAGGAAACTCGGGGTGCCATGACACCCCGACTCTTCGTGCGTCATTGCTCGGCGCGGTCTTCGGACTGCCAGAGCCTCGACCTCGATGCATCACTTCTTTCGCTGACATCGCCAAGTTTACGCGATGCTCAGCACCTCTTTGAGTTACACACGAAGTTCAGCGGAGGCGGCTGGAAAATATCCGGCCGTGCTCCCCGTCAAAAGCTGCCCGGCTTTCTGCTTTTGACTGGTGCGCTGCGGCCAGATGCGGCTTTGGCGCCTCCGCTTTTAGAGAGGCTTACCACTTACTACTATGCGTACCAACGCATCTCTACCATCGATCGCGGTGCTGCCGAAGGCACCGATGAACGCGAGCCCGGTCCCGTGGCTCACGAGTCTGTTTCATTTCACTGATCCAGGCGACTACGGTGACCGCTCGTATCCCGGCAATTGCTCAGGGCGGTTGATACGCGACTTGCTGCAGTACTTCAGGCCACGCAGCGTGTTCGACCCGATGACAGGTTCTGGCACGTGCCAAGACGTGTGTGACGAACTCGACGTCCTTTGCACGAGCCGTGACATCAGAACCGGCTTCGATGCTTGCGACCCTGGGCAATACGACCCGACATGGCAATTTGACTTCGTGTGGATTCATCCGCCCTACTGGCGGCAGAAGGTCTACAGCGATGACGCACGCGATATGAGCACCGCTCCAACGCTCTCATACTTCCTGTTTCGCTACCGCCAACTGATCGAGATCAACGCAAAGTTACTCGCACCTGGTGGCAAGCTGGCGATTCTCATGGGTGATTACAGTGACCGCGACTCCGGCATGGTGCCGCTCACCTATTGGACCAAACGATTCGCGTTCGAGGCCGGACTGCGGCAGGCTTGCACCGAAATCATCCGCTTCAGTCACGGGGCGAGCAGCAGCAAAAAAGTCTACAAGAGCAGCTTCATTCCCGGACTGCACGACACGTGCATGGTGTTCGAGAAGGCTAACTGAGCGCAGCAACCGGAGTTTATTTACTTTCCCAATTTCTCGATGGCGACCAATGAATCATCACCGAAAGAAAAGACTTGCTTCCAGTGCACACGACCCGTACATGGCGACGATGGTCGCTGCACTTACTGCATCCTCGAAGCCGAAGCATCTGAGGCATTCTGGGAAGTCATCGTCAAGCACTATCCACAAGCGAAGGGCGGCGATCTCTCGCCGGAACGAACGGTTCGGCAGCGTTCGGCGAATGCTGACGCGATTGAAGAATGGATCAGCAACAACGTCCCGATCTACTGCTCGACGTGCAGAAGCGAAATCGTCTCAACGATCAACGAAGGATGCTTTCGCGATGGCGAGTGTGACGCATGCGAGTATCGACGGTACCGCACGCAATCGCCACTGCTCGAAGCATTGGACTACCTCCTGCAGCAGACCGTGGACATGGACCTTGAATACGGCATCGACCTGACCGAAGGCGAGCAGGAAGCCCGAGCAATGGCGCTCGCCGCCATCGCCGAGGTCAAGAACATCCACACCGTGGACAGCCGCGAACGTCCGGCCTCCGAGACGTGAGCGGTCATCATCGAGTTTCGGAGGCGAACTGGAGGATTGCATCATGACCAAGCTTCTCATTCACAGCACTGGGACGGGGATGTGTTCCCTGACCGGCAAGGAAACCGACGGTCTCACCGTCACGTTCGACGACGGGACGGTGAAGGAAGCGTTCCTGTCGTGGCGCGGCTTCAAGCAACTACTGGGACTCAAGTCCGGGCAGAAGCTCGATGCCAAGCCTGCACTGGCCGTTCCGGTACCGGCGTCGGCCCCAAAAACCTAAGGAGGCCGCGATGCAGCTTTCCGTGCGTGAGGCCGCGGACAGACTTGGAGTATCCACCGCTCTGGTGTACGCGCTTTGCGCCCGGAAGCGCATCCGCCACGAGCGGCACGGCCTTGGTCGTGGCACCATTAAGATCACCGAAGACGCCCTGAAGGAGTACCGACAGACCGTAACCGTGCATGCAGAGACAACCTCAAAAGCTACTTCGTGACAACGGCCATCCATTAAACGGCCGATGACACCGTTCACGAGTTGCTGATTCGGTGCGATCACCGACGATCGCCAGAGCAGCAGCCTTGACGAGCACATCTTTCGCGAGAGCGCCCCTTTTTCCGGCGATTCCCGCACTGGTCAACACCACCCAAGATTTCAATGGAGACACTCCATGAAGAGTGATGTGCTCGTGCGCCCGTGTACCGCGCGTTCTTTCGACTCAGCCATCCGAGGCGATTCAGCGACTGCCTCGCCAACCTTCCGCGAGGGAGGTGTCCCATGAGTCGCGATGGCCACGGCAAAGCTCGCCCGCGGCGCCGCGGGCGATTGCCCACCAATGCAGTCCTGATTCTGGCGGACGATTTGCCTGCGAATCGCAACCATCCGTTGGCAACGACCGACCCTGACATTCGTGCCGCACGCCGGTTACGGCTGATCGCGACTGTCTTGGCACGTCTCGCCAGAGGACAACCGCGTTGTTCAGCGGATCAGGTAGAATAAGCAGTGAACGTAAACCGAAGGATCGAACCGAGGGATGGCACGGAGGCCACTTCTTGATGGCGATTTTGCAACTGAGTGAGGTGAGGTATGCGACGAACGCACACGAAGAAGGTCGAGAAGCCGCTACGCATTGCCGGTTACGTGCGTGTCTCATCGCAACGCCAAGTCAACGAAGGCGACTCGCTCCTCGCCCAGCAGCACGAGATCGAGCAGGAAGTCGAATTTCGCAAACGCCGCGAGAACCTGGAAGTCGCGTCGCTCGAATTCTACATCGATGCCGGTAAGAGCGCCAAGGACCAGAACCGACCGCAATTGCAGCGGCTCAAACGTGACATCGCCGCCGGCAAGGTCGATCTCGTCATCTGTTTCAAGCTCGACCGGATCACTCGAAGCTTGAAGGATTTCGTTGACCTCTGGGCACTGTTCGCTGAACACGACGTGGATGTCAGTAGTCTGCGGGAGAAGTTCGACACATCGATGCCCACGGGCGAAGCGATGGTCCAACTCATTATGGTGTTCGCCCAGCTTGAACGGCGGATGACGGCTGAGCGAACGTTCTCGATCATGCGTGACCGGGCCGACCGGGGCTTGTGGAACGGCGGGCACGTTCTCGGTTATCGTTCCGTGCAAGACGATCCCGGCAAACTGGAAATCGAAGAGATTGGAGCGGCCATCGTCCGCCGCATCTTCGACAGCTTCGAGGAGCTTGGCTCCGCTGGAGCCGCCACCCGCGCTTTGAGCGATGTTGGCATCCGCTACCCGCTATTCCGTACCCGTGGGGATAAGCAGCGTGGGGGCAAGCTCTTCACAAAGCAGAAGGTCATCGGCATCCTCCGCAACTCGGTCTACGTCGGCCAAATCCGATGGGGCGAGGCCGTGAAGGACGACTGCCATCCGTCAATAATCACCCGCCAGCAGTTCGACCGCGTTCAACTCCAGCTCGGCAAGATGCTGGTGCGGCGGATGAACCTGAAGAAGCCGAAGGGCCGGATGTACTTGCTGTCTGGCTTGCTGCGATGCCCGTGCGGAGCACACATGGTCGGTGCTTCGGCCCACGGCAGTCGGGGCAAGAGTTACTACTACGTCTGCACGCGCCAAACCCATGAGGCGGGAAAATACTCCTGCCAGTCATCCCGCATTCCGGCCGAGGCGTTGGAGAACGCCATCATCTCGCGCATCGGCGAACTCGGCCGGCTGGTCGAAGCCCGAGACCGCATCGTCCAGGAAGCGGTTTCCTGTCTCGACGGAGAATCGGTGCGGCTCAAGGAGGAAGAAGAAACCGCCCGACGCTCGCTTGCCCAAGTCCGTGCCGAGACCGGCCGACTCGTAGAGGTACTCAAGACGCTCGGGGCGAAGGGGCTGGCCAGTGTTCAGTCAGAGCTTGAGCGTCTGGAAGCCGAAGAACTGCGGCTGAAGGGCACTCTGACGACGATTGCCAAGCGGCAAGCACCGGTTGAGCGGATCGGCCGCGACGCCCAAGCGTTTTTGGAAACCTGGCAGGATGTCGGCGAACTGCTCGAAGCGGCCACGTCCGAGGAACGTCTGCAGATGCTGCAGCACTACATCGAGGTGATCGAACTCGGGAACATCGACCGGGAGACCCGCACCGGGACGTACGCCCTGCGGCTCTTCCCGGAAGTTCGGCCGGATCGCGGTTTTGACTTCGGAGATGGGGGCTGCAACGGCCCGGACGACGTAAACTCAGGCCCGGAAACGACGAACGGGGCCGAAGCCACGAATGGCAGCGACCCCGCCGTGTTAACCGAGGACGGCTTTGTTCGCACAACCGTCCAGAAAGCTCCGCGACTTGGACTCGAACCAAGAACCGTCCGATTAACAGTCGGATGCTCTACCATTGAGCTATCGCGGAATATACGGTCAACAGTCACTTTTCATCGGCCGCGGGTTCGCCCGACTTCGGCGATTCCCGGCCGCATTACCAAGATAGGCGCCTGTCCGCGGGGCAGCAAGAGGGGGGATTCGTCGGGCGGGTGAAATTTCCCCGGCGTTTTGGACGGCTTTTGCCGGAAGGCGCTGGCCCGACCCGCAAGGGGGCAATTCAATACACGGGAAGACGTTCGGCCGACCCTCAATCCTCCCGGAGATTCCATGCGCCTCGCCACCCTGAACACGCCCCAAGGCCCGCACGCCGCGGTCCAAGTCGGCGACTCCTATGTCGATCTCGTGGCCACCGACGCCAAGTTCCCGGCCTCTGTGCGGGACTTGCTCGCCAACCCCGCCCTCCTGAAGGAAGCCGAGGCGGCGGCCAAGTCGCCGACGGCGGTCAAGGTGCCGGTGGCCGGGGCGAAGTTGCACGCCCCGGTCCACAACCCGCAGAAAGTCGTGTGCGTCGGCCTCAATTACCGCGACCACGCCATCGAGAGCAAGATGGCGATCCCCAAGGAGCCGGTGCTGTTCAGCAAGTTCCCGTCGGCCCTGATCGGCAGCGGGGAGGCCATCGTCGCCCCGCAGGTGTCCACGCGGGTGGACTTCGAGGCCGAGCTGGTCATCGTCATCGGCAAGACGGGCCGCAAGATCTCCGAGGCGGCCGCGATGGACTACGTCGCCGGGTACGCGGTCGGCCACGACGTGTCGGCCCGCGACTGGCAACTGGAGAAGGACGGCAAGCAGTGGATGGCCGGCAAGACGTTCGACACGTTCGCCCCAGTCGGCCCGGTGCTGGTGACGAAAGACGAAGTGGCCGACGTCCACAACCTCGGCATCAAGCTGCGGCTCAACGGCAAGACCATGCAGAACAGCAACACGAAGGAGTTCATCTTCTCCGTGCCGCAGATGGTCGCGTACATCTCGCAGATCGTCACCTTGGAGCCGGGGGACATGATCTTCACCGGCACCCCGCCGGGTATCGGCCACGCCCTCAGCCCGCAAGTGTACATGAAGGCCGGCGACGTGGCCGAAGTGGAAATCGACGGGCTGGGCACGCTGACGAACCCGGTGATTTCGGACTGACGGGGCGGGTCAACTGTTCTCTTCCGCGTCCGCCTTCGGGTCGTACTTGACCGGGGACAGGGCGCGGCGGAGGATGTCCTTCATCGCCTCCAATTCCGGCTTGCGGCCGGTGAACAATTCGAACTGGATGGCCGCCTGCCGGACGAACATGTCCACGCCCGACACCACTTGGCTGCCGCACTGCCGCGACTCCTTGAGCAGCATGGTTTGCTCCGGGTTATAGATGGTGTCGAACACCACCATGCCGGGCTTAATGCAGCTCAGGTGCAGCGGGGTGTCGTCCAAGTTCGGGTGCATCCCGACCGGCGTGCAGTTCACCACGATGTCACACGAAATCTGGTGCCGCTTCTCCCACTCGACGGCCTTGCCGGCCACCTCGGCGGCCAGCTTCTCGGCCCGTTCCATCGTGCGGCCGGCGATGTAGAGCGGGGCCACGCCGGCTTGGTGCAGGGCGTGGACGACGGCCCGCGCCGCGCCGCCGGCCCCGAGGATCATCGCGGAGCAGGTGTTCAGCGGCTTGGCGACGCCGTCTTCCGTCTTGGGCAGCGTGTTCTTCAACGCCTGCAACGCGGCGTCGTAATCCGTGTTGGCGGCGTGGAACCCGTCGGGCCGCCGCACCAGCGTGTTGGCGGCCGAGGTCTCCAGCACGCGGGCGTCCTTCACGACGGCGATGGCGGCGGCGGCTTCCTTGTGCGGGATGGTGACGCTGTACCCGGACACGGGGAGTTGCTCGAAGGCTTTGACGGTCTCCGCGAAGTCGCCCCGCGGCACGCGGAACGGCAGGTACACCGCGTTCTCGCCGACCTTGCGGAACATCGCGTTGTGCAGCGCCGGGCTGAAGCTGTGGGCGACGGGGTCGCCCATGACGCCGTACACCTTCGTGTCGGCGTCGATCAGGCGGACTTGGAAAAACCGCGTCACCTCGTCCAAGGACGGCAGGCCGGGGGCGATGCCGCGTTCCTTGTTGAACGCCGCGTACATGAACGGGGAGCCGACCTTCAGCGACAGCACCCGGCTCGGCAGGCCGATCTCGCCCATGCAGTGGCCGACAGTCGGCTTCTTGGCGTTCTTAATGACGTTCAGCACCCGCATGCAGTCTTTGGGGTGCTGGGCCATCGTCACGATCTTGATGACGTCGGCGTCTTGGGCGGCCATCTTGGCGTAGATGTCCTCCAAATCGTCCGGCGTCTTCTCGAAGTTGTGGTAGCTGACGATCCGCTTCACCTTTCCGAACCGCCGGACCTCGTCGGCCATGTCCGTCTCGAGGTCCACCCAGTCGAACCCGCCGACGATGGCTTGCCGCAAGACGGTGCGCCGCTCGTCCTCCGTCCCCTTCCACCGGCCGCCGTCCGCGTTGCGGCGCAGCGTGGCGACCCACTCGCACTTCTTGTGCGGCATGAGTCGCTGGAAGTCCACGGCCCGGGACAGGAAGTCCAGCCGGACTTCGATGAACTTCGCCCCGTGCTTGGCGGCTTCCTCCAACTCGATCTGCATCATCTTGTGCCGGGTGCGGCCGACGATCACGCACACGCGGTCGGGGACGGAAAGGGACATGGGAAGGGCTCCGAGTGGGTTCGGATTGTTGATTTTATGGGAAGTCTCGGCTCACCAAGAATCGCCGTGCCGTATGCTTACTTCCGCTCTTGCACCATCACGCTGACGCCCTTCTTGTTGGAGACGATCACGTCCAGTAGGCCGTCGCCATTGATGTCCTGCACGGTGAACTGGGTGCCGATGCCGGCGTCGTTGTCGATCTCCATCGGGGTGAAGGTCACGGTGCCGTCCTTGCTCTTGGCGGCCTTGAACCAGTACACCATCGCCGCCTTGTCGGACCCCGGCTCGCCGCGGCCGTGGGACCAGAAGCGCTTGCCGGTGACGAGGTCTTTGAGGCCGTCGCCGTCGATGTCCACGAAGTGCATGGCGTGCGTCTCGGAGACGAGGTCCTTGAACAGGTCGTGCTTGAGGAAACTCGGGTCGCCCTTGCCGGGCTTCTGCTGGTGCCACCAGATGCCGAACTTGTGGGCGCTGGACGAGATGACGTCCATCTTGCCGTCGCCGTCCATGTCGGTCACGTACATGTCCGCGCACGCCTCGCCGAGGTTGGCCGGGTGAAAGACCCAAAACGGCTTCGTGTCCCCCTTGGCCGGCTGTTCCCACCACCCGTTGGCGCAGAGGACATCACTGCGGCCGTCATTGTTCACGTCGCCGACGCCGAGGCCGTGACTGAACTTTTGCGTCCCCGGGACTTCGTACCCGGTGCCGCGGACCGGCTTGCCGTCGTCCACCTTCGGCGGCGTGCTCGGCCCGCTGATCGAGTGCATGACCCACAAGGCGTTGGGGTCTTTGGGGTCCGGGGTGAAGTAGGCCATCTCGCCCTCGTTCCCCTTGCCCTTGGGCTGCGCGCCCATCAGCAGGACTTTTTTGCCGCTGCCGAGCAGGTCGGTGTACAGTGGCGTCTCGTTGCAGGCCGAGTGCCAAATGATGTGCTTCGTCCAGTGCCCGTCCTTGCCCTTGGGGTTCTCCAGCCAGAAGCACGGGTCGCCGGGGAAGTCGATCACGATCAAGTCCGGGAAGCCGTCGCCGTTGAAGTCGTCGGCCCAGCAGGCGAACGAGTGGCTGTAGTTCTGGAGGCCGTCCTTGTAGTCGGCCGGCGGCTTCATTTCGTGGGCGCGCCAGTCCGGCGCTTCGTACCAGTATTCGCCGTTGAGGACGTCCATCTTGCCGTCCTTGTTCACGTCAGCGACGGCGCAGCCTTCGGAGCGGAACTTTTTGTCGAGGACGGTCTTCTTCCACGAGATCGTCGGCTCGGCCCCGGCCGAAAGGCCGGCGGCCAAGAGCAGCACGGGGAAACAGAAACGCATGGAGAGCCTTTCAAGAGGTGGGGTCGCGTGGTGGGGTCTGAACAGATTATCGCCAACGGCCAAGGCGTTGCAAGGGTCGGGTTGCCGATCTGCTTCGCGTCCGGCGTTTCGCTTCGCGGCCCATAGCCACTTCACTTCTTGCCCGCGTCCTTGATGCAGTAGAGCATCTCCTGCCGCTTCTCTTTGCCCGGCTCGGCGACGCGCATGTAAATGCAGTCCCCGCAGATGGCGGGGGTGGCGAACACGTCATCCCCCAGTTGGTTCTCGCCGACGTTTTCATACGCTTCCGGCTTGGCCTTGAAAATGTACGTGCGGCCGGCCTCATTCGTGGCGAAGACCAAGTCGCCCACCAGAACCGGGGAGGCGTTGAAGGTGCCGTTGAGGCGGCTCTCCCACACTTTCTTGCCGGTGTCGCTCTTCCAGCACGTCGCGACGGCGCCGTCAGTCGCGGCATACAGGTAGCCGTCTTTCATGAGCATGGAGGGGACGTACACGCGGGTCCCGGTCTCCCACGCGACCTTGCCCGACCCGTCCGCGAGGACGGCCGAGACGTGGTTCTTCGGGTAGCCGCCGCTGGTGAAGATGCGGGCGCCGTCCGTCACCGTGGACGTGACGCACTCCGTCGTGGAGCCTTTGGTCTCCCAGTTCACCTTGCCGGTCTTTGGGTCCAGACTGGTGACGAGGTCGCAGCCGATCATGAACAGTTGGTCTTTGCCGCCGACCTTCAGGATGATCGGGGACGGGTAGTTCGGCAGTTTGGGCCGCTCGTGCCGCCACACTTCCTTGCCGGTCTCCCGCTCCAGCGCGGCGATGATGCCCGTCCCCTTGTTGTCGGCCGACACGATCACGAGGTTCTCGTACAAGGCCGGGGACGACCCGAAGCCTTGGTGCAGGACGTAGTCGGTAATCTTCTTCTGCCAAAGCTGTTCGCCGGCAGTGTCGAGGCACGTCGTGTAAATGGCCCCGTCGTGAAGAAAGTTGATGAATACCCGTTTGCCGTCGCACGCCGCGGTCGAGGAGGCGAGTGAACTCCGGGAATTCCCCTTCTTCTCGAACCCGCCCTTGTGAATCTCCTTCGCCCAAACCTGCTTGCCGGTCAGTCGGTTGAAGCAGAGCAAGGATTGTATTTCCTTCTCAGGGTCCGCGGCCGCCAGGTAGACGTGGTCGCCGACGACGGTCGGCGACCCGTGCCCGCGGCCGGGGACGGCGGCCTTCCACAGCACGTTCTCCGTGGCGCTCCATTTCACCGGCGGGTGTTGCTTCGGGTTCGCGACGCCGTCGCGGGTCGGCCCGCGCCACCACGGCCAATCGGCCGCGCCGACGGCGATGGGCTTCGCGGCGGAGGCCGGCGCTTCATCCGCGCGCGTCGCCGTCAGCGGGAAAAGCAACAAACCGGCGAGGGCCGCCGTGAGGACGAACAGGCGCATGGGACGTTCCTTGGGGACAGGTCATTTCGGCGGCGGGGCGGGCTTCAGCACGGACTCGAAGAACGAGCACAGTAGGTCGTTCGACTCGTCCGTGGGGTCGTGGGTTGGGCGGTTGGTCATGGCGACGCGGTTCTCGGCCCCAAGCAGTTTATTGACCGCGACCGCGTGGTTGAGGGCCTTCCACCGCTCCGGCTGGTCTTCCGCCCCACCGGACACCAGAAACGGCCGCGGGGCCATAAGGGCGTGCAATTCGTGCAAGTCCCGGCCGTCGGCCATCATTTTCTTGTACGGCCCGGTGCGCGGGTTTTTCTCGGACGGGATGCCCGCCTTGCGCTCTTGGCCCGGCTCGAAGCCGAGATACCACGGCTCCCAATAGTTGACGTTCCCCCGCTTCTCGTCGAACACGATGCCGGGGTCGGACCACGCGGCGCAGGCGAACTTTTCGTGGAAGCAACTGGCGAACATGGCCCACTTGCCGCCATAGGAATGGCCGGTCACGCCGATGCGCTTCGGATCGACATTCGGGAGATTCGCCAAGGCCGTCGCACAGTTTGCCGCCTCGTAGGCGTGAAAGGAGAGCGGCTGAATCTTGCACGTCTCCTTGGTCGGGTAAAACGTGGACGGGTTGCCGCCGAGCGACAGCGTCACGAACCCGCGTTTGGCGAGTTGCAGGGCGAAGTCGCGGTGCGTGGCCTTGCCGAGGCCGACGCCGGTCTTCGCCTCGTAGAAGACGACCAGCACGGCTGGGAACGGCCCCGCCCCGTCTGGGACCAAGAGGAAGGCGTCGTCGGTGACGCGGCCGGGGGCGGTTTCAATCTTGACGTGGTGTTGCGTGATGCCCTCGCGGCGTTCTTTCTCCAAGAACTCAAGTTTCGGCTTTTCGATCAGCGCCGGCCACTCGCCCATCAGCCCGTGCCAATACTTCTTGATCTCGGCCCGCCGCTTGGCCCAGTCTTCGGGCGTGCGAACCGGCGTGCCGTCGTCGAACAACAGCGGGGAGCGATACGAACCCATGTCGGCGGCGTACTTGACCGGCGGCTTGAAGTACGGGGCGAGTTTCGCGGGCGGGTCGGCGGCGTTCACGGCCGCCGACGCGAGAAACATCAACAGAAACGCGCGGGCATGCATTCGCGGACTCCGAGAAGAGGGACGCTTACTTCACCGTCAGCAACTTGTCTTCCTTCGGGAAGGTTTCGAGCGTCAGGCCCTTGAAGTGAATTTCCTGCTTCAACGGGTTGTTGTGGAGTTGCAGGCCAATGGGACCTTCCTTGATTCGCATTGGCTCCGCGTCGCGGAAGTCCATGACGGCCGCGCCGTTAATGGCCACGCGGATGCGGTTGCCTTGGGCCAGGATTTCCACGTCGTTCCAGTCGTGCTGCTTGCCAACTTTTTTGGCGGGGGCGGCGTCTACCGGCAGGCTGTTGCGGCCGAACAGGTCGTACAGGCCGTACCCGGACGGGAACATGACCAAGTGGCCGGCGTAGGTGTGCTTGGAGCGGTCGGCCTCGGGGTCCTTGGCCACGGCCGGCTTCACGACGCCCCAGAAGCAGACGCCGGAGTGCATTTCGGATTCGACCAGCTTGGCCGAGAATGTAAGGCGGAAGTCCGAGTAATTGTTCTTGGTCAGCAGGTAGGTGCTGAACTTCAGCGGCTTCTCGTTGCGGGCGACGATGGCGCCGTCCTTGACGGACCACAAGTCCTCGTACCCGACCCAGCCGTCGAGCGTCTTGCCGTCGAACAGC
>JAYTTY010000012.1:0-12619 GCA_043744795.1 Zavarzinella sp. | reverse complement strand
GTTGTCCAACTGGCCGTCAATGCCGCCAAAGACCACGCGATTATGTTTAGCAATGTTGGACATTGCGTGGCGCGTCTGCCCAACTGCGTAACTCCTATCAGGTTATCAACTTCGGCGAACTGCGCCACGGCTGGCAGCCCACACCTCCCATGTCCCCCAATTCAGTGCGTAATCCCTGAACAGCCCCTGCTTCTTGTTGGCCGCGAACCACGACTCCGCGACCACGGCCGACGGCTTCTTGTTCTCGTCGTAAATCTCGGCCGCGTATTTCAGCCGCTCGAACAGGTCGCTCAACTGGGCCTTGCCGTGCAGCAGTTGCACATTCGACTTGCCGGCCCGGTCGTCCAGGAATTTCTTCACGCGGTCGAACATCTGGTTGCTGGTCGCCATCGTCGGCAGGGCGACGTAACTCCCCTGCCCGCCGCGGCGGTCCCAGCGGTCGGCGACGTACCACGCGGCTTCCGTCGTCCCCTCGCCCATGGGGGCCTCGACGATGTACAGGGCCGGGTCGGTCATCTCCCCGGCCAACTCCTCAATCTTGGTCTGCAACGGCCGCGGCGTCGCGATGCCGAAGAGGTCGGCAAACGTCTTCGGCGCCGCATGCCGTCTCCTTCCCAAAGCCGACAACCGCCGGCCCAGAGCGGCCATTTCCGCGGTCCTGTCCCCGCTCATGACGGCGAGCGACCATAGGCGACGCACCGGGCGGACAAGTCGGCCATCGCGTCGGGGACGGACAGGAACGTGCCGCGGGCTCCGTCGCCCGCCAATGCGGCCGGCAGGACGGCGTCCTTCGCGGTCGCCGGGCGCGGCTCGGCGAGCGTCTTGTACGCCTCGGCCGTCAGCCACCAGTAGCGCGGGATCGTCCCCGTCGTGTGGGCCGTGGTCGGCCGCCGGTCCGTGAGTGTCACGCGCGTCAGCGGGAATTGCCGGAACAGCCATTCCGCGTGGGCCATGAACTGGTCGCACGGCAGCCGGACTTCGCACACGAAGCCCCGCGACTCCGTACCGTCGATCTTCACGCCGTCCGGCAATTTGATCCAATCCCGGCGGGCGAGGAAGCCGAACCACCCCGGCCCACGCCCCACTTGCCGGCGAATCTCTTGGGCCAAGTCGTCAGCCCCTTGCTCCTCCAACCAGTCTGAGATAATGAGCCGCGGCGCGTCGTCGCACGGCGTCTCTCGAATGGCTTCGAGCAACGCGACGTACTCCGGGTGCTGGCGGGGGTCGGTCACTTTTCCTCGATCGCCCACAGGTACTTTTCGCCCCGTAAGTACAGCGTCTTGCCCACCACGACCGGCGAGGCGTCCACGGGGTCGCCGAGTTTGTTCACGGCGATCACGTCGGGCTTGTCGCCGGCTTTCAGCACGACCGTCGTGCCGGCCCGGTCGGTGAAGTAGAGGCGGCCGGCGGCGGCGACGGGGGAGCCGTAGAAGCCGGCGGCGCGCAGGCGTTCGTTGGCCAGCAGCGGCTTGCCGGTCTTGGCGTCCAGCACGGTGAGCATGGCCGTGTTGGCGGCGGTGAAGTAGAGGCGGCCGTCGTACAGGATCGGGGACGGCACATAGGGCGTCCCCTTGCCGTAGGTCCAGCGCAGTTTCGCGGAGCCGGTCACGTCCCCCGTGGCGTCCAGCGGGACGGCGACGGCGGCCGCCCCCTTGTAGCCGCTCATCACATAGGCGACCCCGTCGGCGGCGAGCGGGGAGGGGATGGCGTTCGTAGTCATGCCGCCGACTTCCCAGACGACTTTGCCGTCGGCGATGTCGTAGGAGCGCACCTTGTTGGTCCCGTTGACAATCACTTGCGACTTGCCCGCGTGTTCCACGACGAATGGCGTGTTCCAGCTCGACTTCTCGTCCCGCTTCGCCTCCCACTTGGTCTTGCCCGTGGCCGCGTCGAGGGCGATCAGCTTCGCGTCAATCTCTTGGTCCCAGTTCAGCAACAGCGTGTCCCCGTGGACGACGGGCGTGACGGCCTCGCCCCAGCCGAGACGGGTGCTGAGGCGGCCGAGGTCGCGCTCCCAGATTTTCTTGCCGTCCAAGTCGTAGGCGAAGATGCCGAACGACCCGAAGGAGGCGTAGAGCCGTTTCCCGTCCGTAGCCGGCGACCCGGCGGCGTAGGAGTGCGTCTCGTGGTGTCCCTCGTGCGGCACCTTCTCGGCGGCCGTCTGCTTCCACTTCTGCTTGCCGGTCTCGCGGTCGAAGCACAGAATCTCGAAGCGGAAAAAGTTCGACGGGGCCGTGGTCTTCCGCTCCAGGGCATTGCTCGCCTTCGGCAATTCGTCGGCCTTCGCCACGCGCTCCGTCTCGACGGCCGTGAGGACGAACACCTGATCCCCCCACACGGCCGGCGTGGCGCTCCCGCGGCCGAGCAACTCGGCCTTCCACTTGATGTTGGTCTTCGCGTCCCACACCGTCGGCGGGTTGGCCCCGGCCGGGGCGACGCCGTTGGCCGTCGGGCCGCGCCACGACGGCCAGTTGTCCGCGGCATGGGCGGGGAAAGCGACGGCGAGAAGCGACAAGAAACGGGGGATCGCGTTCATGATTTCAGTTTAGCCGCGCCGCGACGCTTCGGAGTGGAGCGCGGGCCGAAGCATTGAAAAAGTCGTCCGGCTTTTTCGCGTTGTCGATGGCGTCGGAAAATAACTGTACCCCTCTTCGGCCCGGCGGGTACTTATACACGGACAGCCACCACTCGAGGAATTCCCATGCCGCCGAGTTTGGGCACGTCGCTCGCCGCCACGCTGCGGCGGCTGGCCGCCATCCCGGACGGGCTTGCGGACCGAGAACTCCTCGCCCGGTTCGTGGCCAAGCGGGACGAGGCCGCGTTCGCCGCCATCGTCCGCCGGCACGGCGGCTTGGTGTTCGACGTGTGCCGCAACATCCTCCGCAACCACGCCGACGCCGAGGACGCCTTCCAGTCCACGTTCCTCGCCTTGGCCGCGCAGGCCGGGCAGGTCCGAAACCCGGCGGCCTTGTCCGGGTGGCTGCACGCGACGGCTTGCCGCACGGCCCTGAAGATGCGACGGTCACACGCCCGGCGAGTGGCCCATGAAACCCACGCCCCTGTCCGGCCGGATGTCGCCGCGCCCGACCCGACGTTGGCCGAGGCCCTCGCGGCGGTCCACGAAGAAGTCAACCGACTGCCCGAGCGGTATCGGTCGGCCATCGTCCTGTTTGACCTCGCCGGCCGGACGCAGGACGAGGTCGGCCAAGCCTTGGGTCTCACGAAGGACGGCGTGAAGAAGCGATTGGAGCGCGGCCGCGCCCGGCTCCGGGCCGCCCTCGGCCGCCGCGGGTTCGGGCCGGCCGTCATCGTCGCGGCCGCCACGTCCGCCGTCGAAGTGCCGACGGCCTTGGCGGAAGCGGTCGCCCGATTGGTCGCGTCTTCCGCGGATGCGCCGCCTATATTTTCACACGGAGTCTGGCCCATGTCCGCGAAAATGTTCTTGGGGACGGCTTCGGCGGCCGTCGTCGCCACGGCCGTCGGCTTCGGGCTGCTCTGGGGCGGCCCGCCGGACAAAACGCCCGCCCCGGTCAAAGGCGACGGGCCGGCGCCGACCGTCGGCGAGCTGATCCCCGTCCCACCTCGCGAAGTGGCCGGCGTGGTCCGCAAAGACTTGTTCGGCGACCCGTTGCCGGAAGGAGCCGTCTTGCGGCTGGGGACGGTCGGGTTCCGCGTGCCGGACGCGGCCGGGGTGGGGTTCCGCAAGACCGGCGAACTGGTCGCGGTCTCCGAAGACCTGCGCCTGTACGAATGGCCGGCCGACGGGTCCGCCACGCCAACCGTCACCCCGCTGACGGCGGACACCCAATACGGGTGGCGGCGCGCGTTGTCGGCCGACGCCCGATTCGCCGCCGCCGCGAACGGCCACAAGATTGCCGTGTGGGACGTGTCCGGCCCCAAGCCGACAGAGTACTTGGCCCACGAGGAGGGCACCGTGAGTCATTTGGCTCTGGCCGCGAACGGCTCCCGGTTGGCCGCGTGCGACGGGAACATTCACTTGTGCGATCTGGCAACCAAGACGTGGGCTAAGTTCCCGGCATTTGTCCCCTTCGCGGAGTCGTTGTCGTTCACGCCGGACGGCAAGTGGCTGGCCGTGGCCACGGCCCAGGACGTGATCGTGATCGACGCGGCGACGGCCAAAGAAAAATGCCGGGTGGTGATTCCCAAGCTCCGCCCGCATTACGCCGCCCTCAGCCCGGACGGCGGCACCTTGGCCGTCCTGTCCACGGGCTGGCTGCTCGGCCCGCCGTCCACGGTGCGATTCTTCACGATCCCGTCCGGGGATGAATTAACGACGTTGAAATCGCCCGAGGGGCCGGCCCAGTGGGTCGGGTTCGCCCCGGACGGAAAGACGCTCCTCTTGGGAAGCCCGCACGGCGTCCGGGAGTGGGATTTCACGGCCGGCAAACTCGTCCGCGAGATCGACGGGCCGGGCACGCACCCGGCCGCCTTCTCGCCGGACGGCCGCCGCTTCGCCGCCCACAGCCGGGCCGCCGTCATGCTCGTGGACCGCGTGAAGGGGACCCCCGTCCGCCCGGAGTTGGTCGCGGGCGGGCACACGGAAACCATTCTCGGAGTCACGGTCAGCCCGGACGGGCGGCTGATCGCCACGAACGCCTTGGACGGCGACATCCGCGTGTGGGCCGCGGACACCGGCCGCCCGCTGTGCCGCGTCGCATCGACATGGGGAAGTGACGCGCGGCTCGCGTTCCTGCCGGGTTCCACGCAATTCATCGCCGTGGACGCCGACTACGTCACCCCGATGATCCGCGACGCGGCCACCGGCAAGGAGGTGCGGCGGTTCCTTGTGCCGGAAGCGGCGGCCAAGAAGGAAACGATCAAGAGCGTCACCCTGTCGGCCGACGGCTTGACGCTGACCACCATCGCCGACCCGATCTCGGCCGGTGAAAAGTCGTTCACGGTCCGGTGGGACGTGAAGACCGGCCAAGTGATTGACCGGACCGAGCGGGCGGTCAACCGCTTTGAGGATTTGATGACCGCGACCGCCGTCTCGCCGGACGGCACGTGGCGGGTCGTGGGCGGGAAGCTCGCGCGGGTCGGCGGGGCCGAAACGATCGAGGTCATCCCCGCGGCCGAGGCCGGGGGATCGGCCGCCAAGTTCTCGGCCGACGGCCGGCGGGTGGCGGTCCCGCGGGCGATGGCGAGAGCCACGACACCGGCTGAACAGGACATCGGTAGCGTGGTTATTTTTGATTTGGAGTCGAAGACGCGCGTGACGGAATTGCCGACCGGGCGAGCGCTCCGGCTCGCCGTCTCCCCCGACGGCCGGCGCGTGGCGGCGGTCGGGCGGGAAGAAATTACCGTCTGGGACGTGGCGGCCGGGCAGGCGGTCCGGCGGTTCCGGGCCAGGCACGGGAGTTCGCTTCGGCGGGGCGCCATCGCCTTCACCCCGGACGGCCGCCGATTGGTGACGGGGCAGGACGACTGCACCGCGGTCATCTGGGACATCACCGGGACCGGCCGGGCCAGCGCGGCGGGCGCGCCGCCGCTGTCGGCGGAGGCCGTCGCCAAGCTCTGGACAGACTTGGGCGGGCCGGACGCGGTGAAAGCGGACACGGCCGCGTGGGAGTTGGCCGACCGGCCGGGGCCGGCAGTGGCCCTGATCCGGGACCGAGTGAAGCCGGCTGCGGCGGCGGACGGGGCGGCGGTCAAACGCCTCCTCGCGAAGTTGGACAGCGATGCGTTCGCCGACCGGGACGCCGCCGAAAAAGCCTTGCGCGGGTTGGGGGACGGGGCCGCCCCGGCCCTGCGCGCCGCCTTGGCCGGGACGCCATCGGCCGAGAAGAAAGAGCGATTGGAGCGCCTGCTGGCGGCGGCCGTCGCCCCCGTCCCGCCGGACGCGGAGAGTCTGCGAACCGTGCGGGCCGTCGCCGTCTTGGAGCGGGCCGGGACGGTCGAAGCCCGAGAGATCTTGGGCCGGCTGGCCGGCGGCCTCGCCGGCGCCCGGCTGACGCGGGAGGCGAAAGAATCGTTGGCCCGACTCGGCGCGAAGAGTCATGGGTGACGCCCTTCGCCCAAGAGGTCAGACCCTCGAAGACTCGGTCCTCTCGGGCCTTGAGGCGGGGCGTTCCAAGACCGCTTAAAAGCGGGACTCCAACGGGACCGCTTGGCGGCTTGGCGGCGGTGATCCGGAATTTATCTTGACGCGCACTCCGGCGGCCGGGATGATGTGGCGAGATACTCGCCGCGTCCGGCCGCCTTCTTCGGTGGCCGTCTCTTCACCACCGGAGCCGACCCATGCCCGCGACTTTCCCGCGCCCCGTGCCGCCCAGCCCGAACGTCATGGCCGCCCTGTACATGGAGTACGTCCGGCACGGCAAGCCGGTCGGGCTGACGTTCCGCCAGTACCTGCACGCCATCGGGTTCGTGGACCCGGCCGCCAACTTGGACGGCATGGACGACGGGGCGGTCGTCCACGCGGCGGGGACGGGCGCGCCGACGTTGATCGCCGTCCCCGCGCACGCGGTGGCCGGCCGGCTCCGCATCGTCGTCCTCCTGGTCGATTTCCCGGACCGGCCCGGCTCCCGGCCGCCGGCCGAGTTCCAAGACCTGCTCTTCTCCGACCGCGTGTTCCCGACCGGCAGCTTGCGCGACTTCTACCGCGAAGTCAGCGGCGGGCGCGTGGACGTGGAGGGGGCCGTCCACGGCTGGCTGCGCATGCCGCAACGGTACGCCTACTACACGAACAACGAGTCCGGCATGAAGGCCGCCTCGTACCCGCACAACGCCCAGCGCCTCGCGGAACACGCGGTCAAGAAGGCCCTCGCGGCCGGCGTCCCGTTCCCGGCCGACCTGGACGCGCTCGGGGAGCACGTCGTCACCGCCCTGTTCCTCGTCCACGCCGGCCCCGGCGCCGAGACGTTCCGGCCGGCCCTCGGCAAGGGGCACATCTGGTCGCACAAGTGGAACCTGCGCACGCCGGTCAAAGTCAACAAGCCGGCGGCCCCGGACTTGTACGCGGCCACCTACCTGACCGTCCCGGAAGACTGCCGGATGGGCGTGTGCGCCCACGAACTCGGGCACTTGGCCTTCCAGTGGGAAGATTTCTACGACCCGAACGGCGGGGACGACGGCGTGCAGTGGGCCGGCACCGGCCGGTGGGACTTGATGGCCGGCGGCTCGTGGAACGGCGACCTGGGCAACCGCCCGGCGCACCCGATCGGCCTGCACAAGTCCCAGCACGGCTGGGTGACGATGGACACGGTGACGAAGACGACCGACACCGTCGCCATCCCCGCGTACACGGCGACGGGCGGCACGGTGGTGAAGGTCGTCAGCCCGGCGTACGGGCCGGGCCAATTCCTGCTGTTGGAAAACCGCCAGCGCGCCGGGTTCGACGACCGTCTGCCCGGCGACGGCCTGCTCGTCTGGCGCGTGGACTTGGCCCGGGACCAGAACGGGCCGTCCCGCCCCGCGTGCCAACTCGTCCAGGCCGACGGCCGGCAAGACTTGGAGGACGGCAGTAGCCTGAACCAAGGGGACGCCGGCGACCCGTTCCCGGGCGTCGGCGGCGTCAAGAAGTGCGGGGACACGGGCTTGGTGACGACCACCTTCCCCGGCGCGCCGCGGTCGCACGTCACCTTGTCGAACATCGCCGTCCACCCGACCACGCGGCAGATCACGCTGAAAGTGACCGTCGGCGCGGCCCCGCACGCCGCCCCGCCCAAACCCGCCGGCGCCGCGGCGCCCAAGGCCGCGCCGCCGGCGGACGACGACGGCCCCCCTGCCGAACCGCGGCACCCGTTCGAAGCGGGCCTCGCCAACGTCCTCCGGCAAGAGGACTACACGGCCGAGGAACTCGCCCCCCTCGTCAAGGCCGTCTCGCCGACGGTGCTGGACATCGAGCGCCAGGCGATGGCCCTGCCGCCGGCCCCCGGCGAAGGCGCGGAAGCCAAGGCCGGCAAGCCCAAGCGCCACACGGCGGCCGCCACGCCGAAGGGTCTCGGGTCGTCGGCCGCCGCCGGGGCGCCGGCCGACGACCCGGACGCGGCGCCGCCGGCCGACGACCCGACGACGTTCGGCGGGTGGACGTGGCGGCGCTACTTGGCGAACATCAAGCCGGAGTGGCCCGTCCGCGGCGCGTTCGCCGGGACGTACAAAATTCAGGTCCGGGGGCCGCGCGACTACGAGTACCTCCCGGACGCCGACGCCTTCCAGTTCACGCGGGCGAACGGCGAGGTCGTCTCGCCGAAGGCGATGACCTTCGACGGCGGGTCCGTCCCGCGCGTGGCGTGGCTGATCCCGGACATGGACCCGTGGGCGTACATGAACGCCTACGCCCTGCACGACTGGCTGTTCATCCAACACCACGCCCACCCGAATGATGATGAGAACACCTTCGAGCGGGCCAACTTAATCTTGGCCGAGGCCATCTACACGCTCATGCGCACCGAGCCGGACAAGTACGAGCCGGACTGGCGAAAGATCGTGGTGATCTACCAAGCCGTGTCTTCCTTCGTCGGCCGCGGCGTCTGGGACCGGCCGGGGGAATAAGCGGGGCGGGTTTTAACCGCCGCGGATCTGATCTTGCGGCGTTCCTTGTGTTGGCGTATGCCCCGCGGTTGCGTTATCCTCAAGACAAGCGGGGGGCGACGCCCGGGAGCCAGTGGCCATGATGCGGACAGTCGCCGGTTGCGTGATGCTGGGGTTCGGGTGCTGGGCATTGGCCGAGGGGCCGCCCGTCATCATCGTGCCGAAGACGGCCCAACCGCCCGCGGAACTCCCCCCGGCGGTCAGGGTGAAAGCCGACCCCGCGCCGAAGGCGACGCCCGACCCGGACGCCGCCGTCGATGCCGAGCGCAAGGAACTGCGGAAGCGGCTGGACGAGTTGCTCAAGCGGCTCGAAGTGAAGGCCAAGGCGCCGGCGCCCGAGCCGAAAAAAGTGGTCCCCAAGGTCGAGCCGATCCCGGAGCCGAAGCTCGAACTGCCGACGGTCCCGCCGAAGGTGGTTGAGCCGAAGGCAATCGACATCGGCGGCGACCCGTTGGCGGCCGGGCAACGCCTCTACAAGGCCGGGGACGTGGACGGGGCGCTGACGGCGTTCCAGTTGGTCGATCCGGCGACGGCGGGCGGGAACAAGCCGTTCGTCCGGTACATGACGGCCTGCTGCCTGCGCCGGGCCGGGAAGTTGTCGGAGGCCGCCGAGATCTACCGCGAAGTGGCCGCGGCCGACGACGACGCGTTCATGGCCGAGTGCGCCCAGTGGCAACTCGGGTCGATCAAATGGCGAGAAGACGCGGAAGTGCAGTTGGAGAAATTACGGGGCCGCCGCGAGGCGGCGAAATAGCAACTGTTGAACCGCCAAGACGCCGAGACGCCGAGACGCCAAGAAGACCGATTCATTTTTGGTTTTCTTGGCGTCTCGGCGTCTTGGCGGTTCAAAAATGATTTCGTTACCGCCGCTTGACGAGCGTGACGCCGTTGCCGCGGGCGTCGTACGTCACTGAGGACATGAACGACCGCATCAGCAAAAGTCCGCGGCCGCCGACGCGGAACAGGTTGGCCGGGTCGGTCGGGTCCGGCAGCTTGGACACGTCGAAGCCCGGCCCGTCGTCTTCCACGCGGAACGTCGCCTCCGCGGCCGAGAGCGTCACCCGCAGGCGAACGCGGCGGTCGGCGAAGGGGGCGGCCAACCGCCGCGATTCAATCAGCCGGTAATACCGGGCCTCGTCTTGCTGTCGCAAATCCGAAGACACTTCCAAATTGCCGTGGATCACCGCGTTCAGCAGGCACTCTTCCACGGCGACGCCGACCCGGCGGGCCGTCACGTGGTCGCACAGGCCGGCGGCCATCAGGCGGCCGCGCACGTCCTCGATGACGGCCGGGATCAGGTCGCGGTCGTTGGTCAGTTCGTAGTCGAACTGTTGGCCCGCCAGACACGACACGGCAACGGCCCGCGACCGTCGCCGTCGGGCGGCTTCGCGCAGGGACTCCAGCACGGCGGCCGGCTCGCTATCCAACAGGTCGCGCGGGAAGTGGTTCACCGCCCCTTTGCCGACGGCCTCCAAGGCCACGCTCACCCCGTACGGGGCGGTCATCAGGACGACCGGCACGGCCGGGAACAGCCTTACTAAAGTCTCGGTTGCCTCGACCCCGTCCACGCGGGAATTGCCGAGGTCGATCAGGATGACGTCCACCGGCCGCAGGCGCGGGACTTCGCACGCTTCCGTCAGCGACGCGGCGAACACGACTTCCCAGCCGAGTTCCAGTTCGATCAGCGCCTCCCGGGCCACGGTCAGCCCGGCCGGGTCCGCGAGGATCAGCATGGCCGGCAATCCGGTCATTGGGGCGCCGTCGGCCGGCGATTCGGCGGCCACGGGCGCCGTGTCGGGGAAAACCATGTGGGACCGTCCGTGCGGGGTCGCGGGGGCGAGTTTCCGAACGATAGTACACGGCGGCCGGCGCGGGCGGCGGGAAAGATGACAATCGTGCGGATTATGCCGGCGGGGAGAAAATAATCCCCCCCGCGGCGGCAAATCGCCGGCATAATCGGAACGACTTGCAAGTCGGGAGCCGGAAGTTTCGCCCCGCCGGGTTGTTTCGCTCACGGGGGGCGTGGTAAGCTAACGGGATGACTTCCCCCGGCGCGCCGCCCGGCCCGCCCCGTTCTCCGGGAACCCCGCCATGCGATTCCGGTTGGCCCTGCTGACGATGGCTTCCCTGTCCCTCGGGACGGCGGTCGGCCAATCCAACACCGCCGTCAAGGTCCGGGCGCTCGAACCCCAGGCGGGCGACTTGGAGCGCCTGAACCTCACGGTCGCGTGGCGCCTGTACATGCCGCTGAAGAACGACGCGGACACCGTCACCGTCGTGCAGGCCAGCCAAGACCGGGTGTACGTGCAACTCCGCTCCGGGCTGCTGCTGGCCGTCCAGGCGTACGCCAACCCGAAGACGTTCCGCAAGCCGGGGGACGTGGTCTGGCAGTTCCAGCCGACGGCGTTCGCCGGGACGCCGCAGCCGGTGGCGGTGATCTCGAAGCTGGCCGAGATCGAGAACCGCCTGCGGCCCGTGACCGAGGTGTACGCCGTCTTCGGCCAACACTTGGTGGTGCTGGACGGGGCCGACGGCAAAATGAAGTACACCGAGGAGTTGCCGTCCACCGCGGCGGCCGGCCCGACCGCGGACGAGGAGCGCGTGTACATCCCCCTGTCGAACCGCCGGGTGATCGCCTACTCGCACCAGGCGTTCATCGCCGGGTACGCCCCCCCGAAGGCCGTCACCTACTCGGACCCGATCAAGAACATCAACCTCACCACGCAACCAGCGGATGAGATGTCCACCACGGCGAACCGGTCCCCGTCCATCTCGGGGCTTCAGATCCTCCGCCCGCCGTTCACCCTGCCGGACAACATCGACATTAGCCCGTCCCTCTCGGGGCTGAAAAACTTCACGCCGCCGTACCGCCCCTACGAGGAGAATCGGTCCCCGTCCGTGGCGACGATGCGGAACCTGCACAACACCTACGAGCAGACGGCCAAGTCGGCCCCGACCCGCATTAAGCGCCTCTGGGAAGTGCTGGTGGACGGGAAAATCACCGACACGCCGATTCTGGCGAACCGCGAGAACGCGGACGTGCAGTTCCACTCCGGGGACATCCCCGAGATCGCGGACACGGTCCTCACCTCCAGCGGCCGCGGCGTCGTCACCATGCGGGCGTCCTCCATCGGGTCGAACTCCGTCCGATCCGAATACGACCTGCCGACCACCATCTCGGCGCCGCTGGCCAACCACCGCGACTCGCTGTACGTCTGCACGGCCGACGCCAGCGTCGTGTGCCTGAGCATCCGGCTCCTCGCCGAGGCCTCGACGGCCCGCGGCATTCTCCCCCGCGGCAAGTTCACCACCGGCGGCCCGATCGAGCAGAAGCCGTTGCTCGTGGACGACTCCCTGTACGTGATCGGCTCCCGGTGGGGCCTGATGCGGCTGCGGAAGAATACGCTCGACCCGATGTGGGCCGAGACCCTGCCGGACGGCCGGACCCGGGCCGTCCCGAACTTGGCGGCGACGAAGGTGCTGGCCGCCAACGCCAAGTACGTGTACGCCCTCAACCGGGCCGGGGCCTTGCTCGTGCTGGACGCCCGCCGCGGCACGACCCTCTCGACGTTCGACGTGTCCGCGTTCACCGTCCCGGTCGTCAACGAGCGGAACGACCGCCTCTTCCTCGCGTCCCCGAACGGCCTGGTCGTGTGCCTGCACGACCGGAACCTGGTGACGCCGCAGCGGTGGAACGCCGGCAACCGCGACGTGGAGGCGGCCCTGAACCAAATGCCCAAGAAGGACGGCGATGCCCCGCCCGCCGCGAAGAAGAACGACCCGGAGATGAAGAAGGACGACCCGGAAATGAAGAAAGACCCGGCGCCGAAGAAGGGCGCCCCGAAGAAGGAATTGGAGCCGAAGGAAGACCCGAAGAAAGAAGTCGAGCCGAAGAAGGAGTGACGTGGCGGGCGTCACGGTAGTTCCAACGATCAGCCGTCCGGAGTGATCGGTTTTCACGCCGGAGGGGTGGCAGCGCTTATACGGCACGCGGCCAAGACTGATGCCACCGCCGGTCGGCCCCTGTACTCCCCACGCCCCGCGTGCGGAGTACAGGGGGCCGACC
>JAYTTY010000011.1:0-12637 GCA_043744795.1 Zavarzinella sp. | reverse complement strand
GAGAGTGGCCGGGCGACGCTGCGGCGGCTCAACCGCACGGAGTACGAGAACACCCTGCGCGACTTGTTCCAACTGCCGGGGTTGCAGGTCAAGGAACTACTGCCGGACGACGGCCGGGCCGACGGGTTCGACAAGGGGGCCAACGCCCTCGACATTTCGCCGATCCTGATGGCCAAGTACGCGGAGGCGGCCGACCACGCACTCGACGAGGCGATTGCCCAATACGCGGTCCCGCCCGTCGCCGCCAAGCTGCGGATGTACGCCACCGAGATGTACGATTTCGGCGTCGTCATCCCCAACGGGGACGGCGTCATGCTGACGAAGGACTTCAAGTACGACGACAGCCGTTTCCCGATCCCCAAGGACGCCTACGCCGGCGGCAAGTACAAGGGCCTCGGCGAACTCGAAGCCTCCGGCGTGTGGGGAGGCAAGCCCGGCACGGCCGGCCTGTTCCGCTGCCTGGGCGAGTCGTTCCCCGGCCGGTTCACCCGCTTTTCGCCCAACTTCGCGGGCCGCTACCGCGTGACGACTTCCGTGTGGTCCTTCTGGTGGGACAAGGGCGAGGTGAAGCCCGCCCCGCGGTCCGGGGCCGCCGGCATTTACTACGGCAGCCGGGCGCTCGGGTTCTTCGACGCCCCGTCGCTCAAGCCGACCACGCACCAAATCGAAGCGTGGCTGGAACCGGACGACTACCTGAAGTTCGACGCGGCCTCGCTGTGGGAAGTCCACCCGTACAACCACAAGGACAAGGCCGCCGGCTACACCGGGCCGGCCGTCGCCATCGACTACATGGAGATCGAAGGCCCGCTGCACGACGAGTGGCCGCCGCCGAGCCACAAGCGGCTGTTCGGCGACCTGCCAATGGTCCCCCTCGCCAAACTCGAGGCCGACGCCCCGAAGCCGAAGCGGGCGCCGCCCCGGCGGGTGAAGACTTATGACGTCGGCAACGCCGCTGGCCCGCTGGTGTTCGCCACGGTGAACCCGGCCGCCCCCGCCGCCGAGGCCGAGCGGTTGCTGACGGACTTCCTGCCGCGGGCCTTCCGCCGGCCGGTGAAGGGGGCCGAGGTCACGAAGTACGCCGTGCTGGCCCTGCAACGGCTATCTGAGGGGGTGTGCTTCGAGGACGCCATGCGCACCGCGTACAAGGCCGTCCTCAGTTCGCCGGACTTCCTGTTCCTGCGAGAACCCGTCGGCCCGCTCGACGACTACGCGGTCGCCGCCCGCCTGTCGTACTTCCTGTGGAATTCCATCCCCGACGAGACGCTGACGAAACTCGCCGCCGAGGGCAAACTCCGCGACCCGAAGACCGTCCGCGAACAGTCGCTGCGCATGCTGAGTGACGCGAAGGCCGAGCGGTTCGTGAACGACTTCCTCGACCAGTGGCTCGACCTCAAAGACTTCGACCAGACGACGCCCGACCGCACGCTCTACCCGGAATTCCAACCGTACCTCGCGGACGCCCTGCGGCAGGAACCGAAGCGCTTCTTCGCCGAACTGCTTAGGCACAACGACTCGGCCACGAAGCTGATCGACTCGGACTTCCTGACGGTGAATCAACGTCTCGCGGAGCATTACGGCTTACCCGCCGTGACCGGCACGCAGTTCAAGCGAGTGGCCGTGCCCAAAGACTCGCACCGCGGCGGGATTCTCACCCAAGGGGCGATCCTAAAGGTGACGGCCAACGGCACGACGACGTCTCCGGTGAAGCGCGGCGCGTGGGTGATGCGCCGGCTCCTCGGCCAGCCGCCGGACCCGCCGCCGCCGGACATCACGGCCATCGAGCCGGACGTGCGCGGCACGACGACCGTGCGGGAACTTCTGGCCAAGCACCGCGACAACGTCTCGTGCGCCGCCTGCCACAACAAGATGGACCCGCCCGGCTTCGCCCTCGAAGCGTTCGACGTGATCGGCGGCTACCGCGCCCGCTACCGGGCCACGCAGGGGAAAGACCTGCCCGAGTATGAAAAGACGTTCGCCTCCCACCTCGACCCGGCCGGCAAGTTCCCGACGCAATTCTACCACGTCGGCTTCCGCCAAGGCCCGGCGGTGGACGCCACCGGGGAGACGGTGGCGAAGGAAAAATTCACCGACATCGACGGCTTCAAATTGCTGCTGATGAAAGACACCCGCCAAGTGGCCCGCAACCTGGAAAAGCAACTGGCGACCTACGCCACCGGCTCCCCGGTCAGCTTCGCCGACCGCCCGCACATCGAGGGAATGCTCGACCGGGCCGGCGGGAACTTCCCCCTGCGGAACCTAATCGGCGAATTAGTGTGCAGTGAACTGTTTTTGAACAAGTGATCGAGCGCCGGTTTTGTGAGCCGCGACGCGGATCAGCCGCGTGAACGCTTTTATGGAGTTGACCCATGCCGAAGTCCCCCCTGTCCCGCCGCTCGTTCCTCCGCGGGGCGGGTGTCGCCCTTGCCCTGCCGGCCCTTGACGCCATGTTGCCGCGCATCGCCACGGCCGCCGCCGGGCCGGCGCCGCGGCGGATGGTCGCCATCCAGACGAACATGGGCATCCTGCCGCAGCACTTCTTCCCGAAGGAGGCCGGCAAGGCGTACACGCTGACGCCGTACCTCGACATCCTGAAGGCCCACCGCGAGAAGTTCACCGTCTTCAGCGGCGTGTCCCACCCGGACGTGGACGGGGCGCACGAGGCCGAGAAGGCGTTCCTGTCGGCAACGCCGCACCCCGGCAGTTCGGCGTTCAAGAGCACGATCTCGCTCGACCAACTGGCCGCCGAGCGCATGGGGCCGATCACCCGGTTCGGGTCGTTCACGCTGGCCGTCAACGCCGAGGGCAACCAAGGCATGTCCTTCTCGCGCAGCGGCGTGAAGGTGCCTCCCGAAAAGTCCCCGGCCGCCCTGTACCGCAAGATGTTCCTGCAAGGCAAAGAATCGGAAGTGGACGAGCGCGTCGCCGACCTGCAGCGCGGCCGCAGCCTGCTCGACTTCGTCTCCGACCGGGCCAAGACGCTGAACAAGGAACTCAGCCCGGCGGACCGCCGCCGCATGGACCAATACTTCTCGGCGGTCCGCGACTTGGAAGTGCAACTGCAACAAGCCCAGGAGTGGGAGCGCAAGCCGAAGCCCAAGGCCCCGGCCGCCGAGCCGAAGGACATCGCCGAGCAGAAGCAGATGACCCAGCGCGTGCAACTGATGCTCGACGTGGTGAAGATGGGGTTGGAGACCGACTCGACGCGAGTGGTCAGCCTGTTCATCAACACGTTCTCGGTCGTCGCCGAGGTGCCGGGCGTTAAGGAAGAGACGCACAGCCTGACGCACCACGGCAACCGCCCGGAAGCCCTCGACCAACTCTTCCGCATCGAGTCGGCGCTGTTCAAGACGCTGAACACCTTCCTCGACGGCCTGGCCGGCGTCAAAGAAGAAGGCGACGCCCTGCTCGACCGCACGATGGTCCTGTACGGCACGCCGATGGGCAGCGCCAACTCGCACGCCAACACGAACCTGCCCGTCCTGCTCGCCGGCGGCGGCTTCAAGCACGCCGGCCACCTGGCCTTCGACGCGAAGAAGAACTACCCGCTCCCCAACCTGTACGTCTCCATGCTCAACCGCATGGGCCTGCCGCTCGACAAGTTCGCCACGAGCACCGGGACCATGCGCGGACTGGAGGGGTGATTGTGGTACAATTGAGATAAGGAGGGACAACCATATGAATGTGATTCGAACAACTTTTCACGACGGTCATTTCATCCCCGTTGAGCCGGTGGATTTTGCGGAGGGGACCGAGTGGACTGTCGTCGCATACCCGACCATTGCCGCCCCGGAAAACGAACGAGAACGGACACCCGAAGAGATCAAACGTGAGATGGGTGCCGCCGACGAGGTTCCGACATTGGAAATATCCGACGAAGAATGGGCGGAAATCCAACGCGACCGGGCTGAATACCGGAAATGGTGCACGGAGAATGCCGAAGTCAGGCACCAACGATTGATGGACAATATTGCGGGCCGGACGTGAGGCGCTACTTGTTGGACAGCAATGCGCTCAACCTTTATGTGGCTCGCCGCCAAGACGTTTATGACCACGCTCAGCGAGCCAGGCAAGCGGGAGACTTCGTCGGGACATGCACGCCGATTCTCGGCGAGTTCCTGGGCGGCGTGTCTCACAGTCACAATGCGTCACAGAATTTGAAGATTGCCAACCGGGCCTTGTCGATCCTCAAATGCTGGCCGTATGACGAAGCGGCCGCTAACGAATACGCCCGTTTGTACGCGGCCATGCGGGCAGTGGGCGTTAAAATTCAGGAAATCGACCTGATGGCCGCCGCCATCGCCCGCTTACTGCCGGACTGCACCGTCGTCACGGAAGACACCGACTTCAACCGTGTGCCCGGCCTCCGGGTGGAAAATTGGGCCGTCTGACGGCCGAGCAAAAAGAAGCCATGAAAATCCTCAACCCCGCCGTCGCCGCCGACCTCGCCGCCGGCCGCCTGTTGAAACTCGACCTCGGCTGCGGGATGCGGCCGAAGGCGGGGCACTACGGCGTCGACTACGCCGACCTCCCCGGCGTGGACATCCGCGCCAGCTTGGAAGAGCCGCTGGCCGGCCTGCCGGACAACTCCGTCGGCGGGGTCACCACCCGGCACACGATGGAGCACATTGTCAACTTCCTCCCGCTGTTGCAGGAGATTCACCGCGTCGTCGTGCCGGGGGGGACGGTGGACGTGGAAGTGCCGCACTTCTCCAACCCGTACGGGTTTTCCGACCCGACGCACGTTCGGTTCTTCGGCCTGTACACGTTCCACTACTTCTCGGACGCGACCGACCAGCCCCGCAAGCCGGTGCCGAATTTTTACATGCCGCAGCGGTTCGTCATCCAGTCGATCAAGTTCTCGCTGGTGCCGACCCTCGTCATGAACAAGCCGGTCCGCCGGCTGACGACGAAGATTCTGAACTGCTCGTTCCGACTCCAAGACTGGTACGAGCGGGCGATGTGCCGGAGCTTCCCGGTCAGCAGCGTCAAGTACGCGCTGACCGTGAAGAAATGAATGACCAACCAAGACGTTTTGAACGGTCATTGGTCATTGCGAATAGATCACCAAAGCCCAATATCCAGCGCCGAGGCGATGCTGCGCCACGTCCACCACGCGGCGGAGCGCCATTGCAAATGCACCTTGCACTGGGCCATCGTGCCGGGGGCGATCGTGTCGTCGGGGTTCAGGATCTCCACCGGGACGAGGTAGGTTTGCAACAGGGGCTGGTGGACGTTCGGGTCTTGGGCCGGCTTGGTGGCCAAGTTGCCGCCGCCGCGGTGCGTGAGGGCGAGCGGGACGTTCTTCTCGTCCGTGTCCGGCAACTTCATGATGCGGCCGACGAGCTGATAGTCGCGGCGGTTCTTCGGCAGGATCGTCACCTCCAGCCACGGGGCCTCGGGGCGTTCCCGCCGGACGCGCTCGAGGTTCTGCCGCAGTTCCCGGAAGTCCGTGGCGGCCACGGGGATCAGGACGCGGAGGTGGCCGGGGTCGCCGATGGTGCAGAACGGCGGGGATTTTCCCTTCTCCCAGAGCTTGTGGACGTCTTCCTTCTTGGGGATGCCCATGACCATGCCGGGACTCGGCGCCTTGAGCGTCTCGGTGTCGGCGATGAGGCGCTCTTGCCGCTCCAGCATCACGGCGGCCTTGTTCAAGGCCCCGCGGGCCTCCGTGTACTCGCGCTCCAGTTTGGACCGGCCGGCGGCGTCCGTGGCCGTGGCGAGGCGGCCTTGGATCGACTGCATTTGGGCGGCGGCGGCGGCCTTCTCGGCGGCCATCTGCTGGCGGTCGAACTCGAACTTCGGGTTGTGAAACTTCCCGAGGTCCGCCCCGCGGCCCACGCGCTCCCCCTCGTGGACGGAGACTTCGCCCAGGATGCCGTTCTCGTAAATGTGCACGTACTCCCGGTGCCCCTCGGCCATCTGCACCACCCCCGTTTCGCGCACCCGGCCCACCGGCAGCGGCACGAAGAGGAAGGCGAAGATCAGGGCGCACAAGAGGCCCATCGAAAACATCACTCGCTTGCGTTTCATGTCGGGCAACCGGCCGCGTTGGCGCACATTTTTCACCGATCGGAAGAGGGGCCAAAAGAGCATGGACGCCAGCGACCCGAGGGCGAGCAGGGCGCTGAGCGTCTCCAATTTATACGGCTTGAGCCAGTTGGCGAGGAAGAGCAAAATGCTCACCGTCACCACCCAGCGGTAGATAAAGCTCGTGATCGCGTACCCGATGAACAGCGCCTTCCGCCCCGTCGCCATGTACGGCTCCGGCGGGACTTCGACGCCGAGGAACTTCTCCTGCATGATCCCGGTGAGGAAGCGGTTGGCCCGCTCGCGCAGGTTGGGGACCTCCAGCCAGTCCGCGAGGATGTAGTACCCGTCGAACCGCATCAGCGGGTTGGCGTTGAACATGAACGTGCTGATGCTGCACAGCACCATCAGACACATCGCCACGTTGTTGACGAACGGCCAGTGCGGCGTGTACCACCACACGAACGTCGCCAGCGACGCGATGATCAGTTCCACCCAGATGCCGGCGAAGCTGATGGTGATGCGCTTCCACTTGTCCGCGACGGTCCACGAGTCGGTCACGTTGCAGTACATGGCCGGGGAGAAGCACATGAACAGGAAGCCCATCTCGTGGCTCTCGCCGCCGAAGGCCTTGCAGCTTAACCCGTGCCCGAACTCGTGGATGATCTTCACCACGCCCAAGGCCAGCCACATGTACAGCATCGTCCGGAACGCGAAGAATTCCTGGTACGCCGGGAGCTTCGCGTAAAAGGTCTTGTAGTGGAAGGCCACGAACAGGGCCGCGAACACCATCAGGCCGACGGACAGCCACAAGAACGTCTTCGTGAAGATCCACTGCGTGACCTTCAGCAGTTGTGTCAGAATGCGGTCGGGGTCGAAGACCGGCAACTTGATGTACAGGATGTTGGTGATCGTCGCCAGCCGCTTCGTCCACCGCTGCTTGCCGCGCTTGGCGAACAGCTCCTTCGACGAGTTGGGGGACTCGTGCTGCACCAGCCCGGCCGTCACGAGTTGCCGGGCGAACCCCTCCAGATCTTCGAGGGTCAGCCGGTCGGGGGCGAACTCCTTCTCGAAGTCCTTGCGGATGTCGTCGAGCGTCATCCGGCCGGACAGCCGCTGGAACACGAAGTACTCGTGCTGGTTGAAGCGGTAATACTTGAGGCTGACCGGGTCTTTGACGACGTGGCACCACTTCCCCTCGTACTTCTGGGGGGTGATGACCAAGTCCATGCGCGTCCGCAGGCGGACCTGCTTGCGGCGCTCGGCGGTGGGGATAAACGTCGGGTCCACGTCCGGCCGGGTTTGCGGGGAGTATGAGCGGTATTGTACAGGCCCGGGCAACCGCGGGTTGACAAGGTGACAAGGCGACAAGGTGACAAGGTGACCAAAACCGGGTGAGCCGAGGGCCGTGACGCCCCGGTTAATGCGCTCAAGCCCACCCCGGCGGCTTACGCCGCTCGGCTCACCTTGTCACCTTGTCACCTTGTCACCTTGTCACCTTGTCACCTTGTCTCTTCTCCCCCCGGCCGCCGTCCGGTAATATGACTCCCATCACAAAAGGGGTTGCACCGTGGCCAAATCGAGCAAACCGTCGGACGAGCCGAGGAAGCGCAAACCCGCGGACGCCCCGCGGCCGGCCAAGAAGAAGGCCGCGACCCCCGACGAGGACGACGAAGACGACGAAGACGACGGCCCGGCCGCCGGCCCCAAAAAGCCGCGCAAGAAGCGGAAGTCGGCCACCAACCCGTGGCGGCTGGTCACGTACATCGGCGGCGGGCTGCTCGGGGCCATCGGCCTGGCGTTCTTCTTCTACTGGGTCTACTCCCCGGTCGGGGCCGACCCCAAGCTCGTGTGCTACTGCCCGCCGGAGACGTACTGGGTCGAGGGGCTGGACGTGGAGGAGATGCAGAAGAACTCCAAGATGAAGGACATCATGGACCGGGCCGTGCAGCGGTTCAAGGCCGGCCAGGAGCGGAAGTGGAAGTCGGCCGGGTTCACCGAGAAGGACGTCCAGTACTACTTGGCCTGCCAAGTGGCGGCCGACTGGGAGAAGGAGAAGGATTACGACCCGCAGGACCGCCGCGGCCGGCTGACCATGCTGCGGTTCAAAGAGCCGATCGACCAGGCGAAGTTCCTGGCCACCTTCACCGAGCCGGAGCCGGGCGACTACTTCTTGCCGCAGAATTGGAACACCGCGACGCAACGGCTGAAGTATTACAAGGAAGAAAAAACCTCCCGCGACGGGACCAAGAAGTATTACCGCTTGTACACGCTCAGCGTGCCGCGGGCCCCGCGGTGGGAGCCGGAGTACGACGACAGCTTCTTCTTCCCGAACAACCGGACGCTGATCATGTCCACCACCCGCCGGGAGATCGAGGAGGCCATGGAGCGGACGCCCGGCAAGATCGAGTTGGACGAGACGATGCGCGCGTTGGTGGACGGCACGGACGGCCACTACTTCAAGGCGATGAAGGACATCACCATCCAGAACACGGCCTTCGACTCGTACCGGGCCCCGAGCCTGATGTCCTCCGGGTTCGTGGACGAGACGCTGCGCAACCCGGAGACGCGGATGACGATTTCCATCGGCAGCGCCAGCTGGGTCGCGTCCGACGGGAACAACTTCCTCACCGGGGACGGCACCCTGATGATCGACAAGGCCACGGCCAAGCGCATTTACGCCAGCACCGCCGAGTCGGTCCGCGACATGAAGCGGCGGTTCTTTCAGGAGGACGCCAAGGCCGGGGACAAGGAAAACCCGTTCTTCGCGCCGAAGCCGCCCGCCGGCGCGGGCGGCTTCGGCGGCGGGGAGGACAGCAAGAAGAAAGAGGACATCGCGGAGGCGATGACGGACTATTACAAGAAGTCCCGGGTGGACCGCCGCGGGAACATGGTGTACGTCGAGGGGCGGATCGGCCACGAGTTGTTCAAGAAAATGTGGGAACACATCGCCGACAAAGTCCTGCCGCTGCCGCAGTCCGGGGGGGGCATGATGGGGGGGGGCATGATGGGGGGCGGCGGGATGATGCCCCCCGGCATGGCCCCGCCGATGCCGGCCAAGTAATTCGGCCGCTCGCCCTCAGCGGGCCAAGGCGGCGAGGGCGTCCCGGCGGTCGAGCCACGCGAGAAGGGCCGCGGTCAACAGGTCCGGATCCGCGTCCCCGGCGGGGAGCGGCCAGCCCAGCCGCTCGGCGGTCGCCAGTTGCCCGGCCGCCCCGCGCGAGCCGGGGTCGGCCCACAGGCGCACGAACCGGGCCACGACCCGGGCCAGCCGGCTGACGCGGCTCAAGCCGGCCCACGCCTCGGCCTCCGGCCGCGTGGCGGCCAACTGTTCGGCCCGGCCGGCCAGCCACTCCACGAGGACGCGGGCTTCCATGTCCCCGAGGCCGCGGGTGACGGCGTCGTCCCGCAACACCCGGCGGACCATCTGCGTGCTGAGCATCCGGTGAATTCCCCCCGCGGCCGGCAACGCCAACACCGAGGCCCCTTTTCCCCGGCGTCGGCGGGGAAAGAGTCTCCCCGGCCGCGTGCGGCGGCCATACCGGGCCGGCCGGGAAAACGCAACCGCAACCGGCCGCGGCCCGGCGCGGAGTGATAAGATGGCGGTGTCCCCATTTTCCGTGATTCCCGCGCCCCCTCCCCGACGTGCCCGCATGGCCGATTACGACGACGAAATGCCCCGCCGCCGCGGCGACCCCGGCCGCCGGCCCGCCGGCGGGTCGAACAGCCTGCCCCTCGTCGCCGTGTTCGGGGCGGCCGGGCTGCTCGCGGTCGCGGCCGGCGTCGTCGGCCTGTGGGTCGCCGGCGAGGTCATGGCCCCGACCGCCTTCCCCCAAGCCACGGAGGACTACGCGGCGGCCCGGCAGAAGTTTAAGACCACGCTCACGCGGAAGGGGCCGGCCCCGCAGATGTTCGCGGACGTGACGGCCCCGGACGACGTGGACGAGGTGACGTTCCCCTCGGGCGACTTGACGCTGCGGGCGTGGGTCACCGCCGAGCCGGAAGTCGTCCGCGTGCGCAAGCCGGCCGTGCTGTTCCTGCACGGCGGGTTCGCCTTCGGGGAGGAAGATTGGGCGATGGCCGCCCCGTTCGAGGAGGCGGGCTTCGTGGTGATGGTCCCGATGCTGCGCGGGGAGAACGGCCAAGCCGGGGACTACACCATGTTCTACGACGAGGTCGCCGACGTGCTGGCCGCCGCCGAGTACCTCGCCGCCCAGCCGCACGTTGACCCGAACCGCATTTACGTCGCCGGGCACAGCGCCGGCGGGACGCTGGCGATGCTGGCCGCGATGGCCGGCCCGCGCTTCAAGGCGTGCGCCGCCCTGTCCGGCTCACCGGACCAGCCCAAGTGGGCGGAGGATCAGCCGGAGGGATTCGTCCCGTTCGACGCGGCCGACGCGGCCGAGTTCCGCATGCGCTCCCCCCTCGCGTTCCCGGCCAGCTTCAAGTGCCCGGCCCGGCTCTACTACGGGGACGAGGAGCCGTTCTTCAAGCGCGCCACCGACGACTTGGCCCGCCTCGCCGCGGCCGCCGGCAAGGACGTGAAGGCCGAGGAAGTCCCCGGCGACCACACGGCCATGACGGACGCGGCCATCCCGCGCGCGATCGCGTTCTTCAACGGGGTAAAGTGACCGATGGCCCGCCGGGGCGAGAGAGATGGCGTGGCCTTTGGCCTTCGTTGAAGTCCCGGCTTTCTGGCAACCTCCCCCGGATTCAAATGTCCGCCAGCCACCCCTGCTTCGTGGCGTACCTCACGATGTCCACGCGGCTGCACATGCCGAGTTTTTCCATCGACCGGGCCTTGTAGGTCTCCACGGTCTTGACGCTCAGTTTCAATTTGGCGGCCACTTCCTTGTTGCTGTACCCCTGCGCGACGAGCCGGACGACTTCGGTCTCGCGGTCGCTCAGGTCGGCGGCGGGCGACGCCTCGTGGGCGGCCGGCGGGCGGACGAAACTGTTGACGACGCGCTCGGACATGGCCGCGTCCAAGTACGTCCCGCCGCCGGCCACGGCGCGGATGGCCTGCACCAGTTCCGTCGCCGCCGCCCGCTTCAGCACGTAGCCGTGGCCGCCGGCGGCCAGCAGTTGCCGGAGGTAGCCGGCGTCCTCGTGCACCGTCAGAGCCAGCACCTTGCGGTCCGGTCTCGCCGCGCGCAGCCGCTCGGTCACTTGCACGCCGTTGAGGCCGGGCATCGACATGTCCACTACCACCAAGTCCGGGTCCAACGCGGCCGTCAGGGCGACGGCGTCGAGGCCGTGAACGCGGCCCGGCCGAAGGGCGGCCGCGCGGCGGACCCGGCGGCCGCGTTCGTCGCCGAGGCGGCCGAGTGCGCCGTCCTGACGCTGGACGCGGCCGGCCGCGTCACGTCTTGGAACCGCGGGGCGGAGGCGCTGTTCGGCGTCCCGGCCGCGGCGGCCCGCGGCCGCGCGTGGGAGGAATTGGCCGGCGGGGAAGACGAGTGGCCGCCCCCGCGGGCGATGCACTTGGACCGCCGGGTAACGCCCGCGGACGGCGCGGGGCGGTGGGTCACCGGCCGGCTGACGCCGCTCGGCGGCGGCGGGTACGGCGTGACCCTGCGCGACCGCACCGCGGAGAAGGCGGAAGGCGACCGGGCGCGGGACGAACTTGACGTCCTCCGGAAGCGGGACGCGGACCGGGCCGTGCAGATCGGCGTGCTGGCCCACGAACTCCGCAACCAGATCGCCCCGCTGCTCAATTACGCCCACCTGATCCGCACGCGGGCCGACTCGGAGGACGTGCGCGCCCTCGCCGCCAAGGCCGACCGCAACGTCCGGCAGATGATTACGTTGGTTGACGACATGATGGACAGCGTCCGGTCGCGCCATGCGTGCATGCGCCTCGACCGCCGCCGGGCAGACTTGCGGGACATCGCCGCCGCGGCCGCCGAGCAGGAGCGGCCGGCCGTCGAAGGCCGGCGGCACACGTTCGCCGTGTCAAGCGGCCCCGCCCCGGTGTGGGTGGACGCGGACGCCGACCGCCTCGGCCGGGCGGTCATCAACCTGCTGTCCAACGCCGCCAAGTACACCCCGCCCGGCGGCCGCGTGGAGTTAACGGTCGCCGCCGAGGGCGGCCACGCGGTCCTGCGCGTGCGCGACACCGGCGCCGGCATCCCGGCCGACCGCCTGGAGGCCATCTTCACGCTGTTCGACCAAGACCCGCGGACCCTCGCGCTGTCCCAAGGGGGGGTGGGCTTGGGGCTGACGCTGGTGCGCGACATCGTCGGCCGGCACGGCGGCTCCGTCCACGCGCTTAGCGCCGGCGCCGGCGCCGGCGCCGGCAGCGAGTTCGTCGTGCGGTTGCCGCTATGCGGGGGGAATGAAGAGGAGTGAAGGTTGTCTTGGCCTTCGTTGGAGTCCCGGCTTCAGCCGGTCTGCGCGGGACACTTCGTTGGTCGGGGATGTCGCGGCGTGGGGGACAGCCTCCCCGGAAGACCGGCTGAAGCCGGGACTCCAACGCAATCCCCAACCGATCCCCCGGCGCGGTCTTCGTCTTCGTTGGAGTCCCGGCTTCACAGTAGTTCCAACGCCTGCTCCTCGTGCTTTCTAGGGGTTTTCGGCGGTTCCGTCTCCGGGCTTGGTCATGGGATGG
>JAYTTY010000010.1:0-12649 GCA_043744795.1 Zavarzinella sp. | reverse complement strand
CCACCTGATGGGGGAAGCCGGTCTTTTCGCGGAGCGAAAAGCGACGATGCTTACTCCCGGCTCACTGGCCCCGCGCGCCCCAAACCTTCGCCACCGCCCGGGTGGCCGGTCACGGCGAAGCATCGTCGCTTTTCGCTCCGCGAAAAGTCTAGACTCCCCGCCCGAGGGGCCTGCCACCTGATGGGGGAAGCCGGTCTTTTCGCGGAGCGAAAAGCGACGATGCTCGCGCCCGGCTCATGGTTTCCGCGCATACTTAATCTTGCTTCGTGGCAATCTTCAAATCTTGCCCCAGCGCCCGCAGGCTCAGCCGGAAGGCGTCTTTGCGGTTTTTCACGTCCACCCAGATCGTCTGCCAGCCTTCGTGCAACATGACCGAATGCCGTTCGGCTTCGCCGAAGGGCTTGGGGCTTGAAATCTCCGCGAACGCCCTGTGATTCAGCGAGAGGGTGGCGGGGCCGTCCGTGCCGACGATCAATTGAACGGTTTGCTCCTTCGGCGAGCGCACCAAGATTTCGACCACCGCCCGCGCGTCCCCCGCGGGGAACAGCGGCCGCAGGTTCAGGACGCCGTTGGGCTGGGCCGACGCGGTTCGCGGCGCCAAGCGCAAAATGTCCTCGGCCGTCGCGTCCGCCGTGACCGGGCCGCGGACTGTGAACTCGGTGACGATCTGCCTCAGATATTCCTGGGCCTGGCGGTTCTTGAGGAAGGCGACCAAGTCCACGAACTGGTCGAAACTCAGTTGGCTCACCACGTTGTCCGGCATCAGCGACACCTTCGACGCCTTGAGTTCTTCGATTTCGGCCGTCGGCACGCGGACATCGGCCCCGCCCGCCTCGCGGATGGTCACGTCGGCCTTGGTTTCGGTGATTTTCAGCCCGGTGTGCGTGCGGCCCTTGGTCGTCACCAGGCGGTAACTCTGGTAGCCCTCCTTGATCTCCTTGCTCGGGTCGATCATGGATTCGATGACCTTTTCGATGCTCATCGTGTCCCACAGCCGCGTCAAGTCCGGGCCGACTTGGCCGCCGACGCCTTCCATCTTGTGGCAGGTCACACAGGCCAGCGCCGCGGAGTTCAGGTAGAGCGTTCGGCCGCGGCCGGCGTCCCCCTTGGTGAGGACGAGTTGCCGGACTTGTTCGACGCTGGCCGGCTCGCCCGCCAACAGGCCGGCGCGCAGCACGGCCGTCAGCAGTTTGCCGGCGTCGGCGTCCTTGGCCGCGTGTCGGCGAAGCCCTTCGGAGACGTCCGGCAGCAGTTCCCGCGACAGTTTCTTGTCGAGGAAGCGTTGCCCCGCCAGCTTGGCCCCGGCGGGCGTCGCCCCGAGCAGCCGCACGGCCTCGGCTTGCAACACGGCGTCGGCCGTCTCCAAGGACTCGGTCGCCAGCGCGACGACGGCGGCCGGATCGACGGCCGCCAACGTCCGCAGCACCTCCGCTTGCAGCGCGGCCGGCGGCTTCGTCTTGAAGAAGGCTTGCACCGCCTCGCCGAGGCCGGGCCGGTTCAGGTTCCGCAGCGCCTTCAAGACGGCGACGCGCTCTGGCACGTCGCGGGCCTTGTCGTTCAACGCCTTGAGCAGCGCCGGGGCGAGGTCGCCGAGCTTGGCCCGTTCGACGGCCGCGACGGCGGCCAACCGCGTCTCCGCGGCGTCACTGGCCAACGCGGCTTCGACTACCGGGACGGTCGCTTCCCCCGTGAGGCTGTCCGTCTCGGCCAAGGTGGTGACGACGGCGGCCAGTTCCTCGGCCGACGGCGATTGAATTTTCAGGAACGCCGTCAACAGGTCGTCCATCTTCGCGGGCGGGTCGAACTGGTAATTGGTCGCGGAGGCGATCAGCGCGGCCCGGTGTTCGTGGTTCAGGTGGGGGTCGAGCAAGAAGCCCGGCAGTTCGGCGAACATTTCCTTCGAGCGGCCGGCGGTGAACAGGGCGATGGCCCGGTCGCGGTCGGGCTGGTTGCCGGAGCGGGCGAGGTCGAGAATCGCGGCGACGCCCGGCTTGCCGAGGCGTTCCAAGGCGCGCAAGTAGCCGTCCGTCAGGAACGGGTCGGCCCCTCGGTCCGTCTTCACGTTGATGACGATTTGCTCGGCAATCCCGGGCGGGTTCAACTGGGCGAGGGCCAGCGCCGCCGCCCGTTGGAGCGCGGGGTCGTGGTCGCCGAGCATCCTGATCAGCACGGCGATCACGGCCTCGTCCGCCGCCAAGGCGCGCCGGGCGAGGGCCGCGATGGCGAGGCGTTTCAGGTCGCCGTCCGTCTCGTCGAACACTTCCAAGACGGCCATTTTTACGGCGTCGTTCCACATGGTTTCCAACACGGCGAGGGCGGCGGCCCGCGCGTCGAACCCGGCCGCGGGAGTGTTGAAAACATCCGACACCCCGGCCCGGTTCTTTTCGCCGCGACGGCTCAACTCGGTCCACGCCACGCGGCGGTCGGTCAGCGACTCGACGGCGAGTGATTTCAACAACTCCGCGTCCGTTCCGGCGGCGATCTTTGCCCACGAATCCATCCCCCGGCGCGCGATGGCGGGGACTTCGTCCCCCGTGACGGGCACGGCCCCGCCGGCCCACGTCAGGCGGTAAATGCGGCCGTGCGCGCCGTCCCCGCACCACAGGTACACTGCCCCGTCCGGTCCGGCCGCCATCTGACCCGGGCGGAACAGTGGGTCTTCGCTCGTGAGCAGGTCGAACTCGTGACGGACGGCAAAGGCGCTTTCCGCGGGCCGCGTGACGTAGGCCCGCACGCGGTGGCGGGCCGGGTCGGCCACCCAGAGATGATCGCGGAACCACGCGGGCAGGCCGGCGTCGTTGTAAATGAGCAGCCCGCCCGGCGCGCCGCGGCCCATATTCACCATCGGCGGCAGCTTGCCGAAGTCGGCGGCCTCGGCGGCGTGCCACAGCCGGCCGTTGCCCGCCGCGTCGGCACCCGCCCGAAAGGCGTTGAACGTGCGGTCGATGGCGGCAAGGCGGGAGCCGTCGGCCGCCTTGGCGAACGCCGGCGGCTGGGCCACGATTTCCAACTTGAACCCGACTGGGGTTTGGTAGCCCTTCAACTTCGGGTCGTTGGCGCCCTGGTCGATGAACTTGAGATTCACCGGGGCCGGCGCGGGCATCTTCCGATCGGGTTCGGCGGCGGGGAGGGCGGCGGCGAGGAAGAGGAAAGAGAAACGCATGGGTTGTTACTCAAAAGTGGGCGGGAGGTGTCTTTCATGGGCATTGAGAATTTGGCGGCCGGTTTGGTTCCCCCTTCCTTCTTAGGGAAGAGCGTCCAGGAGGGCTGACCGAAAGTTGGGCATGACGCGGGGAACCGAACGGGGTGAAGACACCGGAAAATCGGTCCGACGCCCCGTTAGCCCAGAGTTCATCTTGCCGTAGCGGTGGGACCGGCGTCCCGCCGGTCGTTTTGATTCCACCGACCGACGGGACGCCGGTCCCACCAACGACTGGCCGCTACCACATCCTGAACTCCGCTCTAGCCCAGAAGGCCGAGGCGCGGGCCGTCCCGCAGCCGGCTTCCGTAGTCAGGGCCATTGAGAGGCCCTGACCTGACATGCCAGGGGCCGGGGGGTGAGGGTGCCTTTCGTCGCGGTGTTGCTCGTCGGTATCCTCATCGAATACGATAACCCCATGACCCCGCGCACCCTCCCCGCCATCCTCCTCGCCCTTTGCGCCCTCCCCGCGGCGGCCGCCGAGAAGGTCGAGTTCGCCCGCGACATTCGGCCGATCCTCGCCCGGCACTGTTGGAGTTGTCACGGGCCGGACGAGGCGACGCGCGAGGCCGGGCTGCGGCTCGACATTCGGGAACTGGCGATTGCGAAGAAGGCGTTCATCCCCGGCGACGCGGCCAAGAGCAAGATGGTTTCGCGCTTGCACGCGGCCAAGGCCGACGTGGTGATGCCGCCGCCGGAGAGCAAGAAGCCGCTCACGGACAAGCAGAAGCAACTGCTCAAGGACTGGATCGACCAGGGGGCTGACTACGCCCCGCACTGGGCATTCCGGCCGCCGGTTCGCCCGGCGATTCCGACGGTGAGCAACGCCGCGTGGGTCCGCAATCCGATTGATGCCTTCGTGTTGAAGCGGCTCGACCGCGACGGGCTAAAGCCGTCTCCCGAAGCGGACAAGGCCACCCTACTTCGTCGCGTGACGCTTGACCTAACCGGGTTGCCGCCGACGCCCGCGGACATCGCCGCGTTTCTCGCCGATGTATCGCCCACCGCTTACGAGAAGGTCGTGGACCGGCTGGTGGCGTCGTCCGCCTACGCCGAGCGCATGGCGATGGGCTGGCTGGACGCGGCCCGGTTCGCGGACACCAACGGGTTCAACAACGACGAGGACCGCACCCAATGGCCGTGGCGGGACTGGGTGATCGACGCCTTCCGCAAGAACATGCCGTTCGACCAGTTCCTCACCGAGCAACTCGCCGGCGACTTGCTGCCCACCCCGACGCTGTCGCAACAGGTGGCGACGGCCTTCCTGCGCAACCAGACGCACAACACGGAGGGGGGGATCATCCAGGAGGAGTACCGCGTCGAGTACGTCGCCGACCGCGTCCACACGACGGCGACCGTCTTCCTCGGCCTCTCCCTCGGTTGCGCCCGCTGCCACGACCACAAGTTCGACCCGGTCACGCAACGCGAGTATTACCGCTTCTTCGCCTTCTTCAACAGCGTCCCGGAGAAGCAGGCGAGCTACAGCAACTTCGCGGCGGCCGAGCCGTACATCATGGCCCCCTCGCGGGAGCAACAACGACAGCTAGATTCGTGGAACCAAGAGATTGCCAAGTTACAACAGGAGTTGCAAGCGGCATTGTCCGTCCGTCAGGAAGTCCGTAATCAGCTCTATCCTCACGAAATCGCGCAGGCCTTCGTGGGGTCGGCCAATTTGCCGGTGATGAATGCCATCAGCACGGTCAGCAAAAAAATCGCTCTGCACAGCGACCCGGCCATCGCCAAAGCAATGTATTTCATGAACGAGAAAGTGCAGAATATCCGAGTAAAGATCGTGAATCTGGTGATGCAGTCCGATCAACTCAAAAAAACTGCGCCCCCGGTGATGGTGATGAAGGACACGCCGACGCCGCGCGACACGTTCATCCTGAAACGCGGGGCGTATGACCAGCACGGCGAGAAGGTGGCCCCCGGCCTGCCGGCCGCGCTGGCGGGCCACCCGGACGCGGCGAAGAACCGGCTCGACCTGGCGAAATGGATGACCGGCCCCGACCACTCGCTGACGGCGCGCGTGGCCGTCAACCGCTGGTGGCAGAGTTACTTCGGCACGGGCCTCGTGAAGACCGTGGAAGACTTCGGCCTCACCGGCGACTTGCCGAGCCACCCGGAGCTGCTGGATTATTTGGCGACCGAGTTGGTGCAGTCGAAATGGGACATCCGAGCGATCCAACGACTGATTGTGACATCCGCGACATACCGCCAATCATCCAAGATGACCAAGGAGAGCGCCGAGCGCGATCCGGACAATAAGTTGCTGGCGCGCGGCCCGCGGCATCGCCTGTCGGCCGAGACGATCCGCGACAACGCCTTGGCCGTCAGCGGGCTGTTGAAAGAGCAGGTCGGCGGGCCGAGCGTGAAGCCGTACCAGCCGGCCGGCCTGTGGGAAGACGTGACGGTCTCCCGCCGCGGCGTGTACGTCGCCGACACGGGGGACGGTCTGTACCGCCGGACGATGTACACCTTCTGGAAGCGCACCTGCCCGCCGCCGACGCTGCAAAGTTTCGACGCCCCCAACCGCGAAGTGTGCGTCGCCCGCCGGGCCGTCACCAACACGCCGTTGCAAGCGCTGATTCTCCTGAACGACCCGACGTATGTGGAAGCCGGCCGCAAACTCGCCGAGCGCATGGTGAAGGGCGGCAAGACCGCGGACGAACGCTTGGCCGTCGGCTACCAACTGGCCGTGGCCAGAACGCCGGAGCCGGCCGAGCGGGCAATCCTGATGGAGATGCAGGCAAACGCCCTGGCCAAGTTTTCCAAAGACCCCGACGCCGCGAAGAAACTGCTGGCCGTCGGCGCCTCGCCGAAAGACCCGACGCTGAACGAGGCCGAACTGGCGTCATGGACCGTGGTCGCCGGGGCGATTTTGAACTTGGACGAGACAATCACGAAGCGGTGAAGGCAAGAGAAGAGTTTCTCGCAAAGTTCGCAAAGAGGCAAAGCTCGCAAAGAAGAAAACTATCGAAGCAACGCCGGCCGAGTCGGTGATTGAGACATGAGCATCTTCTTCTTTGCGAGCTTTGCCTCTTTGCGAACTTTGCGAGAAATGATTTTTCGGAGTTGAGTGATGAACAACCAATTTACCCGCCGCCACTTCCTCGGCCGCTCCGCCCTCGGCACGGCCGCGCTTGCCACGCTGTTTCAACAGGACGGGCTTTCGGCCGGCGTCTCGGCCATTGCCCCGAAGGCCAAGCGGGTGATTTACCTGTTCCAGTCGGGCGGGCCGTCGCACCTGGAACTGTGGGACCACAAGCCGAAGTTGGCGAAACTCACCGGCAGCGAACTGCCGGACTCGATCCGCATGGGCCAGCGCCTGACCGGCATGACCTCGGGGCAGAAGAGTTTCCCGGTCATCGGGTCGAAGTTCAAATTTCAACAGCACGGCAAAGCGGGGACGTGGGTCAGCGAGTTGTTGCCACACACGGGGAAGATCATCGACGACCTGTGCGTCATCAAGACGGTGAACACGGAGGCCATCAACCACGACCCGGCCATCACGTTCATGCAGACCGGCAGCCAGCAGCCGGGCCGGCCGTCGTTCGGGTCGTGGCTCAGTTACGGCCTCGGCAGCGAGTCCAAGGACTTGCCGGCCTTCGTCGTCATGATCTCGCACGGCACCGGCAGCGACGCCAACCAGGGGCTGCTCGACCGCCTGTGGGGCAGCGGGTTTTTGCCGTCCAGCCACCAGGGGGTGAAGTTGCGCGGCGGCCGCGACCCGGTGCTGTACCTCTCCGACCCGCCCGGCATCGACCGCGACCTGCGGAAACAAATGCTCGACGGCATCGGCAAGCTGAACCAACTCCAGCACGACAAGGACGGCGACCCGGAAATCCAGACGCGCATCCGGCAGTACGAAATGGCCTTCCGCATGCAGGCCAGCGTCCCGGAACTGACCGACCTGAGCAAAGAGACGCAGGCCACGAAGGACCTTTACGGCCCGGACGTGAACAAGCCCGGCACCTTCGCCGCCAACTGCCTGCTGGCCCGCCGCTTGGTCGAGCGCGGCGTCCGCTTCGTGCAGATGTACCACCGCGGCTGGGACAACCACGGCAACCTGCCGACCAACATCCCCAAGCAGTGCAAGGACATCGACCAGCCGTCGGCCGCCCTCGTCACCGACTTGAAGAACCGCGGCCTGTTGGACGACACGCTCGTCATCTGGGGCGGCGAGTTCGGCCGCACCGTCTACGGCCAGGGCGGCAACCAGGCCGACTACGGCCGCGACCACCACGGCCGCTGCTTCACCATGTGGGCCGCCGGCGGCGGGATGAAGCCCGGCACGGTCTACGGCGAGACGGACGACTTCGCCTACAACGTCGTCAAAGACCCCGTCCACGTCCACGACCTGCACGCCACGCTGTTACACTGCTTGGGCATCGACCACGAACGCCTGGTGTTCCGGCACCAAGGCCGCGACTACCGCCTGACGGACGTCCACGGCAAAATAGTCAAAGGGGTGCTGGCGTAATTAGTGCCCCCCGTTTAGCCGCGACGCGAAGGCTTTGCGCAGCGGAGCGCGAGGTTGGATCCCGTCGTCGGCGCCGGCCCACGCCTTGTAAGCCGCTAGAGCGCCGTAGAATGATCGCATGACGCTGGAGCCGATCACGCCCGACGAGCAACGCCGGCGGTCGGCGCGGTGCCGCCGGGCGGCTCGCCGGCTCGGGTTCGTCGGCCGCGTCCAGTACCGTCATATCCCCACCCTATCCGGCGGAGCACAGTACGTGCCAGGGCGGGCGGGAGACATTTTGATCGTGTACGCCGAAGCGTTCCGGCGAGACGCCGACCCGGCCGACTTCTCGCTGAGGGCAATCTTGGCCCATGAGCGGGGACACCAAGCGGTCGCCCGTGACCCGCGTTTGGCCGGGCGGGCGGCGGGTCTGCCGTTGGCGGCCGAGGAAGTCCTCGCTTCGCTTGTCGGCGCCCGGCTGGTCCGGTCGCGGGCCGACAGGGAGGCGCTGGTCGCCAAGGCCGCCGCCGACCTGTTGGCGGCTGGGGTGGAGCCGGCGTGGGCGGCCCGATTGGTGGGCGATTTATGGGGGCATCTGGGAGAACTTTTATGATGGGCTCGGAAACGCTGGCGGAAGTGCGGGCGCGGTTGGCGGCGGCGATGGCGGGCGCGGATGGCTCTCGGGCGTCGCCGGCCGGCCGGTCGGAAGTGGCCGAGGCGCTGGAACGGTTTCTGGCCGGGTCATTCGGCGGACCGATTAAGCCCGCGGCGGCTTCCCGCACGGGCCGCGGCAAAAGCACAAGGCACGCCGAAACAAGCACGGCACCGGGCGGCCGTTCAAAGCGGCGGCCGCGGGTGAGCTGAGTTATTCGGCGAGTGGATAGCAATATTGTGGCCGCAATCATGTCCACGCAAAGCCGTGGACATGGCACCCGGCAATGTCCACGGCTTTGCGTGGACATGATTGCGGCTGAAAGAACATGCCCACGCAAAGGCATGGGCATGGCATCCGGTGTCTTGTGCCTGCAACTTTGGGACGGCAGAAGGGCATTGTTATGTCAGATTCGAGCATGCTTCACTCAAACTGTCCTCTCTGCGGCAAAGGTATTTTGATTCGTCCAGACCAACAAGGAAGGCGTCTTCGGTGTCCACGTTGCAGAGAAAAATTTACCGAACAGGGATCTGCCCAAAACTTGACGTCCGATCATGAATCGGCACCTGAAACGGAACGATCACTGTCAGTGCAGAATGATGTATCACTCGAAGTTAGCATGATGCCAGCCGATTATGCGGACGAGATCATCCCAGTCTTGCAACCCACTCGAACGTGGCCTCAGGCCAAATTCATAGATCGGTTCCCGCAGGCGAATTCTCTTGTATTTCGTGCCGCAGTGCAAATTTTATGCGTTTACAAATGTGAGCTCGCTGATTTTGATGTCACGAACCATGCTGTCCGATTCAGTTTGCCAGACGGCAAAGAGCGACAATCCCAACATGACTTACGGGTATTCGACTCATTCGGGGGTCAATCTGAAATAGTTATCCTCAGTCGGTTGCCGAATGAGGACGGCAAGTTTGACGTGCACTACGCGACCATCGCTCGCGAACTCACTAAGTATTTACTGCTCGCTCAAGTGGCATCATCTTCTCATCATGGGACTAAAGGGCAAATTGGGTACCGGCAAGCTAATACTGACCGCAACTATGATGACGGCGGTAGTAATCGTGATCGTAACATTCGCCGGCGAAGTGGTCCGGGATTCCTTACGATCCTTTTATTTGTTTTGGTCGGTGTACCAATGCTTACATGTGGTGGTTGTGTAGCCATTGGTTTCTTCGGCGCAGCGGTGGTGCCACATCAAGGGAGGAAGGTTCCTCGCGAAGATGAGCGACTGGCCACGACCAAGGAAAATCTGGCGCCGACCAAACCCAAACAGGACCAGACATCAGAGTCACGATTTCCATCGGTTGGTGACCGCGTTATCATTACTACAGAGATGCTGTTGGGAGTTGATGACGCCTCCCATACTGAAGCACTTCGTTTGCTGCGAGCTAACGACGAGATCGGGTTGACACAGATGGAACAGCAAGGTCGCATGTTCGTGGTCCAGAGCGGCACCGAAGGACTTTTGTTGGAGGGAGGATTCTTAACAAAGCGGGTGAGAATTCTGTCCGGACCTCACTCCGGGAAAGCGGGTTACATTACCAGTGATTTTGTAAAGAAAAAATAGTGGCCGCGCCGGTTGCCATGTCCACGGCTTTGCGTGGACATGTGCTTCCAGCCCCACTCATGTCCACGCAAAGCCGTGGACAAGGCAACCGGCGTAGAATTTTTTCGGCGGGGGCGTGCCGGTGGAAAAACGGGCCTTGAGCCACACTTGGAGGGTTCGACATGCGTGCGTTGGCGTTCGCGGTGGCGCTGGTCACTGGGCAATTCGGCTTAGCCGGGCAGCCCGACAAGAAAGACTTGCCCAAGCCGCTGCCGGACAAGATCATCAAGGCGTGGAAAGACGCCGGGGCGACGGTCGGGTGGATGAAGATGGAGCCGTCCGGCCTCCTGATTTTTGTCGAGGAGCCTGAAGCCGGCGCGATCCCGGCGTTCCGGTTCGCCAAATGGACGGACGGCGTCGTCACGAAGTTGCCGGCCCCCGAAACGGCCTTCGGCCTCGACTTGGCCAAGTCGGAGGTGACGGACACCGGGCTGAAAGAACTGGCCAACCTCAAAAGTCTCGCCTTACTCTGCCTGTGCGAAACCAAGGTAACAGACCCTGCCGTGGAGGCGTTGCGAAAAGCCTTGCCGAAGTGCTTCATCTTCAACTGCTGACGACCTGGCGGCCGCCCGGCACTCCAAGAGGCCACGACGCGGGATGATCTTCGACCTGGTCCGCGACTTTGCCGACGCCTTGGCGGTCATGCCGGCCGGGCACCCGCGCCGCCGACTCCTCCGGCTGCTGGAGGAGGCCGTCCGGCGGGACGTGCACTTCGTCGGCCGTCACCCGACTGCCCTGTTCCAGTGCCTCTGGAACACCTGCTGGTGGTACGACGCACCTGCCGCGGCGTACCGCTACGAAGCGCCCGTCGAGCGGTGGGGGGAGGCCATTCCGGGGGAGGGCGCCGGCCGCCGACCGCTGTCAACTCTTCTGGAGGGCTGGCGCGCCGTCCGGGCGGGCGTCCCGTGGCTGCGCTCCCTCCGCCCGCCCGACCCCCATCTCGGCACGGCCCAGCAATTCGTTCTCCAGGCCCATACGGCGCAGTGCCGGCACGCTGCCTTCTCCCCCGACGGGGCTTGGCTGGCGACCGCCGCGCGGGACGGCGTGCGCGTCTGGGACGTGGCCACCGGGGCCGAGGTCCTCCGGCTGGCGGGGCACACGGGCCGGGTGGACGCCGTCTGCTTCTCCCGGGACGGCCGGCGGCTGGCCACCGGGTCCAACGACGTGCGGGTCTGGGACGCCGTCAGCGGGGCCGAACTCCTCCGATTGATGGGGGACGGGGGCGCCGCGCAAATGGTTCACGGCGTGTGCTTCTCCCCGGACGGCCGGCGACTGGCCGCCGGGTCGACGGACGGCGTGGTGCGGGTGTGGGACGCCGCCGGCGGGGAGCCGCTGTGGCTCGGGCGGCACAAGTGGCGGGCGCGGGGCGTGTGCTTTTCCCCGGACGGCCGGCGGCTGGCCAGCGCCTCGTGGGACCGGACGGCGTGCGTGTGGGACGCGGCCACCGGGCGGCTGGTGCACCGGCTGGACCGCCACACGGGCGACGTGAACGGGGTGTGCTTTTCCCCGGACGGCCAGAGCCTGGCCACCGCGTCCTACGACGGGACCGCCCGCGTGTGGGACGCGGCCACCGGGGCCGCGCGCCTCCGGCTCGAGGGGCACACGGGGCGCGTCACCAGCGTGGCGTACTCGCCCGACGGGGGGCGGCTGGCCACGGCGTCGGACGACCGGACCGTCCGCGTGTGGGACGCGGCGACCGGCGCGCCGATCCGCGTCCTGCGGGGGCACGCCGCGGTCATGTGCGCCTGCTTCTCCCCGGACGGGCGGCTCGCGTCCGTGTCCGGGGACTTCCTGGTCCGCGGGTGGGACTTGGACGCCGGCGGGGAGGCGTTCGCGTTGGCGGGCCACACCGACAAGATCCGGCAGGTCAGCTTCTCCCCGGACGGCCGCCTGCTCCTCTCGGCGGCGGCCGACGGGACGGCCCGCGTGTGGGACGCCGACACCGGGGCCGAGATCGCCTGCTTCCGGGGCGAGGAGCGCCAGGTGGCGGGCATGTTTCTTTCTCCGCACGACCGCTGGATGGCCGCCATGTCGGCGGACGGGGTGGGCCAAGTCTGGGACATGGTCAACAACACCTGCCTCGAATTGCACTACCGTCCAGACGCCAAGGAGTGGAGCTTCCCGCCCGCGAACCCGGCCGCGGACGATTGGGGGCTGACCGACATCGGCTTCGACGCGGAACTCGCCTACCCGCCGGGCGGCCCCCCGGTCGCCTGGTTCCCGGCCAAGACCGGCGGCGCATACGCCCGGCACCCGACCCGGCCGTCATTCGCTTGGGGGGCGAACTCCCACCTCTGGTATGCCACCCTCGAAGACCCGCCGGCCGTGGCCGACGGGCAGGAGTCGGCCCCCGGCGTGCCGTCTTCCCTCATGCCCGCGGGCCGGCCCGGTATTGCTTGAGGAGCGGGGCGAACGCTTCCATCAGTTGGACGTCGGCGTCGGAGATGGGGGTCGGCAGGAAGTCGAAGTGGCAGTGACTTTGTCTTTGGAGGGCGTATCGGCGAAAGACGGGGGGCAGACCACAAACCAGACGATGACGGCGAGACGCATGAACTTCCTTGTGATGAGCAAGGACATCCTACGCCGGCGGGCCGAATGGCTCAACGGCCGATTCCGCACGGCTCCCATCGTCGCTTTTCGCTCCGCGAAAAGTCCGGCTCCCCGCCCGAGAGGCCAGTCGTCCATCGTCGCTTTTCGCTCCGCGAAAAGTCCGGCTCC
>JAYTTY010000009.1:0-12654 GCA_043744795.1 Zavarzinella sp. | reverse complement strand
TCTGTGTCCTCTGTGGTGAAGTTCTTCTCTTCGCTTTTGCCTTTATCCGTGTTGATCCGTGTTCATCCGTGGCTAAAAATTCTTCTCTTCCCCTCACTTCGCCAAGCACTTGGCGAACCCTTCGGTCAACGCCTTGCGGTCCAAATTCCTCCCGATGAACACCAACTTGTTGCCGCGGGGGCTGTCGCCCCACTCGCGGTCGGGTCGGCCGTCGAAGGTCATGTGGACGCCTTGGAAGACGAAGCGGTTGGGGTCGCCCTTCATGCTCAGGACGCCCTTCATGCGGAAGATGTCCTGCCCCTTCTCTTGCAGCAGGTCGGCCAACCACTTGTTGACCTTGTTGGCGCTCAGGTCGCCGGGCAGGTCGATGCCGACGGAGGTCACGTCTTCCGTGTGGGTGTGGGGCGGCTTGAACCCCTTAGCCGCGGCCGGCGTCAGCGGCCCGGCCGGGCCGACCAGGGCGGCGTGGAATTCGTGGGCGTGGTGTTCGAGGATCAGGGCGTAGGCCCCGGCTTCCGCGATCGTCACCGGGAACGTGGTCGGCTCGGCCTTGAGTTTTAAGTTGTGCGGCTTGCCCGTCGGCTCCAACGGCTTGCCGGCGACGCGGATGGCCCCCAAGCCGTCGAACGTTTTCAGAGCCGCGCGGCCGGCTTCCTTCAGAGCTTCCGCGGTGGCCGCCGACGCCGGAAGCAAGCAGGCTTTCAGGGAGTTTTCTTCCCCGCCCGTGGCCGTGAACTCGTAGGTTCCCGGTCGCAGGTCGTAGACGCCGCCCCACTCGAAGGGGTATTCGGGTTCGAGGAAGTTCGGGTCGGTCTCGACGGCCTTCTCCAGCGAGAAGCCGGCGACGTTCAGCACCTTGTCGAGGTCGATCTTCGAGTTCCGCGTGCGGTAAATTTTCGTCTGGGCGTTCATGCCGCGGATGCGGGCCTCCAGCGCGTCGAGTTCGTCGGGCGTCACCAAGTCGGTCTTGTTGAGCAGCAGCACGTCCGCGAAGGCGATTTGCTCGCGGACTTCTTTCGAGTCCCAATGCTGTTGGACGTGCTTGGCATCGACAAGTGTAACGATGGCGTCGAGCCGGGTCTTGGCCTTGATCTCCTCGTCGAAGAAAAACGTCTGGGCGACCGGGCCGGGATCGGCCATGCCGGTCGTCTCGATGAGGACGTAGTCGAACTTGTCGCGCCGCTTCATGAGGTTGCCGAGGATGCGGATGAGATCCCCGCGGACGGTGCAGCACAGGCAGCCGTTGTTCATCTCGAAGATTTCCTCCTCGGCCCGGATGACCAGGTCTTGGTCGATCCCGACCTCGCCGAACTCATTCTCGATGACGGCGATCCGCTTGCCGTGGTCGGCCGTGAGGATGTGGTTGAGGAGGGTCGTCTTGCCGGCCCCGAGGAACCCGGTGAGGACGGTCACCGGCACGGTTGTCTGACTCATGGCGCTGCTCAAAAAGGATAGGCTGTGAACGATTCAGTTTACGGAAACGGCCCTGCCGCGGACGGGGCCGATTGACAGTCGCGGAAGTGAACAATCCGGTACAAAATTGGGGAGAATTCTCGTCCGCCTGCCAACTGCCTGCCACGCGTCGTTGGGAGTTTGGCGAATTCCTGGCAATCCGCTGGCACTCGTGTTATAAGTGGAAAAGTCCGCGGTATCGGGTTGGGATGGGGGCGCCACCGCGGCGGCCAGACGGGCGGTCATTGGGCGAGACGCCGGAACCGCTCGGAAAGCGACGGGGTTGGAGTCCCGCCTTCAGGCGGTCTGGCGCCGGCCCGTCAGATGAGGCAAGAGGACCGAGTCTTCGAGGGTCCGACCCCGCGGGCGAACGTCTCTCGCCCCCGAAGGCGAACCGTCGCAGACTCGGTTCGCCGGCCGTTCGTGGGTGAGAGGTCCAAGACCGCCTGAAGGCGGGACTCCAACCCCGCCGCCGCGTGACAAGTGACAACCCGCACTTGTTGGTTTCATGTTGTGGGCGTCGGGCGTCAGCCGCCGGGTGGCCGGCCGGGGCGAGAGACCGGCCGCCGGACGGGAGGCGGCTCGTAAGATACGAGGCGCTGCGAGGCCTCAGGAGGCGAAGCGATGTCGATTGACCATAAGGCCTATCTGTTCCGACATGATGCGTTCCAAAGAGAATTCGCTGACCTGCTCAACCACTCCCTCCAAACCGCGGATGTTGACCCCCTACGCGAATTTATCAACCGTCATCGAGAGTCATTGACGGACCGAGCCACCGAAGGGCCGTTGGGTGAAAATTGGGAAGAAGACTGCGGTGAAGAACCGGACGTGCAAGTGTACGCGGACTTGGCTTTGACCAAGTATTACAATTTGACCGACGAGCTTGGGCTCAGCTACGGCTTCGACGCGTTGGCGGCATATCTCGCCACGGTGCCGCAGTTGGCCCCCGTCGCCGATTGCTTGATATGCGGCTACTTGTTCGGGCCGCAAGGGCGCCGATTGGACACGGGCAGCATGGGAACAGGCCTGCTTTCGGCTGACGAGGTCGCCAAATTCGCAGAACTGTTGACGACCGTGGAATGGCCGGCGGTTCCCGGCCCCGATTCTCTGATTTACGCGGACTGTTACTACAAGCCGGGGTCCGTTCAGGATGTCGAATCGTCACGGGACCGGTTGACGGACATTTACCGTCGGGCGGCCGAAGCGAAGATGGGCCTGCTGCTCGTGGATTACAACGACCGCGGGGTGAGCCATTTGTGACGCGGAATCCAAGGTAGATGATTGCCTAAAGCGGTCGGCGTCACGGGTACTTCTCTTGCATTCGTCGCATCACGTCCTCGGCGGGGACGCCCGTTTCCTTGCCCGACCGAATGTCGGCCATGCGGCGGCCAAGTTCTTCGCGCCAAGCGGCGGCCACCTCGGCTTCTGAATCCAGCGACGCCAGATCATAATCAGCCAACTCGGCCCGCTCGGCGGTAGTCAAGACGTCGGCCGACTGCTTGAGTTCCGCGAGTGTCATTTGCTTCTTCCATCGTGAAGGCCGGTCTTCGACTTCGTTGGAGTCCCGGCTTCAGCCGGTCTTCGGGACTTCCGCTCGGTGATCGCTGATTCCTGCGGGCGACGGCTCCCGCGGAAGACCGGCTGAAGCCGGGACTCCAACGAAAGCCAAAACCAGCAGGTGTTTGCGGCTGAGCCTTTCGGCCCGCCATTGCTTTACGCCACGATCTGCTTAATCACCTTCCCCGCCACGTCGGTCAGCCGATACCGTCTGCCGTTATGCATGTACGTCAACTTCTCGTGGTCCATGCCTAGCAAATGCAAAATCGTGGCGTGGAAGTCGTGGGTGTCGGCCTTGTTGACGGCGGCCTTGTAGCCGACCTCGTCCGTTTCGCCGTAGGTCGTGCCGCCCTTGATGCCGCCGCCGGCCAGCCAGGCGGTGTTGGCGTGGGGGTTGTGGTCGCGGCCGGGCTTGGCGCCTTTTTGCGACACCGGCAGGCGGCCGAACTCGCCGGCCCAGACGACGAGCGTGCTGTCGAGCAGGCCCTTGCGCTGCAGGTCTTCCAGCAGGGCGGCGACGGGGCGGTCGGTCTCGGCGGCGAAGCCTTCGTGGTTCCCCTTGATGTCGATGTGGCCGTCCCAGCTCAGTTGGTTGTCCATGCCGCCGGAGTAGATCTGCACGAAGCGCACGCCGCGCTCGACCATGCGGCGGGCCGTCAGGCACTGCTTGGCGAAGTGGTCGCACTCGGGGCGGCCGACGCCGTAAAGTTCCTGCGTCTCCTTTGTCTCGCGGGCGATGTCCATCGCCTCCGGGGCGGCCGACTGCATGCGGTATGCCAACTCGAAACTCTTGATGCGGGCTTCGAGTTCGCGGTCGGCGGGCGTGTCGGCGACGCGGCGCTTGTTCAGCCGCGTCATCAGGTCGATGGAGGCTTGTTGGGCCGGGTCGGTCTCGTCGGCGGGCCGCTTCAGGTTGTCGATCGGGTCGCCGGACGGCTTCAGCCACGTGCCCTGGTACGCCCCCGGCAGGAAGCCGCTGGTCCAGTTCAGCGTGTGCCCCTTCGGCAGCCCGCGGCCCTTCGGGTCGGACATGACGACGAAGCCGGGCAAGTTCTCGTTCTCGCTGCCGAGGCCGTAAGTGACCCACGACCCGACACTCGGGTTGCCCATGCGCGGCAGGCCGGTGTTCATCATGAACAGGGCCGGGCTGTGGTTGTTCGACTCGCTCCACAGGGAGTGGATGAACGCCATCTTGTCCACGTGCCCGGACAGGTTCGGGAACAGCGACGTGACCCACTTGCCCGACTGCCCGTGCTGCTTCCACGCGAACGGCGACTTCATCAGCGGGCCGACGTCGTTGATGAAGAACCCGGAGTTCTTATCAAGCGTCGGCAAAGGCTTGCCGTCGAGCTTAATCAGTTCCGGCTTGTAGTCCCACGTATCGACGTGGCTGTGCCCGCCGTTGACGAACACCCAGATGACGGCCTTCGCCTTCGCCGGGAAGTGCGACGTCTTCGGCGCCAGCGGGCTGATGGCCTTGGCGTCCGCGGCGAGCAGACCTTGCTCCGCGAGCAGGCCGGCGAGGGCGATGGAGCCGAGGCCGCCGCCGCAGCGGGCGAGGAGTTGACGGCGGGAGAGATCATGGGTCATTGGTCGAATCCTCCAATCCCGGGGTTCGCAAAGCCTCACCCACGGGCTACATTCCGACGCCCCATCCGGGGCTAAGACACGGTTTGTGGTTTTCAGCCCCGGAGGGGCGACGGACTGTAGCCCGTGGGTGAGGCTTTGCGAACCCCGGGGTCCGGGCAAACGCAATTCCGCTCGCCTCACTCCACGTAAATAAACTCGTTCAAACTCATCAACACCAGCGCGTAATCCGCCACGTTGGCCGACTTCAAAAACGCCACGCCGTCCGCAATCTCTTCGGTCGTCGGCAACCGCCCATACGCCGTCTCATACGCCAGCGTCACGGTCGCTTCCGGCGTCTTCGCGGCCGCCAACTTCGCGGCGAAGGCTTTCGCCATCGCCCGCACGTTGGGGTTGTTCAGGAACAACAGCGCTTGCGGGGCGACGACGGTGGTGGACCGGGCGGACGCGCTTGTTAAGGTGTCGGGCCAGTCGAAGACTTGCAGCATGGGAATCAGTTGGCTGCGCTGCACGGTGAAGTAGATGCTGCGGCGCGTCATGCCCTGGTCGAGCGTGCCGGGGCCGTACATGGCCTTGTCGAGCGTGCCGCCGACGGCCAGCAGGTTGTCGCGGATCGTCTCGGCCTCCATGCGCCGCTTCGGGCGGTAGTGCCAGAGGCGGTTGTCCGGGTCTTGCGCCTTGCCGCTGGCGGTGGGCGCGCCGGCGAGTTGGTAGACGCGGCTCATCACCATCTGCTTGTGCAGGCGTTTCACGTCCCAGCCGTGGGCGACGAAGTCTTTGGCCAGCCATTCCAGAAGTTCCGGGTGCGTCGGCGGGTCGCCTTGGAAGCCGAAGTCGTTGACCGTGGAAACAAGGCCCCGGCCGAAGTGGTGGTGCCAGAGGCGATTGACCATCACGCGGGCGGCCAAGGCCCCGGCCCCGGCGTCCACGTCCGTGATCCACTTGGCGAGGCCGGTGCGGCGCAGGCTGGTGCGGGCGTCCTTCGGCTTCGGCGTGATCCAATGCTTGTCCCCGTCGGGCGAACGAGAAAGCACTTGCAGGAACCCTTGGTCGGCAACGCCGTTCTTTTGGACGGTGTCGCCGCGGTTCAGAATGTACGTCTCGGGGTAGAAGTCCGGGATGCTGCCGTCGGCCGTGTGGTGCCGCATCGGCTTCAGACCTTCGGAACACGCCTGAATCTTGGCGACCGTCGTCTTGGGCCGCTGCTTGGAAAGCTCGGCGACGGCGGCCGACTGCTTCTTCCAATCGTCGTCTTGTGTGGCGAACCATTTCAGCAGTGCGTCCCGCTGCGGCTTGGCGAGCTTGTCCAATGGCTGTTGGCCGTCCCACACAATCTGCAACCCCTTGGCGGCGTTGGCGTCCGCGATCTTGGGACTTGGCCCCTTCTTCGCCTTCTGCTCGACGATCCACGTCGGCAACTTCTTCGGCAGTTCCGTTTCTTCGTACTGCTTCAACGCATCCGCCAACGGCTTCAACTTGGCCTCGAAGACCTTGGCGGCCTCCTTCTCGGCGGGCGTCCCCAAGTCCACGTCGATCTCCGTGCGCGTCGTCGTCGTAAACGCGGAGAGCAGGCGGTAATAGTCCCTGGTCGGGATCGGGTCGAACTTGTGGTCGTGGCAGCGGGCGCAGCCGACGGTGAGGGCCAGCATGGCGTGGCCGGTCGTGGCCAGCATGTCGTCCATCGCGTCGTAGCGGACGCGCTCGGCCTCCGCGTTCGTGATCTGCGTCGGGAACACGCCGGCCCCGAGGAAGCCCGTCGCCGCCAAGGCGAGCGGGTCTTGCGGGGCCAGTTCGTCCCCGGCGATTTGCCATTCGACGAACTGCTTGTACGGCATGTTCGCGTTGATCGCCTTGATGAGGAAGTCGCGGTAGTGGTAGGCGTTCGGCCGGAAGTAGTCGTGCTCGAACCCGTGGCTCTCCGCGTACCGGGCCGGGTCCATCCAGTGCCGCGCCCAGCGCTCGCCGAACTGCGGCAGGCTCAACAGGTGGTCAACGACTTTTTCGTAAGCGTCCGGGGCTTGGTTGTCCAGAAACGCCTTCACCTCTTCCGGCGTCGGCGGCAGGCCGATGAGGTCGAAGTAGACGCGGCGGATCAGCGTGCGCTTGTCCGCGGCCGCGGCCGGGGCGATCCCCTTGGCCGCCCACTTCTCTGCGATGAAGCCGTCAATCGGGTCTTTGCCCGCCGGGGCCTTCACGTCGGCCAGCGGCTTGTAGGCCCAGTATTGGCGGTCCTTATCCGTCACGGCCATCGGCTGCTTGCCGACGGCCTTCCCTTCCACGAGCGGCTTGTCGTAGGCGGCCCCGAGGTCGATCCACTTGGCCAACACCTCGACCATGTCCTTAAAGACCGGCTTCTTCGGCGGCATGTGCGGGTCGTCCTCGTGGGCGACGGACTTCACCAGCGGACTGCTGCGCCCCTTCCCGAGGATGACGGCCTTCCCCTTGTCCCCGCCGGCCAGCAGCGCCTCGCGCGTGCCGAGGTTGAACCCGGCCTTCACCTTGCCGGCCCCGTGGCACTCCAGGCACTGGGCCGTGAAGAACGGCCCGACCTTCTGCTTGAACAACTCCCGGCTCGCCGCCATGTTCGCGGCATGTTCCGGCGGCAACGGCTCGGCCTTGGGCGGCTCGGCGCCGGTGAGGGGGACGGCGAACAACAGGGCGCCCGCCGACAGGGAGAGTATCTTGGACATCCACATCCCGCGGATCAGAGGAGAAAACGGTGGGATTGTTATTGTCGCGGGGGGGGAGGGCCATTTGCAAGGGGGAAGCGGTAACCGGCGAAAAGTTTAGCCGCGACGCGACGCTTCGGAGCGGAGCGCGGATCAAGGTGGAAGACAAGCGAAGAGTTTGAACCACAAAGGACACAAAGAGCACAAAGGAAAGACGCCAGAAAAGTCCTTCTCCGGTCTTCCTTCGTGTCCTTTGTGTCCTTTGTGGTTCAAACTCTTCTGCTTTCATCCGTGTTCGATCTGTGGCTAAACGGGTTTTGCCTAGGATTCCAGTCGCCGTCTCGCCACGTCCCACCACAGCAACACCGCCGCGCACGCCCGGTACGGCCGCCACGCCTCGGACGCCTCGCCTTTTTTCGGCTTCAGCGGGTGGCTGTCCACGACGCGCTTCAGCGCCAGGTCGGTGCCGGGCCAGGCGTCCGGGTCGCGCAGGCCGCGCAGGGCGAAGTATTCGATGGTCCACGGGCCGACGCCCGGCAGGCCGCGCAGGGCTTCCCGCCGAACGGGGGGTGTAGCGGACGTGGAGTGTGGTCGCGTCGCGGGGCATGGTCTGCTCGCCCCTGTTCGGAGCGCGTCTTGGATCGCGTTGGAGTCCCGGCTTCAGCCGGTCTTCGGCAAGGTCTGTCACCCAATGGATAGGACCGTCGGCGGGCATGAGGCGCGACGACCGGCTGAAGCCGGGACTCCAACGCGGGCCGAAAACCAGTCGCTTCGCGTCACCCCGCCCGCTCGCGCTTCAGCAACTCGGCCTTGCGCTCGACGCCCCAGCGGTAGCCGGACAGGGACTCGTCCGTGCGGATGACGCGGTGGCAGGGGATGACGACGGCCAGCGGGTTCGCGCCGCACGCCTGGGCGACGGCCCGGGCGGCGGTCGGGCGGCCGATGCGCGTAGCGATCTGCGTGTAGTTCGCCGTCTCGCCGGCCGGGATTTGCCGCAGCGCTTCCCACACGCGGACTTGGAAGGCCGTCCCGCGGATGTCGAGCGGCAGGCCGTGGCCGAGGGTGGGCTTCTCCACCAAGGCGACGGCGTCAGCCACCCACGCGGCGAAGTCGCCGTCGCCGGGCGTGAGCGTCGCGCCGGGGAAGCGGCCGCGCAGGTCGCGGGTCAGAAACTCGGGGTCGTCCCCCAAGAGGATCGCACACACGCCCGTTTCGGACGCGGCGACGAGGACGGAGCCGAGGGAGGATTGGCCGACGGCGAAGCGAATAGTGTTCATCCGAACAGGATAGCCCCGCAGGACGCGACATGGAAGTGAAAATGACCAAGCGAGCCGAGCGGCGTAAGCCGCCGGGTGTTGGGCCTGAGCGCATCACCCGGCGGCTTTCGCCGCTCGGCTCGCCAAATCTCTGAGCGACTTACTCCACCGTCCACAGGTCGTCGTTGCGGAACAGCTTGGCCAGGTCGCCCTTGCCCTTCTTGGCGGTGCTCTCTTCGATCTGCTTGTCCTGCAGTTCGCCGTAGCTCGGCTTCGAGATGTTCCGCACCACGCCGAAGGCTTCCGGGAAGGCCGGGCACATGAAGCGGCTGAGGAGATAGGCCATCGTCGGGTTGTCGGCGTTCTCGTCGTGGACCACGATGTCGTCGAGGGCGCAGTCCTTGCCGATGGTCACGACTTCGGGCGACAGGCCGTTGAGGCGGATGCCCTTGTCGCGGTTCTTGCCGAAGACCATCGGCTTGCCGTGTTCGAGGAACACCGCGTTGTCACTCTTCGTCGTCTTCTCCGTCACGTACTCGAAGACGCCGTCGTTGAAGATCTTGCAGTTCTGGTAAATCTCCACGAACGCCGACCCCTTGTGGGCGGCGGCGCGCTGCAGGGTGGCCGTCAGGTGGGCCGGGTCGAGGTCCATCGTGCGGGCCACGAAGGTGGCCTCGGCGGCGATGGCCATGGACAGCGGGCGGATCGGCGAATCGATCGAGCCTTGCGGGCTGGACTTCGTCTTCGTCCCGAGGCGGGACGTGGGGGAGAACTGCCCCTTGGTCAGCCCGTAGATCTCGTTGTTGAACAGCAGCACCTTGATGTCGATGTTGCGGCGCAGGGCGTGGATCAGGTGGTTGCCGCCGATGGAGAGGCCGTCCCCGTCCCCGGTGACGACCCACACCATCAGTTCGGGCCGGGCCAACTTCAGCCCGGTGGCGAAGGTCGGCGCCCGGCCGTGGATGGTGTGGAACCCGTAGGTGTTCATGTAGTACGGGAACCGGCTGGAGCAGCCGATGCCGGAGACGAAGGCCATCTTCTCGCGCGGGATGTTCAGCGTGCTGAGGACCTTCTTCATCATCGCGAGGATGGAGTAGTCCCCGCACCCCGGGCACCAGCGGATTTCCTGGTCGCTGGCGAAGTCTTGCGGCTTGAGGGTCGGGAGAGCGGTCGTGGCCATATGTTTGGTTTCAGTTCGGGAGAGTTTCGGGTTTCAAATCCATCCCTAGGGTTCGCAAAGCCTCACCCCAGGCTACATTCCGTCGCCCCATCCGGGGCTAAGACACGGATTTTGATTTTCAGCCCCGGAGGGGCGACGGACCGTAGCCTAGGGTGAGGCTTTGCGAACCCTAGGACTGATTGCCTTTCGCGGCCTCACGCCCCCAAAATCCCCTCGATCGCCTCTTCCAGTTCGCTCACGTAGAACGGGCGGCCCTGCACCTTGTTGAACCCCTCGGCGGGGATCAGGAACTGCGCCCGCAGCAGCAACAGCAGTTGGCCGCTGTTGAGTTCGGGGACGAGAAATTTCTTGAACTTCTTGAACACCTCGCCGGTGTTCTTCGGGAACGGGTTCAGGTAGCGGAAGTGGACTTGGCCGATCTTGCGGCCCTTCTTGCGGGCGCGTTGGACGGCCGTGGTGATGGAGCCGTAAGTGCCGCCCCAGCCGATCACCAACAGGTCGCCTTCCTGATCCCCCTCCACTTCGAGATCGGGGATCGTTTTGGCGATGTTGGCGACCTTCTTCGCCCGCGTCTTCACCATGTGCTCGTGGTTGTGGCCGTCGTAGTTCACGTTGCCGGTGCCGTCCTGCTTCTCGATGCCGCCGATGCGGTGTTCGAGGCCGGGCGTGCCGGGGACGGCCCACGGCCGCACCAGGTTCTCGTTGCGCTTGTACGGCAGGAACGTGCCCGGCTCGCCGGCGCCGTTCTCGTGCGTTTGGCCGTTGGTCGCGGCCGCGTTCGGGCCGGTCGGGTGGGTGATCGTGATCTTCGGCAGCTTGGCGATGTCCGGGATCGGCCACGGCTCGGCGCCGTTGGCGATGTACCCGTCCGACAGCACGAACACCGGCGTCATGAACTCCGTGGCGATGCGGATGGCCTCGAAGGCCATGTCGAAGCAGTCGCCGGGGGAGCGCGGGGCGACGACGGCCGCCGGGCACTCGCCGTTGCGGCCGAACATCACTTGCAGCAAGTCGGCCTGCTCCGTCTTGGTCGGCAGCCCGGTGCTGGGGCCGCCGCGCTGCACGTTGACGATGACGAGCGGCAGTTCCGTCATCACGGCCAGGCCGATGGCCTCGGCCTTCAAACAGATGCCCGGCCCGCTGGTCCCGGTCACGCCGATGGCCCCGCCGTAGGCGGCCCCGATGGCGATGCCGACGGCCGCGATCTCGTCCTCGGCCTGCAGCGTCTTCACGCCGAAGTGCTTCATGTCCGTGAGCTGGTGCAGGATGTCCGAGGCCGGCGTGATCGGGTAGCCGGAGTACACCAGTTGCTTCTCGGCCAGTTGCGCGGCCGCCAAGAGGCCCATCGCCAACGCCTCATTGCCGGTGATCTTGCGGTACAGGCCCGGCGTCATCTTCGCCTTGGCGACGCGGTACTGCACCGGCATCACCTCGACGGTGTCGCCGTAGTTGTACCCGGCCTTGAGGGACCGCGTGTTCGCCTCCAGCACGTCGAGCTTCTTGGCGAACTTGTCCTTGATGTACTTCAGCGTGCCGTCCATCGGCCGCTCGAACATCCAGTACACGAGGCCGAGGGCGAAGAAGTTCTTGCACCGGTCCGCGTCCTTCGGCGTGAGGTTGCACTCCTTCACGGCCTCGCGGTTCAGCTTGTCGATCGGCACGCGTATGACGCGGTAGCCCTTGAGGCTGCCGTCTTCCAGCGGGTTGACGGCGTACTTGGCCTTCTTCAGGTCGTTGGCCCCGAAGGAGTCGGCGTTGACGATCAGGATGCCGCCGGCCTCCAGGTCGCGCAGGTTGGTCTTGAGGGCGGCCGGGTTCATCGCCACCAGGCAGTTCAGCGTGTCGCCCGGCGTGTGGATTTCCGTGCTGGCGAAGTGGACTTGGAACCCGGACACGCCGGCCAGCGTCCCGGCGGGGGCGCGGATCTCGGCCGGGAAGTCCGGGAAAGTGGCGATGTCGTTGCCGAAGACGGCCGAGACGTTCGTGAACTGGGTGCCGGCGAGCTGCATGCCGTCCCCGGAGTCCCCGGCGAACCGAATCGTGACGGACTCGACTTCCTGGTATTTCCGACTCGCCGGGTCCGGCGTCGCGGTCACGGACATTGAGAGTTCCTTGCGTCAAACACAAATGGGAGGCGGGCGCGGGGGCGGGGACGCTTATTGTATGGGGGAACGGGGCGTCAAGCGCCCTCGGCCGCGGCGGGGTAGACGGACGAGTCCGGCGGCTGGCAGTACACGGCGGCGGGGTAGTGTTCGACGAGGTAGCGGACGATCCGCTTCGCGGACACGACGCCGATCGGCTTGCGGTCGTCGTCCACCACGGGGATGTGCCGGTGCCCGCCGGCCCGCATCTGCTTGACGGCCGCCCGCACGGTGTCGCGCGGGCCGACCGTTTCCACCGCCGATGTCATCACGTCGCCGACCGGCGTGGACAGCGGCTTGCCGACGGCCAGCACGCGGCCCATCAAGTCCCGCTCGGTGAACAGGCCGGCGAGCGTGCCGTGGTCGCACACCAGCACGCACCCGACGCGCTCCCGGCGCATGAGGGCGACGGCGTCCCCGACCGTGCAGTCACGGCCGACGATTCGCGGCGGCGCGGGGTCGAGCCGCATCACGGGGTCAGTGCGGAGGTTGCGGGCCAGTTCCATGAGACATTCCCCACCGAGTCGGGCGGCGTTCCAACGGACGGGCGAGTCGACGGCAGTGCGTGCGGAAGGTGCGGGCGTCAGTAAGTGGCGACGGCAACCGACTCGCGGAGTAATTTTCCGCAGTCGGCGGGCGGATGGCAAGAGGGCGTTTTGAAGTTTCGAGCCGCCGCCGTTTGGCCGCGACGCGGAGGCTCGGCGCAGCGGAGCTGCGGGCCGGAACCCAATGAGGCCGTCACGCCACCGCGATGACCGGCGAGCGTCGGGGCGTCAGCCCGACGTGTCTGGTATTCAAGAAGACACGTCGGG
>JAYTTY010000008.1:0-12655 GCA_043744795.1 Zavarzinella sp. | reverse complement strand
GGCGAGAAGGTGCCGAGTTCCGACGTGGAGCCGTTGAAGTACCAGACGGCGCCGCAACTGACAGACGTCGCCAAGGGGGGCGAGTGGCTGACGGCGCGCATGCGGTACAAGGACCCGGAGACGGACAAGGCGTCGGAAGTGGCCGCCGCGTTCGACGGCAAGGACATCGCCAAGGAGCCGGGCAAGGACTTCAAATTCGCGGCGGCCGTGGCCGCCTACGGCATGCTGCTGCGGGACAGCGAGTATTCGGGGACCGCGGACTTGGAGAAGGTGCTGACGTGGGCGAAGGGGTCCGTCGGCGACGATAAGGGCGGGCACCGGGCCGAGTTCACGCGCCTGGTTGAAAAGACCAAGGCCGTCGTCACGAAACTGCGGGAGCAGCCGGCGGCGGCTCCGCCGAAGTAAAACCATTTTTGCCGCCAAGACGCCAAGGACGCCAAGAAGAACCATTTGCATTTGGTCTTCTTGGCGTCCTTGGCGTCTTGGCGGCCCATTCTTCTCTTTCCCGCGGCCCATAAACTGACCGCATGTCGTTTGCCAACGCGCTCGAAATCCTCTTCGAGGACAACCACCTCATCGCGGTCAACAAGCCCGCCGGGTGGCCGAGCGCGCACTTCGACGGCGAGGAAGAGACCGTTGACCGCTTGGTGAAGACCTACCTCAAGGAGAAGTACAAGAAGCCCGGCAACGTGTTCCTCGGCGTCGTCCACCGGCTCGACAAGCCCGTGACCGGCGTGCTGCTGTTCGCCCGCACCAGCAAGGGGGCGGCACGCCTCAGCGAGCAGTTCCGGGAGAACGCCATCGAGAAGACCTATTGGGGCATTGTGGAGACGCCGGGCGACGAGCGCAAGCCGTGGCCGTTGGCCGGGACGCTCGAAGACTGGTTGCTCAAAAATACCACGACCGGCGTCGTCCACGTCGTCCCGCCGAACACGCCGGAGGCCAAGGCGGCGCTGCTGCATTACACGACAAAGGCGACGCACGACAAATTGTCGTGGCTTGACCTCCGCCCGCAGACCGGCCGGACGCACCAGATCCGCGTGCAACTCGCCTCGCGCGGCCGGCCGATGTACGGCGATGCAAAGTACGGCTCCCAGTTCGCCTTCGGCCCCGGCATCGGCCTGCACGCCCGCTCGCTGACGTTTCTCCACCCCATCAGAAATGAGCCGATCACCCTGACTGCCGAGATCCCCAAAACTTGGCGGGGGCGGTTCGCCCACCTGCTGGCGGGTCGGGTCTAAATTGAACGTCAACGATGTCCGGCCGGGAAAGGCGGAGCAATGGGGCCGATCCACGCGCGGCATTTTTCCGGCCCAACTCTTGTCATCCGGCGGCTCAATTCCCAGAATGCTTAGGTATCGAAGCAAACCACTATGTAACGGTTTGAACAACGAGGCAGGAGTCGATTAGCGGGCAGGGCTCGTCGAGGCGAACATGGCGATTACGAAGGACCGCAAGACCGAGATCATCACCAACCACAAGCGCGCGGAAAACGACAGTGGTTCGCCGGAAGTTCAGATCGCGCTCCTGACGGCGCGCATCAACGACCTCACGGAGCACATGCGGGCCAACAAGAAGGACCACGCCTCCCGGCGTGGCTTGCTGAAAATGGTCAGCAAGCGGTCCGACTTGCTCAAGTACCTGCAGACCAAAGACCGGCCCCGCTACCTGGCATTAATCCAGAAGCTGGGCCTCCGGAAGTAGTCCGGGCCAAAAAGACAGTTCCAAGTTTCGACTTCCATGCGTCAAGTTCGGCCGCCTCGGCCACTCTTCACCCGGCCCTCGCCGTTGACGAACTTGACCCGCGGATGTCGGAACTTGGAACTCGATTTGACGAGTCTTCTCACGCCGGCCGATTGACTCCTGCCGCAGCATGTGAGAGGTAAGTACACGTTATGTCCATGTCCGCGACCCAAGTCCAACGGCCGTTCGGCGGCTCCACCCTTATCCTTGAGACCGGAAAGTTGGCCAAGCAGGCCGACGGGGCCGTCATGGTCCGCCTCGGGGACACCATGTCCCTCGTCACCGCCGTCGCCGGCGGCATCCGGCCGGGGATCGACTTCTTCCCATTGACAGTGGAATACCGCGAGCGGTTCGCCGCCGCCGGCAAATTCCCCGGCGGGTTCTTCAAGCGGGAAGGCCGCAGTTCGATCAAGGAAACCTTGACCGCGCGCCTCATCGACCGGCCGCTGCGCCCGCAGTTCCCGGCCGACTACTTCAACGAAGTCCAAATCATTTGCACCGTGATGTCGGCCGACCGGCAGAACGACCCGGACGTGCTGTCCATGATCGGGGCCAGCGCCGCCCTGCACATCTCGGACATCCCGTTCGCCAAGCCGACCGCCGCCGTCCGCGTCGGCCGCGTGGAGGGCAACTTCGTCGTGATGCCGACCGTGGCCGACATGGAGACCAGCGACCTCGACCTCGTGGTCGCCGGGACGCGGGACGCCGTCGCCATGATCGAAGGGTTCGCCCGCGAACTGCCGGAAGACGTGGTGCTGGCGGCCGTCATGTTCGGCCACAAGCACATCGTCGAGATCATCGAACTGATCGAGGAGCTCCGCGAGAAGGCCGGCCTCGGCGCCAAGCCGAAGGCCCCGGCCATGCCCGACAACCCGCTCGTGGACCTCTTCTACACGAAGCACGGCGAAGACCTGAAGGCCCGCAAGCTGACCAAGGCCAAGCTCGAACGGTACGAGAAGGTCAACGAGGTCAAGGCCGCCCTCAAGGCCGAGCACATGGCCGAGGGGACGAAGTACACCACGCAGCAATTCGGCTACGCTTGGTCGATGTTGGAAGAGCGCGTGTTCCGCGAACTGATCCTGGCCGGCACCCGGCTCGACGGCCGCGAGTTCAAGGAAATCCGCCCGCTGTTCAGCGAAGTCGGCGTGCTGCCCTGCACGCACGGGTCCGCCCTATTCCAGCGCGGCGAGACGCAGGCCCTCATCACGGCCACGCTCGGCACCGTCGGGGACGAACAGAAGATTGAAGGCTTGGACGGCGAGTACGGCAAGAAGTTCATGCTCGACTATAACTTCCCGCCCTTCTCCGTCGGCGAGACCAAGCCCGTCCGGGCGCCCGGCCGCCGCGAAATCGGCCACGGCATGTTGGCCGAGCGGTCCCTCAAGGCCGTGATGCCGCCGACGACCCGCTTCCCGTACACCGTCAAGCTGATCTCGGACATCCTGGAATCGAACGGCTCCTCCTCGATGGCCTCCGTGTGCGGCGGGACGCTCGCCCTCATGGACGCCGGCGTGCCGATCAAGCAGCCGGTCGCCGGCATCTCCGTCGGCCTCGTCAAGGACGGCAAAAAGCACACCCTGTTCACCGACATCCAAGGCGACGAAGACCACTTCGGCGACATGGACTTCAAGGTGGCCGGCACGCAGAACGGCATCACCGGCATCCAACTCGACTTGAAGATCGAGGGGATCACCGAGGACATCATCGCCGCCGCCCTGGAGCAGGCGAAGGAAGGCCGCCGCGACATCCTCCGGCACATGCTCACCACGCTGCGCAAGCCGCGGCCGAGCCTCAGCCCGCGGGCGCCGCGGCTGCTGACGACGAAGATCGACCCGTCCAAGATCGGCCTGCTGATCGGGCCGGGCGGCAAGAACATCAAGGCCATCCAAGAGTCCACCGGGGCCAAGCTGGACGTGGACGACGACGGCACCGTGTACATCGCCCACAGCGACGCGGCCGGGGCCGAAGCGGCCAAGTCCAAGGTCGAGGCCCTGTGCAAGGACGTGGAGATCGGCAAGACGTACTCGGGCAAGGTCGCCAGCATCAAGGAGTTCGGGGCGTTCATCGAGATCGTCCCCGGCAAGGACGGCCTGCTGCACATCAGCGAGATCGACCACCAGCGCGTCAACCGCGTGGAAGACGTGCTGCAAGTCGGCCAGATCATCGACGTGAAGGTGGTCGCCATCGACGACCAGAACCGCGTGAAGCTGTCCCGCAAGGCGATCCTGCCGAACTGACGTTTCGGTTTTGACGAGCCATGAGCGTGAGCGATTGGAGTGAGAGGGCGGTCACTCACTCCAATCGCTCACGCTCATGGCTCGCCAAGACGAGTTATCGCACATCTTTGGTTTTCCCCATGCGACTCACTCTCTTCTTCCTCTTCGCCCTGCTCTCTCATGCTCGTGCCGACAGCCCCTACGCCGAACTCCGCGTCATCGACGCGGAGACCAAGCGGGGGCTGCCCCTCATTGAACTCACGACTGTCAACGACGTGAATTTCGTAACGGACAACGCCGGGCGAATTGCCTTCCGCGAGCCGGACTTGATGGGCCGCGAAGTCTTTTTCTCGGTGAAGGGGCACGGGTACGAGGCGAAGAAAGACGGCTTCGGCATCGCCGGCGTCCGCGTCACGCCCAAGGCCGGGGAGGTGACCGAAATACCGCTGGCGCGGGCGATGATCGCCCACCGCATGGCCCGCCTGACTGGGGAAGGCTTGTGGCGGGACACCAAGTTATTGGGGCTGCCCGTGCCGGTAGCCGACTCGCCGAACCCCGGGCGCGTGGCCGGGCAGGACTCCGTGCAGGCGGCGATTTACCGCGGCAAGGTGTATTGGTTCTGGGGCGACACGCAGCAGATGAAGTACCCGCTCGGCCTGTTCCGCACGGCCGGGGCCACCACGCCGATCCCCGACGGCGACTTCTCGCACGGCTTCGCCTACGACTACTTCACGGACAAGGCGACCGGCTTCGCCCGGGCGATGATGCCGTTGAAAGAGCGGCCCGAGGGCGTGGTCTGGATGTTCGGCGTCTGCACCGTGCCGGACGGCAAGGGCGGGGAGAAACTGATCGGCCACTACTCCCGCCGCAAGGGGCTGACCGGCGAGCTCGAGCAGGGGGTGGCCGTGTTCAACGACGAGAAGGCGATTTTTGAAGTCGCCAAGCAACTCCCGCTCGACGAGAAGTGGCGGTTCCCCAAGACCAACCCGATCAATTGGGAAGACGGCGGCAAACAGTGGCTGCTGTTCGGCAGCCCGAACCCGAACGTCCGCGTCCCGGCCACGCCCGCCGCGGTCCTCGACCCGACGCAGTACGAGGCGTTCGCGTGCCAGTTTGACGACGCCGGCAAACCCAGTTGGACGTGGCAAAAGGAGAAGCCGCCGACAGACTCCAAAACGGAAGTGGATTGGCTGAAGGCCAAGACGATTCGCCCGGAGGACGCCCGCTTCGCCCCGGTTGACGCCAACGGCAGAGACCACATCACCCTGCACAGCGGCACGGTGCGCTGGAACGAGTTCCGCAAGAAGTGGGTCATGGTCGCCGGCCGCATCGGCGGGCCGGACTCGCACCTCGGCGAAGTCTGGTACGCGGAGGCCGACCGCCCGACGGGGCCGTTCCCCGTGGCGGCGCGGGTGGCCCGGCACGAGCGGCAGACGTTCTACAACGTCCGGCACCACGAGTTCCTCGACCGCGACGGCGGCCGGACGATTTCCTTCGAGGGGACGTACACCAACGACTTCTCCGGCAACCCCGAGAAGACCCCGCGCTACAACTACAACCAAGTGCTGTACCGACTGGACTTGGGGGACGCGGGGCTGAAGGCGGTTCGCAAAGATTAAATTCTTGGCGAGCCGAAGGCCGTGAGGCCCCAGGTGTTGGGCAAAAGTGCAACACCCGGGGCCTCACGGCCCTCGGCTCGCCAACATTGATCGAACATCACCGCGGCTTCAACCCGATCAACCGCCGCAGGCGGTTCCGCAGCGCATTTCGCCGCGCGTCGGCCAATTGCTGCCACGCCTCGGCCAGGTCGTACTCGATCTCGCGGAAGAGGCCCTTCGCCGGGTCGTTACGGCTGATCGGGATCGGGGGGAGGCCGCGGTCTTCGGGGAGGAACGACGCCACAATCAGGCCGTCCCCGCTGAACGACTCGAAGACGTTGTGGGCCGCCAGGATGTGGGCGTTGCGGTCGGTCAGGAACTTCAAACAATTCAGGTGCGTGAGCGGGTCGCCGGAAATTGCGTGGTGGTGCGTGGAGATCACCATGAAGCGGATTCGCCCCTTGCGGATCGACTCCGCGGCCCCGTGCAGCATCTCGACCTCGGCCCCCTGAATGTCGGCCAACACCAAGTCCAGCCGCGGCAGGCTGCTGCGGGCCATGTAGTCGTCCACGGAGAACTGCGGCAGGGGCCGCACGACACCGTCGCTCTCGCAGCGGAACGGGGCCGCCGGCAGCGACTCCCGGCCGACCAGGGCGTTGATGAACTCCCCGTCGTAGCCGTTCAGGGCGAAGTTCTTCTTGCCGATGGCCAAGTTGTTCGGGTCCGGCTCCACCATGACGTTCTTGGCGCGGGGAATGGCCCGGTGAAACCACACCGAATAGTACGCCCAGAAGGCTCCGAGTTCCAGCATCGCCGCGCCGGGGGGGACGTGCGTCAACAACTCGGCGAACACCCGCTCTTCCTGCGGCTCGTGGTGCCCGCGCAGGATGCGGATAATCTCGGTCATCCACCGGCCGTAGTAGCCCCCCTCCACGACCTTGAGCCCGTTGTGCATCACTTGGTAGCGGCCGTCCGGCCCGTCGAAGGTCTCGCCCGCTGCCGCGACTTTCGGGAGGGTCGCGCAGTCGCCGCACGCGACGGTGATGCGCACCCGCTTCTTCTCGTCGGCCGAAATGGGGAGCGTGTCAATGTGGTCGGCGGCCGTCCCTGCCATGCGTCAATGCTCCGGTAAAAACCCGTGACTGTGTCACCGGGCATGGTACGGCCCGCGGTCTTTTTTGCAATTCGCCCGCGCTTCACGTTGGCTTCAGCCGCGCCCCGGTAAAGTGGCCGCACGGGCGGGCCGACGCCCGGCCGCCCCCCTTCTCTCTTCATGTCTTTTCGCGAGGTCTCCGATGAATCCGCTCCGCACGCTGGCCCACCTCTTGGCCCCGAACACCCGCCGCCCCGCGCGGCGAACCCGACTCCGCGTCGAGTCGATGGAGGACCGCACCGTCCCCGCCGTCGTCGGCGTCCGCCCCATCGATGGCAGCGGCAACAATGTCGCCCACGCCACATGGGGCACGGCCGGCAGCGAGTTCCTGCGCAAGGCCCCGGCCGCCTATGCGGACGGCGTTTCCGAGCCGGCGGGATCGACGCGGCCCAGCGCCCGCGAGGTCAGCAACGTGATTGCCGACCAGGCCGGGCAGGAGGTCATCAACAACCGGCAACTGTCCGCGATGATCTATGCGTGGGGCCAGTTTGTGGACCACGACTTGGATTTGACGCCGACCGGGTCCGGGGAAGCCTTCCCCGTGGCCGTCCCGGCCGGCGACCCGTCCTTCGACCCGACCGGGACCGGCACGCAGGTCATCCCACTGACGCGATCCTCTTACGACGCGGCCACGGGGACCGGCGCCGGGAACCCGCGCCAGCAGACGAACGCGATCACCGCGTGGCTCGACGGCTCGATGGTTTACGGCTCCGAAGCCGTGACCGCCGCCTCCCTGCGAACGCTGTCCGGCGGGCGGCTGAAGACCAGTGACGGCGACTTGTTGCCGACGGACGCGGCCGGGTTCTTCGTCGCCGGGGATGTCCGCGTGAACGAGAACCCGGAACTCACCAGCTTGCAGAGCCTGTTCGTGCGCGAGCACAACCGCAAGGCCGACCAGATCAGCCGGCAAAACCCGGGCCTTTCCGATGAGGCCGTGTATCAACAGGCCCGCGCGTGGGTGATCGCCGAAATTGAAGTCATCACTTACAAGGAGTGGCTGCCGGCCCTGCTCGGCTCGGCGCTGCCGGCGTACCGCGGCTACAACACGCGGGTGAACCCCGGCATCGCCAACGAGTTCGCCGCGGCGGGTTTCCGCTTCGGCCACAGCCTGCTCGGGGACGACATCGAATTCCTCGGCGACGACGGCCTGCCCGTGGCCGACAGCGTGTCGCTGGCCGAGGCCTTTTTCAACCCGCAACTGGTGAAGGACAACGGCATCGACCCGCTGCTGAAGTACCTCGCCTCGGACCCCGCCTCCGAAGTGGATACGAAGGTGGTGGACAGCGTCCGCAACTTCCTGTTCGGCGCCCCCGGCGCCGGCGGGCTGGACCTCGCCAGCCTCAACATCCAGCGCGGCCGCGACCACGGCCTGTCCGACTACAATGCCACGCGGGCCGCGTACAAACTCCCCAAACTGACGAACTTCAAGCAGATCACGGACGACCCCGACACCCAAGCCAAGCTGAAGCAGCTCTACGGCAACGTGAACAACATCGACCTGTGGGTCGGCGTGTTGGCCGAGAAACACGCCCCCGGCGGCAGCGTCGGCCCGACACTCAAGGCCATCGTCACCGACCAGTTCGCGCGCCTGCGGGACGGCGATCGCTTCTGGTATCAGCGCACGTTCGCCGGCGCCCAACTGCGGGAACTGGAAAGTACGACGCTGGCCGGGCTGATCCGCGCGGACACGTCGCTGACGACGGTTCAGCGGAACACGTTCTTCTTCAAGGCCGAGATTTCCGGCCGGGCCTTCGGCGACCCGAACCGCGACGGCCGCCTTAACGGCCCCGAGCGCGGCCTGGCCGGCATCACCGTGCAACTGATCGACGTGGCCACGAACGAAGTCGTCGCCACGAAAGTGACCGACGCCCGCGGCGGGTACAAGTTCACGGTCGCCGACGGCCTGCGCACCGGTCGGTACACGGTTCGGCAGGCGTTGCCGCCCGGCGTGGCGCCGACCACGCCGCGGGGCCGGGTGATCCCTATTACGGCCGGGGACACCGTGGTGACGGGGATCGACTTGGGGAGCGTGCGCCTTGGGCCGGGCCGCCCATAAGCTAATCGCCATGCGTGTCCTAGTCGTCGAAGACGAGCCGGAACTGCGGCGGGTGCTGGCCCAGGCCCTCCGCGAGGAGGGATACGCCGTGGACGAAGCGGCCGACGGGCCGGACGGGCTGTTCAAGGCAAGCGCGTGGGACTACGACGCGATCCTGCTCGACATCATGCTGCCGGGCCTGAGCGGGTGGGACGTGCTGAGCCGCCTGCGGAAGAAGAAGGCGACGCCCGTGCTGTTCCTCACGGCCCGCGACGCGATCACTGACCGCGTCCGCGGGTTGGACGTGGGCGGGGACGACTACGTGGTGAAGCCGTTCAACTTGGCCGAAGTGCTGGCCCGCGTCCGGGCGCTGATCCGCCGGGCGGCCGGGCGCGGGGACTCCGCCATCACCGTCGGGGACGTGGTGATCGACACGGCCAAGCGCACGGTGTCGCGCCGCGGGGCCGCCGTCGTCCTCACGGCCCGCGAGTACGCGATTCTGGAACTGCTCGCGAGCAAGTGCGGCGAGGTCGTCACCAAGACTCAGATCTACGACCACATTTTCGACGAGACGGACGACTCGCTGTCCAACCTCGTCGAGGTCCACGTCATGAACATCCGCAAGAAGCTCGGGCGGGACTTCATCGCCACCCGGCGGGGGCAGGGGTACGTGGTCGATGGTTAAGTCCATCCGCCTGCGGCTGCTGCTCTGGTACGCGGCCGTGCTGACGGCGGTGGTGACCGGCTTCGCCGTCCTGCTCTACTATGAGGTGCGCGCCGCCCGCTTGGGCGAGTTGGACGCCCACCTGGAATCGACGACGGCCGGGCTGGGGGCCGCCCTGAAACTTTTCCCGGCCCACGAACTCAGCGGCGACCCGCCGCCGGCCCCGCCGCCGAAGAAAGACCCGCCCTTCGGGAAGAAAAACGGCCCGCCGCCGAAGTGGGATTCGCCGGCCGGCCCGCCGCCGCGGCCGTCGGACGCGCCCACCCGCGAGCGGCTGATGAACAGCCTGACCGTCCCCGGCCCGCCGGGGGTCGGCGAGCGGTCGCCGACATACTTCGGCGTCTGGCGGCCGAACGGGACGCTCATCAAGGGGAGCGACCTGCCCGACGGGTCCGAGCGGATGCCGGCCCTCCCCGCGCAGCCGGAGACGTTCTTCCGCGGTCAATTCCGGGAACACGTCGAGCGCGGGCCGAACGGGATCGTCCTCCTCGTCGGCCGCCACGCCGGGGACGTCCCCGCCGAACTGGCCGCGTTCCGCTGGCGCTTGGTCGCCACCGGGGCCGTCGTGTTGGCCGTCGGCTTGCTGGGCGGGTGGTGGATTTCCCGCCGCATTCTTCGGCCCATCGCGGCGATCGCCGTCACGGCGTCGCGCATCTCCGCGACCAGTCTGTCCGAGCGCATTGACACCCACGACGTGGACACGGAACTGGCGGACTTGGCGAACGTCTTGAACGAGACGTTCGACCGCTTGGAAGGCGCCTTCGACCGCCAAGCCCGCTTCACGGCCGACGCCTCGCACGAACTACGCACCCCGCTGGCCGTCATCCGGTCCCAAGCCGAACTCTCGCTCTCGCGCCCGCGGTCGCCGGAGGAATACAAGGCCGCCATCGACGCCTGCTTGCAGGCCGCCAAGCGCATGACCGAACTCGTGGAACGACTCTTGTTGTTGGCCCGCGCGGACGCCGGCCTGCCGAACGGGGCGTGGGGCAAAATCCCCCTCGACCGCGTGGTGAAGGAAGTCGTCGGGCAGTTGACGCCGTTGGCCGCCGAAAAGGACGTGACACTTTCGACGACGTTGTCGGCCGTCACCGTGTCCGCCGACGCGGCGGCCATCGCCCAAGTGGCGTCGAACCTGATCGCCAACGCGATCCAGTACAACCACCAAGGGGGCCAAGTCCGCGTCCAAGTGAAGGCCGACGGCCGCGTCGCCGTCCTGACGGTCAAGGACACCGGGCCGGGCATCGGACCGGAGGACGCCCGTCATATCTTCGAGCGCTTCTACCGGGCCGACAAGGCCCGCGCCCGCGCCACCGGCGGCACCGGCCTCGGCTTGGCGATCTGCAAGAGCATCGTCGAAGCTCACGGCGGGCACATCGAGTGCGAGTCGGTGGTCGGGAAGGGGACAACGTTCCGGGTGCGGCTGCCGCTGGCGGAAAAGTAGGTCCCGCCAGCGTCCGCTCCCCACCGCCGCCAGGCGGTCGTGTTGGAGTCCCGCTTTTAAGCGATCTGTGACCGTCCTGCCGCAATAGACAGGAGGACCGAGTCTTCGACGGTCCGACCCCTTGGGCGAACGGCCGTCACCTGGCGGCCGGCCGTTTACCTCACCCCCAAACCCCCTCTCGCCGAAGCGAAGAGGGGGAGCAAGTGGCCGAAAGCCTCAGAATGTGGTGTACGTTTCCAACGTGCCCGCCATAGCGGTCTTTTGCGGCGTCCGCGGAGCATAAGTCCGGACTGTCTGACGAAACCTCTTGCCCAACGGGTCGGACCGTCGCAGACTCGGTCCTCCGGCCTATTGCGGCGGGGAGGTCACAGACCGCTTAAAAGCGGGACTCCAACACGACCGCCTGACGGCGGTGGGGATTGAATGTGTCGCGGGGCTGCTATCACTATGCCGTTTCCCCCGCCCAATCCCGCGGCTTCAGCCAATACGCCGTCAACTTCGCCTCCTCGCTGCCAGGTTTCGGCGTGTAGTCGTACCAGTACCGCACGGTCGGCGGCAGGGACATGAGGATCGACTCGACGCGGCCGTTGGTCTTCAGGCCGAAGATGGTGCCGCGGTCGTAGATCAGATTGAACTCGACGTACCGGCCGCGGCGGTACTCTTGGAAGCATTTTTGGTCGTGGGAGTACGGCGCCTCTTTCCGGCGGCCCACGATGGGCAGGTAACTGGACAGGAACGCCTCGCCGGCGGCCTTGACAAAGGCGAACCACGCGGGCGTGTCGCCGGACTTGTAGTCGAAGAAGATGCCGCCGACGCCGCGGGGTTCCTGGCGGTGGGGCAGGTAGAAGTATTCGTCGCAGGTCTGCTTCATTGCCGCGTGGTCGGTCAGCGGGGCGTGCTTGTCACACACGGCTTTCCATGTTCGGTGGAAGTGAACCACGTCCTCCAGCACGGGATAATACGGCGTCAGGTCGGCGCCGCCGCCGAACCACGAGTGGTCCCCCTTGGTGAGGTAGCGGAAGTTCGCGTGGACCGTCGGGACGTGCGGGTTGCGGGGGTGCAGCACCAGCGAGATGCCGGTGGCCGTGAACGCCCGGCCCTCGCCCGGCACTTGCTTGGCGAACTCGGGCGTCATCTCCCCGTACACCTCGGAGAAGTTCACGCCCCCCTTCTCGAAGACGGCGCCGTTCTCCAAGACGCGGGACCGGCCGCCGCCGCCTTCCGGACGGACCCATGTGTCTTCCCGGAAGCGGCCCGTGCCGTCAGCCTGTTCCAACCCGGCGCAGACGCGGTCCTGCAACCCTTGGAAGAAGGCGACGGCTTCCGCGTGCATCTCGGCGGCGGTCATGGCATTTTTTCCCCGCGTGGCCCAAATTCCGGGATAGGATACGCGAATCACCGCACAACGCACCGCGAGCCGACCCATGAGACTGACATTTTCCCTGCTGGCCGGGCTGACCATCGGCCTCGTCGCCCCGCTGGCCGCCGCCCCGCGCCCGGACGACAAGCCCGGCGGCCCGGCCCTCGTCGGCCAATCCCGCTCATGGAATGACCTGATCGCCATGCTCAAGGAAGGCGTGAAGGCCGTTGGCGGGGAGAAACTGTCCGCCGAGTTCGAGAAGAGTGGCCTTGGCAGCGTTAGCCCCGACATCGCCCCCGGCATCAACCCGGCCAAGCCGTTCGCCGTGTACGGCCTCGCGGACGCCGACATCCATAAATGCCGTCTGGTCATCATGGTTCCGGTG
>JAYTTY010000007.1:0-3224 GCA_043744795.1 Zavarzinella sp. | reverse complement strand
CGGGTGAGGCTCGGCGAACCCCGGGTTTGGATTGGAGACGCCGCCGTGCCCACCTTCCGCTACCCCGTGATGCTCGTTAAGGACGCCGCCGGCGGGTGGTCGGCGTTGGCGATTGACGAGGACTCCCTGGCCGGGTTCGGCGCCACGGCGGCGGCGGCCCGCGAAGACCTCGAAACCTTTTTGGAGTGGCACCAGCGCGAGAACGCCTGGCTGCCGGCGTCCGACTTCCTCGACCCGGTGTTGCAAGTCTTCCGGGTGAATGTCCGCACGGAATACCACGAAAAGAACCGCATCTTCCCGGCTGACGTGCCGATCCCCGTGCGGGTGCATTGCGTGACCGGCGTGCAGGAGAGCGGGCAGATGGTGGCGTCGCTTCCGCTGCTCGGGCTGCGGTTCACCTACCACAACGCGGAAGGTCTGAAAGACCTGGTGCGGCGGTACGTGGTGCAGAAACTGGAAGGGCAATCCCCGCAGGCGGTGGCCCGCTGCCTGCCGCCGGCGCACGCGGAACTCGCGGACGTGGTCGTTCGCGTGCCGCGCAAGGCGGCCCTGGAGAAGGCCGCCCCGCCGCCGGAGACACTCAGCAAGATCGGCGAACCGCTCGGCGACCGGGCGATGCGCAAGCAGTTCACCAAGGCGTGGGAGCGGGAAGACGCCCTCAACCTGCTGGTGCGGAAGCTGCACGGCGAGAAGGCCAACGTGCTGCTGCTCGGCGAGGCGGGTGTCGGCAAGACGACGCTGCTGGTGGACGCGGTCCGCGAAGTCGAACGCCGCTTGGAACAGGAGGCCAAGGAAGCGGAAGAGAAGCCGTTGCCGCGGCGGTACTGGGCCACGTCGGCGGGCCGCGTCATCGCCGGGATGAAGTACCTCGGCCAGTGGGAGGAGCGGGTCGAGACGCTGATCGCCGAGTTGGGGGAGATTCAGGGCGTCCTCTGCGTGGACCGGCTGCTGGACCTGATCCAGACCGGCGGCCTCGGGCCGAGCGACAGCATCGCCGCCTTCCTCGCCCCGTACTTGGCCCGCGGCGAAGTCCGCATGGTGGCCGAGGTCAGCCCGACGGAACTGGACGCCTGCCGACGGCTCATGCCTGGCCTCGCGGACTTGTTCCAGATCATCCGCGTCGAGCCGTTCAACCGTTCGCAAGCGTTGAAGGTAATCGACCGGCAAATCGAGTCGGGCCGGGCCACGCTCAAGCTGGAAGTCGCCGCCGGCGTCGCCGACCTGATCGTGCAGCTTTTCCGGCGGTTCATGCCGTACTCGGTGTTCCCCGGCCAGTCCGTGCGGTTCACGCGTGAATTGCTGGAGCAGTGCAAGCGGGACAAGAAGAAGGAAGTGACCAACGCCGAAGTCGTCGCCCGCTTCAAGGACCGCACCGGGCTGCCGGAAGTCTTCCTGCGCGACGAGATCACGCTGAACCGGCAAGCCGTCGTGGATTGGTTCTCCGCCCAGGTGATCGACCAGCCGGAACCCGTGGAGGCGGCGGCCAGCGTGGTGATGACGTTCAAGGCCGGGCTGAACGACCCGAACCGGCCGTTGGGCGTGCTGCTGTTCTGCGGGCCGACCGGCGTGGGGAAGACGGAACTGGCCCAAGCCCTCGCCCGCTACTTCTACGGCCACGGGGACGACGCGACGCCGGCCGTGACGACTGCCAAGGCCAACGCCCGCTTGATCCGCTTGGACATGAGCGAGTATGCGGGGTACGATGCCGTCTCCCGCCTGGTCGGCACTTCGCCGGCCGATCCCGGCGTGTTAATCCGCCGCGTCCGGCAGCAGCCGTTCACGGTGGTGTTGCTGGACGAAATCGAGAAGGCCGCCCCCGACGTGTTCGACGTGCTGCTCGGCATGTTCGACGAGGGCCGGCTCACCGACCCGATGGGCCGCGTCACGAACTTCCGCAGCACTCTCATCATCATGACCTCCAACCTCGGGGCCGACCGCCAGCGCACCGTCGGCTTCAACTCCGACGGCATGCCCAAGTACCAAGACGAGGCGATGGCTTACTTCCGGCCGGAGTTCTTCAACCGCCTCGACCGCGTGGTGACGTTCCAGCCGCTGAAGGAGGAGACGATCAAGGCCATCACCCGCAAGGAGTTGGCCGCCGTCGGCGCCCGCGACGGCCTGAGCCGGCTGAAACTCACCATCGAGTGGACCGACGCCCTCGTGGACCAACTCGCCAAAGTAGGCTACGACGCCCGCTACGGCGCCCGGCCGCTCCAGCGCACCATCGAGCGGGAAGTCGTCGCCCCGTTCGCCAAGTGGGTGCTGGGCCAAGAAAATCTGTACGGGGTCAAAGTGGTCGCCGACTGGGCCGACGACCGCCTCTCCCTGCGCCGCCGGTGAAGTCGGCACAATCCGCGGATTTGGCCGTAACCCGGCGGCCCAAGGAAGCGTAATTCCCCGGAACGGCCTTACCCGGCCACTTGGCGGCCGTCTAAGATAACTTTAACCGATCCGGTGACGGAGGCTTCTCCCGTGGCGCTCACAGCCGTGGACCGCACCTTGTTGCAACGCTGCTTGCACCACGACACGGGGGCGTGGAACGACTTCGTGGACCGCTTCCTCGGGCTGGTCTACCACGTCGTCCACTACACCGCCTATCTGCGCAGCACCGCCCTCACGCCGGAAGAGGTCGAAGACATCGCCCAGGAGATTTTGCTGCAAATCGTCGCCAACGATTACGCGGTTCTGCGGCAGTTCCACGGCAAGTGTTCGCTGGCCACCTACCTGACGGTCATCTCCCGGCGCATTTGCGTCCGCCACATGGTCAAGATCGCCCCGGCCCGCAAGCCGCTGCCGAAGAACTTGCAAAAGGCCGACGACGCGGATTCACACCAGCCCCGCGTGGGCCTGGACAGCCTGGAAGAAGTGCAGCGGCTCTTGCGCCGGCTGCCCGCCAAGGAGCGCGAGGTCGTCCGCCTGTTCTACCTCGAAGGCCGCACGTACGAGGAGATCAGCACGAAGCTGGACATCCCCGTCAACTCGATCGGCCCGGTGCTGTCGCGGGCGAAGAAAAAGCTCCGCGAGGCCGAGGGGGACGCCCCGGCCGCGAAGGGGCCGCCGGCGAAGAAGACGCCGACGTAGAGAATAGTTTCGGGCTAGCCGCGAAAAGCAACCTCACCCCCTAACCCCCTCTCCGCGGCGGAGAGTGACTGTGTTGTTTGTCAAGCCATTTCCGGGGACCACGGCCGTTGTTTTTGGAGCATGGCGTTGGCGATGACGAGCAG
>JAYTTY010000006.1:0-12707 GCA_043744795.1 Zavarzinella sp. | reverse complement strand
GAAGACACGTCGGGCTGACGCCGCGCCGCTCGCCCGTCGCCTGATTTGTACGGGAGACGTGGATCGGTCCCGGCCCCGCGCTCCGCTCCGAGGACTCCGCGTCGCGGCTAAACGGTCGTCGGTGGGTTGTTCACGCCGCCGACCAGGATCACCCGCAGGTCCATCACGTTCGTGTGCGTCAGGCCGGTCTTGATTAGGGCGCCGGCCCAATCCAATATGTGGTAAGCGTCGTGTCCGTCGAGTTCGGCCGCGAGATCGACGGATTGCCGGCGAAGTTCCGCCAAACTCTCGGCGTCGGCGACGGCGCCGGCGGCGTCGGTCGGGCCGTCTTCGCCGTCGGTGCCGCCGCTAAGGATGACCACATCCCGCATCCCTTCTTTGCCCAGGGCGTGCAACATGGCCAGCACGAAATCTTGGTTGCGGCCCCCTTTCCCGGGGTTCCGGCCGAGCGTGACGGTCGTTTCCCCGCCGCTGATGAGGCAAAGGGGAGGGTAGTTTTGCCGGCTTAAATTGAGTACGCGGGAGGCGAACAGGTCGGCGGCCGCGCGGGTGTCCCCTTCGATGTCCCCGAAGTCGGTCACCGCGTAGCCGCGGCGTTCCGCTTCCGCCTGAGCCGCGTTCCGGGCGACGGCGCTGTTCCCCAACAACACGTTCCGCACGTTGGCGGGCGGCGTCTTCATCGTCTCGGGAATCTCGCCCGCCGCCCCAGCTTGCAGGTGTTTCACGACGTTGGGAACCTGTCCCGTCAGCCTGTACTTCTCCAACACGTTCAGGGCGTCGCCGAACGTCGTCGGGTCCACGGCGGTCGGGCCGGAGGCGATCACGTCGAGCGGGTCGCCGACGACGTCGGAGATGATGAGGCTGAACAGGCGGCGGCCCGCGAAGGCTTGGGCGAGGCGGCCCCCCTTGAGGCGGGACAGGTGTTTGCGGACAGCGTTCATCTCATTGATCGTCGCCCCGCAGGCGTGCAGCAACTTCGTGACGGCCTGCTTGTCTTCCAGCGTCACGCCGTCCGGGGCGGGCAGTAGGGCCGAACCGCCGCCGGAGATCAGGCATACGGCCACGTCGTCGGGACCGGCGGTTCGCATCAGGTCTAACATTTGGTCGGAGCCGGCGACGCCGTCGGCGGTCGGGTGGTTGCTGCCGGCCGGCCGGCCCGCGTGAAGAGTGATGCGTTGGAGCGGCCGGACGGCGTCGGCCGGGACGTTGAGCAGGCCGGTGATCTTGAACAAGTGGTCGGGCAGCGCCGCCTCGAAGGCGGCGGCCATCGCGGCCCCGGCCTTGCCGCCGCCGACCACGAGGATGCGACTCGCCCGGCTGATGTGGTCACGGAAGTCGGCGTCATTCGTCAGGAAGCCGGGCAGCAAGATTTCCGGCCGGACGGCATCCACGCCGGCTTGCCAGATGGCGAGGGCGTCGGCCGTGGTCGGGGTCACTTTTTCGCCCGCTTGAAGTAGTGGAAGCCGACCGCCCCCTTGGCGTTCGTGGTCAGGGCGACCAGTTCCCAGTTGTCCTTCTCCAACTCGGCCAAGCCGGCGCCGAACTCGCCGGCGCCGAGCTTCTCGATCTCCCCGGAGTCGAGCCGCTTGTACTCGAACATCGGCCGCAACGTCTCGGCCGTCCACGGCTGCCGCTTCAGGTAGTGGAACCCGGCCGCCCCTGTCTCGGGGATCGACGTGACGGCGAACAGTTCAAAGCCCAGCGCCCCGTAGGCGTTCAGCCCGGCGTCGATGGAGTCTTTGCCGATCTTCCGCAGACTGTCCTCGTCCTTGCGGACGTGCTCGACGGTCTTGTTGGTCGGGGCGATCGTCTGGGCGGGGGCTGAGGCGGCGAACATGAGAATTGCAAAGGCGGCGGTGAGCCAGCGGGGCGTCAACATGGGACAGACTCCTTTCGTGTCGGCGGTCATGGGGAGTTGTCTTATGGATGGGCGAAATGATGTAACCGGGCGCATGTCCCGGTCATGACTCGGCCGACACGACCGGATAGGGTGGCTGGTCCTGATACCACTCGGTCGGCCGCGTGACCCAGTCCGGCAGCGTCGAAAAATCCATCACCGTGACGCGGTACACAATCGCGGTGTCGTCGTCTTCGGAGAGGCGAAGCCGGAACTCCAGCAAGCGGACCGTCGCGTCGGGCCGGATGACCCATACGCCGGTTCGCGGCGTGATGCCGGCCGGCGGGGCGGGATAATGGATGAGGAGTTTCCAATCGGTCTGAAACCGCCCGAGATGGGCGGCGGCGATGGGCTGGAGGTCTTCTGGAAGGGCCAGCAAGTCCCGCTCGCCCTCCGGCGTGAACTCGACGATCATACGGCGGCCGGAAGTTTCGCCAGCACGTCGGCCAAGCGAATCGTCTTCCCCTCGGTGGCTTGCCGATCCGCCGCGCCGGGGGTGCCCGCCGGTTCGCCAGTCGCCCGCTCGTACTCGGCGCTGAAATAGTCCCGCATCGACTCGCGGGTAATGTCCCCGCCGCGAGCGGCCTGCCGCCACGGGGCTTGGCTCTTGGCAAGTTTCACCAACCCGATCGGAGAGAATTCACGATAACCCCGCCACACGGCGGCGATCACGTCGCGGGGTCTTCGCGGCAACGCCGTTCCCGTCGGCAAGTCGGCTGCGGTCAGCGTCGGTTTGGCGAGGCTTTCCAGAACCGTGCGCAGGTTGACGGGAACCGGGCCGGCGGCGTCCGCGATGAAACGGTCATTGGCCAAGGCTTCCCCGAACCACGCGAGACACGATCCCTCGGCCAAGTACAGGAGAAGCTCGATGCGCCGGGGCGTGAGTGTGTCGCCGTCCGCGTCGGCTAGTCGAACGAATTCCCGAACGGCGTCAGTCACGGCGATCATGGAGTCGGCCCAAAAGAGTGTGGAAGGCTCCGTGAATTATAACACTCTCACCCCAACTTCGGCCGCTTCGTGTGCCAGTCGGTGGCGGCTTCAAACATTCTCGCCACTTGCAGCATCTTTTCCTCGGCGAAGGGCGGGGCCTGGATTTGCAGGCCGATGGGGAGGCCGCCCTTGGTGAAGCCGCACGGGATGCTGATGCCGGCGATGCCGGCGAGGTTGCAGGAGATGGTGTAGATGTCCGACAAGTACATCGCGAGCGGGTCGGCCGTCTTCTCGCCGATCTTGAACGCGGCCGTCGGGGCGGTCGGCCCCATCACCACGTCGCAGCCTTCGAAGGCCGTGTCGAAGTCGTTCTTGATGAGGCGGCGGACCTTCAGGGCTTGGTGGTAATACTTGTCCGCGTAGCCGCTGGAGAGGGCGTAGGTGCCCAGCATGATGCGGCGCTGGACTTCCTTGCCGAAGCCCTCGGCCCGGCTCTTGCTGAACGTGGCGATCAGGTCGTGCTTGCCCTTGGCCCGGTGGCCGTAGTGCATGCCGTCGTACCGGGCCAGGTTGCTGCTGGCCTCGGCCGTCGCCACGATGTAGTACACGGCCACCGCGTACTTGCTGTGCGGCAACGACACTTCTTTGATGGTCGCCCCGAGCTTCTTGTACTCGTCCAACGCTTGCTTGACGGCGGCTTCCACCTCGGCGTCCAACCCCTCGCCGAAATACTCCTTGGCGACGCCGATGGTCAGCCCCTTCACCGGCGTGTTGAGCGTCTTCGTGTAGGCCGGGACGGGTTCATCGACGCTGGTGCTGTCGCGCGGGTCATGGCCGGCGATCACTTCCATGAGGAGGGCGCCGTCCGTCACGTCGTGCGTGAACGGGCCGACTTGGTCGAGCGAGCTGGCGAAGGCGATCAGGCCGTAGCGGGAGACGCGGCCGTAGGTCGGCTTAATGCCGACGATGCCGCACAGGCTGGCCGGCTGCCGGATCGACCCGCCGGTGTCCGTGCCGAGGGAACAGGCCGCCTCACTGGCCGCAACGGCCGCCGCCGACCCGCCCGAGGAGCCGCCGGGGATGCGCTCCAAGTCCCACGGGTTGCGCGTCGTGTGGTAGGCGCTGTTCTCGGTGGACGACCCCATGGCGAACTCGTCCATGTTCGTCTTGCCGATCAGCACGGCGTCGGCCGCCTTGAGCTTCTCGATGACGTGGGCGTCATAGGGCGGGACGAAGTTTTGCAGCATCTTGCTGCTGCACGTCGTCGGGACGCCCTTGGTGCAGAGCACGTCCTTGATGGCGATGGGGACGCCGGCCAGCGCGCCGAGCGGCGCCCCGCTCTTGCGCTTGGCGTCCACGGCCTTCGCTTGGGCGCGGGCCGCGGCCTCGTCCACGAACTGGAACGCCTTGACTTGGCCGTCGCGGGCCTTGATGGCCGCGAGGAAGGCGTCCGTGATCGCCTCGGCGGTGGCCCCGCCGGCGGCTTGCAGGGCGATCAGTTCGGCGGCGGTGCGGTCGGTCATGGGTGGGCTTATCGTTAGGGTTTAGCAGACCTGGCGAGCCGAGGGCCGTGAGGCCCCGGGTGGCCCGCTTCACGCGAAGCCGGGAGGGCGAGTCTTCGACGCCCGACCCACTCGGCCAATCGCCTCCCCGGCGGGCGAACCTCGAAGACTCGGTTCGCAGCCATTGCGTGTGAGGTGCCACCCGGGGCCTCACGGCCCTCGGCTCACCGGGGTCTTGTCGAATCGGGTCAATGCCCCATGTCGTCGCCCGCGTCCAAAATCGCCGGGACGGCGAAGAAGTCTCCGCTGCGCACGGGGGCGTTTCGCAGGGCTTCATCGACGGGGAGGGAGGGGCGCCGCTCGTCGGGCCGGAAGACGTTTTTCAACGGCAGCGGGTGGGCCATCGGCTCCACGCCGTCCGTGTTCAATTCGGAGAGTTGGTCGACGTAGCTGAGGATGGCCGACAGTTGCGTGGCCATTGTGGCCAAGTCGGCCTCGGAGAGGTCGAGGCGCGCGAGCTTGGCCACTTGCCGGACTTGCTTGATGTCCATGCCGGAGTTCTCCCGCCCCGCGGTCTTCGCCGTGGCGCGGGGCCGCCAGACGAAAGATCAGACCGTGGGGGTGGCGAAGGCTTTGCGCTTGACCGGCCGGGTGATGCGGCCGCTGCGGATGCACTGGACGCACACGTTGAGCCGGATGGTCTTGCCCTCTTCGACGACGCGGATGTTCTGGAGGTTCGGGTAGAACACGCGGCGGGAGGTGCCGGTGATCTTCTTCCCGACCCCGCCGAGGTACTTGGCCTTCCCGCGGTACGTCTTCTGGTTGCCCACGACGGGCGTCTTCCCGCACACCTTGCACTGCATGCCCATGGCCGGCTCACTCCGAAAATCAGGGGCCGCGTCTCGGCCCGTACTGTGCAGAAACAACCAATATAGGGCGCGGCCTAGGGGCGCGGCCAGCGGCCGGCGAATTCCGGCCCCGGAATTCGGGCCGCGGGAAAAACCCCGCGCCTCACGCCAAGGCGACGGCGATCTTGTACGGGTTGACGCCGCTGGCCGGGGCCTGATCCCCCAGCAAACTCAGCTCGGCCTCGGTGCTGATGTGGCGCACGTCGCGGAGGCCCTCGGCCATCAGCCGGCCCTGCGACTGCAAGCGTTCTTCCTCGTCGAGGCCGACCAGGATCACGCTGACGGCGAAGCCTTGCCGCTTCAGGTTCCCGAGCGTCGTGGACGTGTCGATGGGGACGCCGGGGAGGATGGCGATCACCGTCGCGTCCCGCGGCAGGCGGGGGGTCACTTCCAAGACCAGGCGGGCGAAGGTGAGGCCGTCCGTGAATTCGAGGCGGGCCAGCGCCTCGCGGACGAGTTGAAACTGCTCGATGCCGCGCCGCGTCGGCACGACGACGGGCCGCAGGCGGTCGCTCTCCTCGTCGGCCTCCCCCGCTTGGCGCGCCCCTTCGCGGCTCGCGTAGCCGCCGCCCTGTTCCTCGGAGCCGCGCTGCACGGCGACGGCGTCGCGGTACAAGTCGGCGGCGTCCCGGCCGTTGCTGGCGAGGCCGACCTGCTGGTTCAGCATCGTGACCGAGTAGGCGATGGAACACGCCGTCGTGACCGCCAAGTCCGACCGCGACGGCTCGCCGCGGGCCGGGTAGCCCTTGTGGAAGAAGTCCACGAGGATGGTGGCCCCGGCCAGCGTGGTCGCCTCGTACACCTTGCACATGATCTCGCCGGTGCGGGCCGTCGCCCGCCAGTGGACGCGCTGCAGCGGGTCGCCGGTTTGGTACGGCCGCACCCCGCCGTTGCGCGTCGGGTCTTCAAACAGCCGGTGGGCCGAGTTCACTTCCCCGATGGGCCGCTGCGACGCGAAGTCGTACTTCGGCAACGGCACCACCTTCGGCAGCACCATCAGGAAGAACGGCTTGGTGACGACGCGGTGCGTGCGGTGCAGCCCGAACAAGTCCCCGGTTTCGAGGAGCGTCGGCCCGAGTTGGTAGTAGCCCCGGTGGGTGCATTCGAGTTCGTACTTCAGCGTCACCGCCCCGCCGCCGCGCACGCCGCACAACTTCATCCGCTTGCCGGTGAACTTCACCCGCGGCGGCTTCTGCGTCAGGTAATGCTCGGGGAACAAGTCTTCGATCAGCACCCAAGTAACGGGCGTGTTGCCGTCGTTGGTGATGAGCAGCCGGACTTCGACCGTCGCCCCGGCCTCGACCGGCCCGTCCACGTCCACCGTGCGGGCCACCGAGAGCGACTCGACCCACTTCCGGGCGAGGAACCGGCTGAGGAGCAGCACGCCGATGAGGACGTACATGGCGAAGGCGATCAGCCCCGCTTGCAGGACGAGGGCCGCCCCGAGGACGACGGCGAAGAGGAGGAGCAGGCGTTTCATGATTCTCGGCAATCAAGAATCTGGCGATGGCAACAGACTCGGCTTCATGCTCAGCCAAACTTGCTTGCGGCGTTCGTCGGTGTGGCCCAACACCACCGCCCTGACCGTTTCGTCGACCGCCGGATATTGTTCCATCGTCATCCGGCCGCCGTCCAAGAAATCGGGGATCTGGACCAGCCCGCGGGCCACCGGGTCGCCGAGGTCAACAAAAATGCCGTACGGATGGTGAGATAAAACTGTCCCGCTCACCACGCGGCCGGCAGGAAACCGCTGTTTGGCCGCCTCCCACATCTCGTTCCTTTTCAGCATGTCCAGCATTGTTGCAGCCGCTTGGTAACTCGTGTCGGGCAGCCAAATCTCGTATGGTTGGCCGGACAGAACCAGCTCGATAAGTTCTTGGTCGGTTTGCGGATTCATGCCGTCATGTCACTTCGATGAGGCCGGTTTGGAAGTCGATGTTGAGCACGCGGCCCCGGAAGAAAGTCAGTCCCAACAGCCCTTGGACACTCGACGACGGCGGCAGCGTGTGGCCGATCACCTCTGCGTCTGTCTGTTCGGCGTCCAAGGCTTGAATCCGTTTGACGGTAAAAATCGGGACGTTGACGATGCCGCTGGCGGTCGTAATCCGCTTGCGTTTCTTGGCCGTCTGCGGGTCATACCCCACGGAGATCAAAGTATCCAAGTCGATCAATGTTCGCTCGGAGCCGGTGTCCAGCCCGGCGCGGACGACCGCCCTTCCGGTCGGACCTTCGATCACAACGGTAATTTGGACCAAGCCCGTCGTCGGGTCGAACGGCGTACTCACAACACCATCACCATGTCTTCCGGTGTCTTGACTGTACAGACGATGGCGAAACTTTTCGGCTTCATGTCCTTCGCCTTCTGGTACATCGAATCGCGGTCCGGGCTATGAAACAAGAGGGTGCCTGACTTGACTTCCAAGTGCGGCCCCAAGTCTGGATCCCCCAGCAGAATCCACTCGCCGGGATACCGGCGGTAGATTTCGTCGTAAGTGATCGCTTCGCCCATGACACGTCTCCCGAAATTGGCCTCACCCCAATTCTACCACGTCCCCCGGCACGGGAACCTGCACGTCCGTGTAGCCCATGTCGAGCAGGGTCTTCTTCAAATACTCGGCCGGCTCCTTTTCCCCGTGGATCAGGCGCACCTTGCCGATCTTCCCGGCGACCGGCCCCAGATAAGCCAGGAAGTCTTCCTTGTCGGCGTGGCCTGAGAAGCCGTCGAGGTGGACGACTTCGATCCACTTGTTCCACTCCTTGCCCATGAACTTCACCGTCGGACTCTTTTCCAACAGGCGGCGGCCGGTCGTCCCCTGGGCCTGGTAGCTCACGAGAATGATCGAGCAGCGCGGGTCGTCCACGTGCGTCTTCAGGTGGTGCAGGATGCGGCCGGCATCGCACATGCCGCTCGACGCGATGATGACGGCCGGGTCCGGGCGGTGGCTGACGCGGATGCTCTCGTCGAAGTCGCGGACGTATCGCACGTACTCGCCGCCGAGAATGCCGACGCCGTCCTTCAGCATCTGCTGGCTCTCGGCGCTCAGGCACTCCGGGTGGCTCTCGTACACGCCGGTGATGTCGGCGGCCAGCGGGCTGTCGCAGTACACGGGGACGTGCGGGATCTTCCCCTCGATGATCCCCTTCTGGATGAAGTGGATGATGAGCTGCGTGCGGCCGAAGCTGAACGCCGGGATGAGGGTCTTGCCGCCGCGCTGGATCGTGCGGTTGACGGCCTCGTACAGCTTCGCCTCCGTGAGTTCGATCTTTTCGTGGACGCGGTTGCCGTAGGTGCTCTCGCACACCAGCACCTCGGCCGGCGGGATCGGGGCGCTGGGCCGCAAGAGCGGCAAGTTCCGGCGGCCGAGGTCGCCGGTGAACGTCAGCGTGTGCTCGCGGTCAACGCCTTGGGCGACGATGTGGACCATCGCCGACCCGAGGACGTGCCCGGCCTCGACGAACTTGAACTTCACCCCGCTGCCAATCTCGCGGAACTTCTCGTACGGGACGGCGACGCACTGCTTCAACACATGCTCCACGTCGGCTCGCGTGTACAGCGGCTCGACCAGCGGCTGGGCGTAGCCGCGCTGGATGTTGAGGTGAGCGGCGTCCTCCTCCTGGATTTTCGCCGAGTCCCCGAGCATCACGGCCAGCAAGTCTTTGGTGGCCGGGGTGGTGTAGATGGGGCCGTCGAACCCGTGGCCGACCAGCGTGGGCAGGTTGCCGCAGTGGTCGATGTGGGCGTGGGACAGCAGGACGGCGTCGATCTGCTCGGGCCGGAACGGGAACTTGGCGTTCTTGCGGTGCGACTCCTCCCGCTTGCCCTGGTACAGGCCGCAATCGAGGAGGACTTTGCCGGTCTTCGTCTCCAGCAAGTGCATGGAGCCGGTGACCATCTGGGCGGCGCCCCAAAAAGTCAGGCGCGCCCCGGCGGGCTTGGGTTTTGCGTCAAGGTTCGTCATCCGACCATTCTAGGGGACTCGGCCAACGGAAGTCATGGGCGGGGGGAATTGAAGAAAAGTCACTCACCACAAAGGCACGACGGTCACACGAAGATCCACGGAGAAGTCTGGAGAAGACATTCTTTCTTCCGTCTTCTTTGTGAAACGTCGTGTGACCTTCGTGCCTTTGTGGTGAGCGCCTTTCAATAAAACCGGTTTTCCACGGGCCGGGCGGTAAGCCGGGTTTTGTCCCGGCGGTTGCCCGCCGGCGACGGTCATTTATCTAGCCACTTGGTTGCCCAAGCAGTCGAGCGGCTTACCCGGGGATGATGACGGGACGAGCAGTCCCTCTCCCCTGTTTAGCCTTGCTCCCAGTGGGGTTTGCCGAGCCGGCGAGTCGCCCCGCCGCTGGTGGGCTCTTACCCCACCGTTTCACCCTTACCTTTGAACAGGGGCTAGGGGTAGGGATTAGGGGTTAGAAAACCGGGCCGCCGGCCTTGGTCTGCTAATCCCTAACCCCTATCCCCTAACCCCTGCCCAAAGGCGGTTTACTTTCTGTTGCACTTTCCCGGCGAACCGACCCCGCCGACACCGGAAGGCCGGAAGGGAGTTCGCGGTGGCCGTTAGCCATCACTGCGCTCTGTGGAGCCCGGACTTTCCTCCCCCGGCTCGCGCCGGCGGCGACCGTCTGCCCGGCCCGTGGAAATTGGATTGTATCGGATGGCGTCGGGTTCGGAGGGAAAGGTTTCAAGGTAACAAAACAAGTGAGCCGAGCGGCGTAAGCCGCCGGGTGTCGGGCTGGAGCGCACCACCCGGGGCCTGACGGCCCTCGGCTCGCCTCTTGGTTTTTCACCTTGTCACCGTGTCACCGTGTCACCATGTCACTCTTATGGCTGACCGCTTCTTCCTCCCCGAACCGCTCAACGTCGGGCCGGCCGTACTCGACGGGCCGGAGGCGCACCACTTGGCCACCGTGCGGCGAATCGCGGCCGGGGCCACGATCACGCTGTTCAACGGGGACGGGCGGGAGTACGCCGCCGAAGTCGTCGGCGTCGGCAAGAAGCGCGTCGATGTGCAAGTCATCCGCGTGGCCGACGTTTCGCGGGAGTTGCGATCCCCAATTCATGTGGGGGCCGCGCTGCCGAAGGGGGACCGGGGGGATTTCTTGATCGAGAAGCTCACCGAACTGGGGGCGACGAGCTTTACGCCGTTAATCACCGAGCGGGCCATCACGAAGAGCGACGCGGCGAAGATCGACAAGCTCCAGCGGGCCGTGATCGAGGCCAGCAAGCAGTGCGGCCGGAATGTGTTGATGCGGGTCAACCCGGCCGCCAAGTTCGCGGAGTGGGTCAAAGAAATTGCCGGCCAACGGTGGCTGGCCCACCCGTCGGGGAATGCGCCATTCGCTTCCGCGAACGGGGAAGCCGTCACGATCGCCGTCGGCCCGGAGGGGGGATTTTCAGACGCGGAAGTGGAACTTGCCGTCGCCGTCGGGTGGGAGGTTCGCTCGCTGGGGGCGACGATATTGCGGGTGGAGACGGCGGCGCTGGCGGCGGTGGTTCGCGTAAGCGGGTAATTCTGAACGAGCCGAGGGCCGTAAGGCCCCGGGTGATGCGCTCCAGCCCAACACCCGGGGCCTCACGGCCCTCGGCTCGTCAAATTCACAACGTCGCCTTACTTCCCGACCATCCGCTTAATCTTGATCTTGTCCGCGTTCGTCTTCAAAAACTCGTCGGTCACCTCTTCCCACTGCTTGTTAAAGTCCGGCTGCGGGGCGCCGGGGGCGGGCTGCTTGAAGACCGGCTGCTTGAAGCCATACTTTTCCGGTTGGAGGAAGTACCACACGTTCGACCGCGAGGGCTTCGTGTAGTCGTTGTCCGCCGGCACCCACGGCATCTCGGCGACGGCCTGCACCAACAGCTTGTTCTCCTCGGCCGGGAGGTCTTCTTCCACGACTTTGCCGGCGACCGGGCGGCCGCGGTAGCGGGTCAGGAGCGTGAGGGCGGCTGCGGCCCGGTCGGCCTTGTCCTTGGCCTTCAGGGCGGTCACCGGGTCGTCGATGGCGGCGGCGGTCTTCTTGATGCTCTCCAGTTCCTTGGCGTACCCCTCGTCCTTCTTCAGGAGCGGGGCGGCGTTGTTCACCAGCACGTAGAAGTCCCCCTCGTGGTGCGGGGCGAGCATGAAGACGCCTTCCATGCCGGCGGTCAGAGCCACGGGGCCGCCGAAGCCGGGCCGGATCGTCCGGCGGGCGATGGCGATCTGCGGCTTGTCGCTGTCCACGGGTTCGACCGCGGCCGCCGGGGCGTCGGCCGGGAAGCCGACGCGCAGTTGCGTCAGCCCGCGGGCGCCGACGAGCGGGTCTTCGATCTTGACGACGGCAATCTTGTAGGCGACTTTCTGCTCCTTCGGGGCGCCCTTGTATTGGGTGGCCTCAACGGAGTCTTTTTCGATCTCGGCGACCTTGCCGAGGACGATCACGTCGGCTTGGGCGGCCTGCATGGCCGGCTTGGGCGGCAGGGCGATGCGCAGGGCCTTGGCCTCGGCCTGGCCGACGTGGCCCAACACGGCGGCCGCGAAGACGGCGACGGCCCAGCGGAGAGGACAGTTCATGGGAGAAAACTCCGGGAAATGATTCGAGCGAACGGAATACAGGATAACTAGTCAGACGAGGCCCTGGGGGGAATAGTTTGGGCGGGAATTGGGGCGGCCTGTCGGCGGCCGCAAGCCCGCCTACAATCCGGGGATGCCGAGTAGTCGGCGCTTCCGACGGGCGAAGGACATACACCGATGAACATTCCGTGGTGGGGCTACGTGATTCTGGCCGGGCTGGCGTGGGGCACCTACGTGCCCATCATTTTTTACGGCGGCTCCGAACTCGGCGGCAAGTCGAACGCCCGGTTGATGGCCATCCTGTGCGTCGGCATGGCGTACTTTGTCATGGCCGTCCTGTTCCCGCTGGCCCTGTTCCTCAGCGGCCAGCAAGAATGGCCGACGCTCAAGACCACCGGCATCGTGTTCGCCAGTCTCGCCGGCGTGGCCGGCGCCGTCGGGGCCATCTGCGTCGTCTTCGCCAGCAACGCGGCGATGCAGGCCGGGCTGGAGATGAAGAAGGCCGACCCCACGTTTGAAGTCGCCAGCTACCGCGTCCTGATCGCCCCGTTAATCTTCGGGCTGGCCCCAGTCATCAACACGTTGCTCAGTACGATCTGGCACCCGAAGCCGAACAACCCGTTCAACTTCGACTTCGACCCGCCGGGCTGGATGCTCTGGGTCGGCATCTTCTTGGTGGCGACCGGCACCGGCTTGGTGCTGTATTCCAAAGAGGCCGCCGAAGAAGCGAAGAAGAAGGCGGCGATGAGCGCGCCCGTGGCGCCGGTGACGGAGGCGGGCGGGTCGTAACCAACAGGCGACCGTTTAGCCGCGACGCGACGCTTCGGAGTGGAGCGCGGGGCCGAAGCCCGATGGAACCAATCGCCACGATCCAACGACTGGCGAGCGTCGAGGCGTCAGCCCGACGTGTCTGGGTTTGAGG
>JAYTTY010000005.1:0-92379 GCA_043744795.1 Zavarzinella sp. | reverse complement strand
TCGCTTTTCGCTCCGCGAAAAGTCCGGCCTTCATGCCCGAGAGGCCGTCCCCCGTGAGGGAAAGTGAGACTTTTCGCGGAGCGAAAAGCGACGATGCTTCGCTTGGGCGGCCCGTCACCCGCGGGGGGTAGGCCAATCTTTTCGCGGAGCGAAAAGCGACGATGCTCCCGCCCGGCCCGACCTTCCGCACTTGGGGCTTTTCACCCGAACGCACGACATCACAAGCGGGCAGTCACTTCCACTCCAGCATCACAATCGTCGGGTGGTCCGGCTTCAAGTCGGGCGGGATGTCGAGGCGGTTGCCGTCGAGCTTGCGGACGTACTTCTGGCCGTCCAAGAACTCGTCGGGCGGCAGGACTTCCGTGTACACCTTCGTCGCGTAGTGCATCGGCAGGACGAACAGCCGCGGCTTCAACTGCGCGACCACTTTCTTGGCCTCTTCGCCGTTGATCGTGTAGATGCCGCCGACGGGGATCATCAGCACGTCCACCGGGCCGATGGCCTTCACCATCTCGTCGTCCAAGTCGTGGCCGAGGTCGCCGAGGTGGCAGAACTTGAGGCCGTCGGCCTCGACGACGAAGGCGCTGTTCTTGCCGCGCTTCTTGCCCTCTTCCTTGTCGTGGTAGAGGCCGACGGTGCGGAACTTGATGGTCTTGAACGTCTCGTCGATCTTGGCCCAATCGTCCTTCTTGCCTTTGACGACCACGCCTTGGAAGACCTTCAACTCTTTCGAGTCCGCGTTGGCGAAGACTTCCGTGCGGTTGTGGTCGTTGTGCGGGTGGGTAATCACGGCGATGTCCGGGGCCAGCATCGGGGAGCCGTACTCGGAGATGGCGTGCGGGTCGAACGCCACGCGCGTCCCGGCCGTCGTGGTGAGCATGAAGTACGAGTGGCCGAGCCAGTTCAGGGCGGCCACTTTCTTTTCTTGCGCGACGGCGGCGTGCCCGAAGGCGAGAAGGAGAAACGCGGCCAGGAGTGCCGGGGAACGCATGGTGTCAGTCCTTAAGGTCTCAGGGCGCGGGCCTCAATTAACGGAGTCGGCCCCCGCCGACGAGGGCCATGCCGAACATCATCAGGATAACGCCCAACAGGAACGGGATCAGGCCGACGAGGCCGGTGATCAGGCCGGTGAGTGCGAACCCGCGCCCGGCCGTCTGCAAGGACGAATAGCCGAGAATGACGGCCGTCAGATTCAAGCCGAACGCCAACAGGGCCGCGAGGGACACGAGGCCCGCGAATTCCCCTTGCGGCCCCGCGATTTGGAACCCGCAGCAACTGCTCAGGAACGCCGCCAGCCCGAGGAGGCCGCAAATCATCGCCGCGATGGCCAACCCTTTCCCGTCGCGGACGCTTTTTTTCTTCCGCCGTTTCGGCCGTCGCGGCCGGTCCTCGTCCTCGTCGTCCTCGTCGTCCCGCAGCCGCGAGTGCCGCGGGCGGTCCTCGTCGTCGTCGTCCTCGTCCCGCCGCCGTGACGAGCGAGGCCGGTCGTCCTCCTCGTCGTCGTCGCGGCGAGAGCGGCGGGGCCGGTCGTCGTCGTCATCCTCCGCGTCTCGCCGCGACCGGCGGGGCCGTTCTTCCTCTTCCGCGACGTCGGGTTCTTCAACGGGCGGTTCCTCGCGGACGGCCTTGGGCCGCGCTTGGGACGGCCGCTCCTCCGGCGCGGGGGCGACGTCGGCCGGGGCCGCCGGCGCGGGGGCGGGCGCGGCCTTTTTGGCTTCGCCGCTCTGCGAAATCGCTTTCGTCTCGCCGGAGGCGCCCAAGGGGGTGAACAGCCCTTTCACGTTCTTTGCCGGAACCCAATTCGGCATCCCCTCTTTCCAGACGAGATCCTCCTTGCTGATCGTCCCGGCCTGCGCGAGCTTCTTCAAATCGGCGGCCGTCACCGGCCCCTGTTGCCCGCCGTTCGCGGTGTAGTACCATTCGGGGTTCACGGGTGATCTCGCATCGGGGACACATGGAAGGACGATTCAACAAGCGGGCGTTCACCGATCAACCGTGTCACGGGCGCTTTTGCAGCAGCTCTTTGATTTCGACCAGCGTGCTCAGAATGCGGAACGAGACGATCAGCAGTTCACAGTAAATGCGGACGAAGAGGAGGCCGAAAAGAACCGTCACAAAGGCCCCCAAGGCGCCGAGCAGGAGCGATTCCATCCGGCCGATGGCGATGGCGCCGATCAACTGGAAGGCCGCGGCGCCGAAGACCCCCAAGACGCCGAGCCAAAAAATGACTTGGATGACGATGGGGACGATCATCTTTTGGAACGTCAGGTAGGCCACGACGCCGCCCGGCTCCCGCCGCGGGGAAGAGGGCCGGTCGTCGAAGTCGGCCTGCACTTCTTCCTCGTCGTCGTGGTCGTCTTCGGCCTGCCGCTTGCCAGCCGGCTTGACGCGGGGGCTCGGCGCGTCGTAGGCGAAGTCGTCCGCCGGGCCGCCGGCCACGATCCCGCCGGCCGGTTCCACGCCGGCGGGCCGGGACACCGGAAGCGGCGGGGCGGCGGGGAAAATCCCCTTCACGGCCTTGGCGGCCACCCAGTTGGCCATCCCTTCCTTCCACACCAGATCGTCCTGCTTGAGCTTGCCGTCCTCCGCGAACTTCTTCATGTCGGCCGCGGTGAACGGGCCGAGTTGCTGGCCCCCTTGGGTGTAGTACCATTCGGCTTTCATGGGGTGATCGCTCTTTGGGGGAGGGGAGAATCAACAGTTAGCGGCCGAGGAACCACGTCATTAATTTCCAACCGGGGTCGAATTCCACGTCGCTCGCGGCCGCCACGAACTCGTCGTAGCTCGCTTGGCCGCGCGGGGCGACGCCCGTGCCGGCCACCACGAACGGGACGGCCCCGTAGGCGTGCGCCCGCGTCTTGAGCGTCGTGCGGTGGTCGGGGGATACGAGCATGCGCCAGTCGCCGTGCTTGGGGAGTTCATCCAAGAGCGGGCCGACAATGTGCTCGTCGATCCGTTCGAGGGCTTTGATTTTCTCGTCGGCCCGCCCTTCGTGCGACGCCTCGTCCGGGGCCTCGACGTGGACGCACACCAAGTCGTGCGTCTTCAGAGCGGCGATGCCCGTTCGCCCCTTGGCCGCGTAATCCGTGTCCAAATATCCGGTCGCCCCCGGCGAGTCGACGCGATCCCAGCCGATCAAGATGCCGGTGCCGCGGACGAGGTCCACGGCGCTAATGATCGCCCCTTTCGGCCCGTAAGTTTCCGCGAACGACGTGACCGATGGCGCCGACCCTTGGCCCCATAGCCATACTTGCGTGGCCGGCTTCTCGCCGCGGGCGATGCGTTCGCGGTTGGCCGGGTGGTCCGCGAAGAGCGGCTTGCTTCGCTCCATCAGTTGGATCAGCAAGTCGCCGCCGGGGCCATTGGGCAGGAAGTCGGCCGTCGGCTTGTCGGGGATGTCGTGCGGCGGCTGGGTCTTGGTTTCCTTGGAGAACGGGGCGGGGGCGGACTCGCTGCGGAAGACGAGGATGTTGCGGTACTGCACGCCGGGGAAGAACTCCAGCCGGCCGCCGGGGACGGGGCCGCCGAGGTTTTCGTGGACCGTCGCCATGAGGCGGGCGCCGTCCGCATTGTTGATGTGCCCGGCCGTGAAGTCGTGCATCAGGCCGTCTTTGACGGTCACGAGGTTACACCGCACCGCCCAGTCCTTCGGCCCGAGCTTAATGCCCATCGCCACCGTTTCGAGCGGCGCGCGGCCGGTGTAGACAACAAGCGGGTCGTACCCGAAGAGACTCAGCGTCGCCACGTCGCTCGCCGGGGTCAACGGCTTCGGCACGTTGTTGGCCCGGCCGACCACGCCCATCTTGGCCGCCCGGTCCATGTTGGGCAACTTCGCGGCTTGCAACGGCGTCAGCCCGCCGAGGGAATCCTGCGGCTCGTCCGCGCACCCGTCCGGGATGATAATCGCGTATTTCATGGACGATAGTGTAGCAAGTTACGCCCGAGCGGACGTGACGCGAAATGAAATGGCAATTGTAGAAATGTGACTCAAAGCCCCGCCACGGCGTGGCGGGGCTATTGTGGTTACGCCGCGTCCTCGTCACGCCACCGCACGGTGAGGTGGCCCGTGGCGGTCAACTCGATCTGCCCGGCGGTGACGCCGTGCGATTCGAGCCAGTCGAGCAATTGCCCGGCTTGGTCGATGGGCATTTCCTCGGCAATCGTGAGGCGGCCGGGTTGTCGGGGCAACGATCCGTCGTCGGGTATGTTCCTTCCGTGGGCCTGTGAGTGCAATCGCAGCACGGGTCGCATGGCAGAACCTCCGAAAATGACTGATCCCGATGGCAGGGAACAGGTTACGGTGTTGAGCTACCAGGATCGTAGCATACTCAAGTGACCGCCGGAGTATTTTCACCAGTTCTTCTTGGAGATATTTTCCGCGAGATGCGATTCGGCAGATTGTAACGACTTTACGGGCTCGTCACCCACCGCGCCGCGGTTGTTCGCCTCTCAAGCGCGCCACGAACTGTTGCAGGTCCGGCGGCAGTGGCATCGACCAAAACACCGTTTCTCCCGTGGCCGGGTGGACAAACCCGAGTTCCAAGGCGTGCAGCGCCAGCCGCGGCGCCCCGCTCGGGTCGGGCAGTTGCGTGCCGTCCGGCCGGATGGTGTAGACCTTTTCCCCGCTGATGAAGTGGCCCGCTTCGGAGAGGTGAATGCGAATCTGGTGCGTCTTGCCGGTCTCAAGCTGGCAGGCCAAGGCGGTGTAATTCGGGAATCGCTCGTGGACACTGACGTGGGTGACGGCCAAGACGCCGGCGCTCTCCGGCCCGCTGCCGCGGCGGCCGTCGCCGCGGTCGCGGACCAGATAACTCCGGAACGTCTGCGGCTTCAAGTATCCGGCCACGACGGCGACGTAGCGGCGGACGACCGTGTGGGCCTTGAATTGCTTGCCGAGTTCGCGCTCGGCCAGCACGCTGCGGGCGAAGACGACCAGGCCGCTCGTCTCCTTGTCCAATCGCTGGACGACGCGCAGGCGGGGCAGGCCGCGCGGCTTCTCGTGCAGTTTCTTGCCGATGGCCTTCTGGGTGATGTCGTCCAAGGTCGGGGCCAACTCGCGGCGGTCTTCGGACCACGCGAGTTCGGCCGGGTGGCGGACAGTGCTGATGCCGGACGCCTTTTCGACCACAACCACGTCCGCGTCCAAGTGGCGAATCACCACATCCTCGGCCCGCTCCCCGCGCACGGCCTTGACCGGCTTGGCGAGGACCGCCACCGTCTCGCCCAATTTCAGCCGCCGGGCCGGGTCCATGCACACGGCCCCGCCGACGGTGACGTGCCGCTTCTCGATGCGCCCCCGCACGGCCGACCATGACTCCCCCGGCGACAACGTGCGGACGAACGCCGCCAGCGTTTGGCCGGCGGACTCCGCGGTGATGATGATCGGCGTGGCTGGCTGCTCGGCGGGCACGGGAAGTCTCGGGGGCGAAAGAAATGATGATAGCAGACACCGAGAGTTGGGCCGGGCGTGATGAGCCGACCCAGCGGTCACGTCTTCTTCACCGGGATCAACGCCAGCGAGGTCTGCACCGAGAAATTGCACGTACACCCGGAACTGGCCTCCGGGGCGACGACGAGGCCGCCGACGGGGAGGAAGTTGATCCAGCAGCCGGGCCGGGTTTCGGTGGTCACGGCCCTGGGTTCGCCGGCCGTCAGGTCGTAACTCTTGGCCGTCGTGTCGCGGAAGAAGAGGCAGTTTTCCGACGCGGAGAAGGTGCCGCAGCCGGTGCGGCGCTTGCCGTTGGCCCACGGCCACTTCCACTCCACGGGTTTGCCGGTGTGCAGGTCGTAGGCGAACGGCTCGCAGAACAGCGTCGTGCCGACGACGGTGGGGTGGTGTTCCTGCTCGCCGTGTTCGCCGCCGATCTTGTCTTTCTGGTTCTGACTTTTCGTCCACACGGGCGCACCGGTCTTGGCGTCGTAGACGGCCACGTCGTACCAAACGGTGTCCTTCTCCTTGTTCGCCCCGCTATTGCGTGAGCCGACGAGGACGAGCTTTTCCTTCGCGTACACCGCGAAGACGTTGTGCCGGACGGCTTCGAGTTCCTTGCCGGGCTGTTGCCACATCACTTTGCCCGTTTGCAAGTCGAGGCAGGTGATCGTGCAGCCTTTGCCCACGAGGGCGTCGTACTTCGCCCGCGGGCCGGTCAGCGTTTCGGGGTTGTCGCTTTCGAGCAAATACAGGCGGCCGTTGCCGACGGCGAACGACGGGTTGACGATCAGCCCGGCCTTCGGCTTGTAGGTCCACGCCAGGTCTTTCGTCTTGCGGTCGTAGGCAAAGAAGAAGTCACTCCCGACGGCCGGGACGTGGTCCCAGTGCGTATCCGTCAACGTCGCCTTGTGGCTTTGGTCCCGCCGGATGCCGCCGGGCTTGACGGCGCTGCCGAGCAACTTGTCGCCCACGGGGGCCGTGTAGCCCCAGTCGAACTTCTGGCCGCTTCCCGTTTCGGGGACGGTGAACGTGGTTTGCAATTTCCCCGTCGCCGGGTCGTAGGTTTCGCACTTCCCCGCAGACGAGATGAAGACCGAGTCGTCGTTCACGCACAGGTAACTGCTGTCCCGGAACGCGGTCACACGGCGGGAGTTTGGAACCTTGTTCTCCCAGAGGATCGTGCCGTTGTACATGTCCACGGCCGTGATGATGTCTTCGCCGGGGACGAACACGCGGCCGTTCAGGGCCACGGGGGGCACGGTGCGGTGATGGCGGTCGATCATCTGCTTCGCCCCCGGCTTGCCGAACCACTGGAGTTCGAGTTCGGTGGAGACGATCTTGTCCCCGCTGCACGCGGTGTTGCCGGGGTCGCCGTACATCGTCGGCCACGTCCCCTCGCCGTCTAACTTCGGCCGCCGAACGGTGTCCTTCAACGTGCGATCGAAGACGGCCAAGCCGCCGTGCGGGCGCGTGACGCGGGTGACTTCCTCCCTGGGGCACGGGGCGGCGGCGATCACGAGGTTGAACGTGTAATCCGAGAACGGCAACTTGTCGAGCGGGGCGGTGACGATCGTCGTCTTGGACGCCAGACCAAGGGAGAACAACATCCGGCGGGCTTGATCGGCCTTGGCGGCGTCCGGTTCGATGCCGACGACTTGGCCGGCTTCGCAACCCGCCAATTCCGCGACGAGTTCGCCGGTTCCGGAGCCGATGACCAACGTGTACCCGCGGGGAAAGTCGGCCGTCTTCAACGCTCTCTGAGCGAAGGCCGGGTCGAGTTTCGGTACGTCTTTCCTTACGGGAATTGCCGGCCCGTCCGGGACGACGGCGGTGAAGCAGTAGATGTGCCCCTTATCCGTGCCGGCGAACAGTCGACCGCGGACGAGGGCGAGCGAGTAGACCCGACCTTCCACGGGGGCGGTCCAGATTTCTTTGCCCGTTTGCCGGTCAAACGCGGCCACTTTGCCGTCGCCGCCGCCGATCTTGGCGTTGGCGCAACCGATGAAGGCGTCCGGGTAATCCTTGGGCAAGTCGTTGAGTTGTTTGCCGATCTCCTTGCCGCTGGCCTTGAGGTCCGCGACGAACGCCCCCGCCGGGTTGCGGCCCGCCTGCACCATGAGCTTGCCGAACATGCGTTCGAGATACCCTTGGGCGGTGATCTTCAATGTCTGCCGGCTGACCTCCGTACCGTCCGCGACGTTCAGCGCCAACTGGTACACGCCCCAACTCGGGAAGACGCCGCCGCAGACATAGGCTTTGCTGTCTTCCACCAAGACATCGGTTCGGACCGGCCACGCGCTAATCATGCGCGAATTGCCGGGAATGCGGCGGTTGCTCGGGGCCAGCGCCTTCTTCCAGATCAACGACCCGTCTTTGGTTCGCACGCAGTACACGAATCCGTCGTCGCACCCGAACAGCACGCGGTCCCCGGCCACGGTCGGGGCCAAGCGCACCGGGCCTTCGGTGTGGAACACCCACTTCTCTCGGCCGAATTTCGCGTCGAGACATAAGACCGCATTCTCGGTCGAGGAGCCGAAGTAAATCTGGTCCCCGACGCCGGTGACGTGGTACGCCCGGTCGAAGGTGATGCGTTCCGTCAGGTCGAAATTGTTGTGGTAGTAATCGGCCTTCGCCTCCTCGGGCCACGCGGGCTGCGGCTCCGCGCAGGTTGTTTTCCATGCCTGTTTTAGCGGAAATGTAACCGTTTCTTCGCTCTGCCCGGTCCGCTTGTTGTCTCGGTACGCGGTCGGCCAATCCGTGACCTGCGGCCGAGTCCCATCAATGCCGGGAAAGCCGGCCTTGCGGGTCGCGAACGTCTTGGCGACAGTCGCCGCCGGGAGAGCCTGCGAGTGGACCGTCGCCGATTCCAATTGCCCGGCGACGGCGTAAAACTCGTCATCGTCGTGGTAAGCCATCATTGTGTACCACCCCTTGGGAGGGTACTCGATGTCCCCCGATTGCTCCGTGGACGTGGCCTGCAATTCGCCATCCACATACATGCAGAGCGTCTTTCCGTCGTAAGTGCCGACGACGTGGTACCAGGCCCCAATGAGAAATTGGTCACGCGCCTTGAGGTACGTCAGCCGGTTCTTGGCCTTGGCCGAGACGGCGAAGAAGAACTGATTGTTCTCGAATCCCAACACCCAGCCCTTCTCGTACGGGCCGTTGTCCTGAAACGCCCCGATGAACGCCCCCCATTGCTGCGGCCGGTCCACCCGGACCCACGCCTCGGCCGTGATCGCCTTCGTCGGCAGATTCAGCTTGGCGACGGCGTCCGAGATTTCCAGTTGATGCCGCTCTTTGGCGAGGCCCGGCAAGATCAGGGCGTGCGGCGCTTCCTTGGCAAACGCGACGGGGCCGGTGAGGTTCGCGGGAAGCGCTCCCCTTTTCGGCTGAAAGGATTTATCTTTGAGGTGGGCCGCGGTGAATTCCCACTGGTGCAAAACAGCGTCTTGGGCGGGGAGGGCGGCGGCCGTGAAAAGCAGGGCGATGAGAGAATGCCGCACGGGAAACCTCGGCAACGGGATCAACGGGACAAATTGTGACAATCACAAAGCGATTTCTCACCCCAACCGCCGCGAGGCGGTTCCGTTGGAGTCCCGCCTTTAGGCGGTCTGTGACCTCCCCGCCGCAATAGGCCGGCGAACCGAGTCTTCGAGGGTTCGCCTTCGTGGATGACGGCCGATGCCCCCGGGGTCGGACCATCGAAGACTCGGTCCTCTTGCCTATTGCGGCGCGCAGGTCACAGACCGCCTAAAGGCGGAACTCCAACGGGACCGCCTGGCGGCGGTTGGAATTGGGTTTTTTCCACAAAGTATCAAAACCCGGTCACGCCCCGATCTTCTGCCACTTGCGGCCTTCGCGGGCCAGCAACTCGTCCCCGCTGGCGGGGCCGTCGCCGCCGACGGCGTAGGAGTCGAGCGGCGGGCCGTCCGCGGCTTCCGTGGCCGCGATGAACGGGTCCATGATCTCCCACGACCGCTCGATCTCGTCCCCGCGCATGAACAGCGAGGCGTCCCCTTGCAGGGCGTCGAGCAGCAACCGCTCGTAGGCTTCCGGGATGGCGCCGAAAGCGTTCTTGTAATCGAAGGACAGGTCGCGGGACTGCAACGTGTTGCCGTCCACTTCCGGCACCTTGGTCTGGAAGCTCAGTTTGATCCCCTCGTTCGGCTGGAGCACCATCGTCACGCGGTTGGCCTGCGGCGGTTGCTTGCCCGGCTGGGCGAAGACTTCGAACGGCGGGTCGCGGAACTGGATGATGACTTCGCTGTACCGATTCCGCAGAGCCTTCCCGGAGCGCAGGTAGAACGGCACGCCTTTCCAGCGCCAGTTCTCCACTTGCAGCTTAAGGGCCGCGTAGGTCGGCGTGCGTGAAGTTTTCGGCACGCCCGGCTCGTCGAGGTATCCTTGGTACTGCCCGGCGGCGACCGCGGCCTTGGCTTCTTCCGGCGTCGGGATGTGGATGGAGTCCAGCACCTTGACCTTCTCGTTCCGCAGGCGGTCGGCCGTGATCTTCGACGGCGGCTCCATCGCCACGAGCGTCATCACTTGTAGCAAGTGGCTTTGGAACATGTCCCGCAGGACGCCGCTGGTGTCGTAGTACCCGCCGCGCTTGCCAACGGGCACCTTCTCGGCCACGGTGATCTGGACGTGGTCGATGTACCGGCGGTTCCACAGCGGCTCGAACATCGTGTTGGCGAGGCGGAACACCAGAATGTTCTGAACGGTGTCCTTGCCCAAATAGTGGTCGATGCGGTAGATTTGGCTCTCGTTGAAGTACGGCAGCAGGGTGTTGTTCACCTCGCGGGCCGAGGCCAAGTCGTGGCCGAATGGCTTCTCGACGACCAGTCGGCGGAAGCCGCCGTCTTCCTTGGTCATGCCGGCGTCGCCGAGTTGCTGGGCGATCGGGCTGTACAGTTCCGGGGCCACGGACAAGTAATAAAGGCGGTTGCCGCCGTTGGCGCTTTCTCGCTTGTCGAACCACTCTTTCAACGCCTGCATCCCGCCGGGCTGGGCCGCGTCGCCGGGGACGTAGTGCAGCCGGCGGGCGAAGCGGTTCCACGACCCGGCGTACCAGCTCTCCCCCATCGAGACGACGGCTTCCTTCACCTTCGACTCAATTTGCTGGCGGAACGCCTCGGACGTGAACGCCGTCCGCGACACGCCGACGACTTCGGTGTCTTCGGGCAACTGCCCGACGGCGTCGAGCCGGAACAGGGCCGGGATGAGTTTCCGTGACGTCAAATCCCCGGAAGCCCCAAAAATCACGATCGTTGATGCGGCCATTCTGCCCGTCGTTTCGAGGAAGGTGGATCGGGTTCCCGCGCGTCGTCCGCCGGGGGAGCAGGGGATGACACGGCCCAAAGTCCTAATGTAATGACCAATGGCCAATGACCAATGACCAATGACCAAACTTTACCGCCGCGGGGTGCCCGCCGGGGGTCGGGTGACATGCGCCGACTTGTTTCCTTTTTGCTGCTCGTCCTGATCGGCGGCGGGATTTCGCTCGCCCTGCGGTCGCAATTCCAGCCCAAGGCGGCGCGGGTGTCGGCCGTGCCGGACGGGGACGTGGAAATCGCGTGGATTCACACCACCACCAGCGCCCAGACGTGGGAGCGATTCGTCGCCGGCGTCCACGAGGCGGCCCGGCAGACGCCCGACATGGACGTGGACGACTCGGCCGCGTTCCTGGACCAGACGGCGGCCGTCCCCGAAGTGACGGTCGGCTTCCGCGGCCGGCCGAACCGCATTCGCATCCGGTGGTACAAGCTGTCCGGCGAAGTGGGCACGCGGGAATGGGTGAGCCGCCTCGCGGAGCGCGACCCGCCCCCGGTCGCGTTCGTCGGCGGCGGGTCCAGCGACCGGGCCATCGAACTCGCCAAGGCCCTCCGCGACCAAGAGACGTGGAAGGGGCCGAAGCCGCTGCTGTGCCTGACGACGGCCACCGCCGACTGGGCCGACGCGGACTTGCCGCACGACCCGGCCGCCGGCGATCAAGTGCGGCTGATCGACCTGTACCCCGGCCGGTCGTTCCGCTTCTGCTTCACCAATTCCGCGATGGCCCGCGCGGTCCTGGACTTCGTGTGGCAGACGCCCGGGTTGCGGCCGCACGGGCCGGTGGCCCCGCCGGCCGCCCTCGGCCTGTTGGGGGCGGTGAACGGGTGGAACGGGGTTTCCGTGGCCCCGTTGCTCTTCCATGAAATGCCGCCGCAAGCCCACATCCTGTCGTGGATGGACGACCCGTACTCGGCCGACCTCGCCCTGCGGTTCCGCGAATTGTTCCGGCCCGATTCGGGCATGGGACTCGAATGCACCTCCGTCGGCGTCACCGAAATCCGCTACAGCGTCGGGACATTTAATTCCGTCAACGAGCGCGAGAAGGGGGGGACGGGACTGATCTTGGACGAGGCGACGCCGCCCCGCGGGCGAAAAATGTTGCTCGTCCTGCCGGCCGTGACGCAGCCCGCCCGCCGCATGATCCGGGCCTTCGCCGCCGACTCGCCGCTGATCGGCCGGTCGATGGTGGCCGTCACCGGGGACGGCGTCTCCTTCAACACCGTGTACCGCGACGGCGAAGTGGCGTGGCCGACGCGCGAACTCAGCGTCCCGCTCGTCTTCTTCGCCCATCAGAACCCCGTGGCGTGGGCGGACGACGACCCCACGCCCCTCGCCACCCGGACCAGCACCGACGACGTGTTGCTGTTCGCCGACATCGTCCGGCAACTCGGGCAACACCTGCGCCACCCGGCTCCGACCACGAGCGCGGACGACCTGTTGCAACGCATTCACAACGACCCGTTCTTCGGGCCGGACGGCGAACGCCGGACGGGCCGCGGCGAGTACGTCATCGTGATGCGGCCGGTCATCGGCGACGACGACCGCGTGGCGAAGGAAGCCCATTTCGAGGTTTACACCCGCGCGGGCGGCCGGCGGTGGGAGCGGATCAAACACCTGACGAAGTGACTTCGATGGCCGACAGACATCCGTTCGCGTGGGGGAAGTACGCCAAGGCCTTGGGGCCGGCGGTCGCGTTCTGGCTCATCCTGGTCGGGTCGCTGGCGTACCTGCTGTTCGAGCGGACGCGGGCCGCCGGGTCCGTGGACGAGGCCAACCTGCACGAGTGGCTGGACGAGGCCCGCAGCTTCCGCAAATCAACGCCGGAACTCGCGCGGGAGTACGCCGCCCGCCTCGACGCGGCGGACAATGACACCTCCGCCGAGGACGTTCGGCTCAAGGCCGAGGAGATCGGCGAGCAACTCAAGGCGATGGCCGACCCGTTGCGCTTGTACCAGGGCCAACTGCCGCTGTTCCCGGAAATCTACACGCTCGAAGTGCGGATGCTCGACCGGCCGGAGACCGTCAAGCCCGTCGTTTGGGCCTCCCCGGTGCCGCGGCCGCGCCGGCAGAATCAGGACCAAGTCCGGCCGCTGTACCACCACGTCCGCGACACCGCCGGAAAGCCGGTCGCCGTTCTGACGTGTGAGTACCGCATTCACGCCTTCAACAAACTCCAACGGGACGAGCAGGTCCGGCAACGCTTCTTGTACATCGCCGGCGGCGTGGTGTTCGGCGGCAGCGTCCTGGCGCTCGTGTGGGTGTACATGTTCCTCCGGCGGGAGCGGGAGCGGGAGCGCAAGGAGATGCAGACGGAGACGGATCTGGAACACGCCCATGTGGTGGCGCTGGAGGCGAACATCGCGGCCAACGCGGCGGCGCACGCCGCCGAGGTGGCCGAGAAGGCCACCCTGGAAATGAAGTCGCAACTGTACGCCAGCATCGGCATCATGGCCGGCTCTTACGCCCACAACATCAAGAACCTCCTCGTCCGGCCGAACGATTTGATCGCCCGCTGCCTGGAGGCCGACGGCCTGCTCCCGTCCCAAACCACCATGCTGAACGAAGTGAAGGGGACGCTGGCGACCGTCACGGACCGTCTCCAGATGATCCTCCGCACCGTCCGCCGCGACCCGAACCGGACTGAGATGACACGACTCGACCTGAATGACTTGCTGCGCGAGACCGGAGAGACGTGGGGCGTCATCGCCGCGGACAAGTGGAAAATGACGCTCGAAACGCTTTCTGGCTCGGCACCGGCGGTCATTAGCGGCGACGTGTCGCACCTGCAGCAGGCCGTCGAGAATTTGGTGTTCAACGCCCGCGACGCCACGTTCGAGATGCGGAATCACGTCCGCGACGCCGCCCGGCAGGAGAGCGACGCGGCCCGCCGCAAGCGCGCGATCATCGATGCCGCGAGTTGGAAAGGGCACGTCGCCCTGGCCGTGCGGGCGGCCGCGGACGCCGTGTTTTTAGAAGTGCGGGACAACGGCATCGGCATGACGGAAGCCGTCCGCGAGCGGTGCCTGGAAACCCACTTCACCACCAAGCGGGACAACGCGCTGTACGAGGGGTACAACGCCGGCATGGGCCTCGGCCTGTCGTTCGTCAACGTCGTGCTGGAACACCACGGGGCGACGCTGACCATCCTATCCGAGCCGTTCAAGGGGACGAATTTTCTGATCCGCTTCCCGCGGCGCCATGCGGCAACCACCGACGAAAGCGGTTCGTCATGAGATTCTTCCCGCCGATTCTCGCCGTCCTTCTGTCCGTCTCGCTAACCGAAGCCCGGCCGCCCAACATCGTGCTGATTCTCGCGGACGACTTGGGGAACAACGATCTCGGGTGTGACGGCCGGGCGGACCACTTGACGCCGCACCTCGATCAACTGGCGAAGCAGGGCATGCGGTTCACCGCGTCGTACAGCGCGGCCCCGTTGTGTTCCGCGACGCGGGCCGCCTTGCTGACCGGCAAGTCTCCCGCCCGCCTGCACATCACGACCTACATGCCGGGCCGGGGCGACGCCCCGTCGCAATTGGTCTTGCAGCCCAAGATCAGCCAGCAGTTGCCGTTGGCGGAGACCACCATCGCCGAGCGGTTGAAAGGGGCCGGCTACGCGACGGCCTGCGTCGGCAAATGGCACCTCGGCGGGGCCGGCTTCGGCCCGGACAAGCAAGGATTCGATGTGGCCCACGCCGGGGACGCCCAGACGAAACCGTCGGCGACGGAATCGGGGAAGGGGGAGTACGGCCTGACGGCGAAGGCCGAGGCGTTCATGGAGGCGAACCGCGAGAAGCCCTTCTTCCTCTACTTAGCCCACAACAACCCGCACATCCCGCTCGCGGCCAAGCCGGAACTGACAGAGAAGTTCAAGGCGTCCTTCAACCCCGCCTACGCGGCGATGATCCACACGCTGGACGACTCGGTGGGCCGCGTACTGAAGAAGCTCGACGAGTTAACGCTGGCCGATGACACACTCGTCATCTTCGCCTCCGACAACGGCGGCCTGCACGTCCCGGAACTGAAGGACGACGCCCCGACCCACAATGCCCTCCGGGCCGGCAAGGGCTTCCTGTACGAAGGGGGCATCCGCGTGCCGCTGCTTGTCCGCTGGCCCGGCCACGTCCGACCGGGGAGCGCGAGCGCCACGCCGGTCGTCACGATGGACCTCGCGCCCACTCTTTGCGAGGCGGCCGGCGTGAAGACGAACGACCCGTTCGACGGCGTCTCGCTCTCGCCGGTCTTCGCGGGAAAAGACCTCAACGAGCGGCCGTTGTTCTGGCACTTCCCGCACTACTCGAACCAAGGGGGCCGGCCGTGTTCCGTGGTGCGGGCCGGCCGTTGGAAGCTGATCGAATATCTCGACCGGCCGGACCGAGAACTGTTTGACTTGGAGGCCAACCCGCGCGAAGACCCGGCCAAGAACCTCGCCGTGACGGGCAGGGAGATGACCGACAAACTCGCGGCCCAATTGTCCGCGTGGCGGGAGACGGTCGGCGCGCAGGGGGTGACGGCGAATCCGGCGGGCGATCAAAAGGCATTCGACCGACTGTACCGCGATACAGATGTGACGACGTTGCCGACGCGGGCGACCGCCAAAGATTTTTCGGACCCGTTGCGGGACTGGCGGCGGGGGATCGATGCGGCGGTGAGGGCGGGTAAGAAGTAAGTCGGCGGGATCAGCAGGGGACGCACGAGGTCAAGCGCTGACGGACTTTACACGGGAGGCGGTGTTCGTTAATGCCGATGCGGCGGAGGATTTTGCGAATTTTCCGCTGATCTGCTTGGCTTTTATTGCGGAGGGACAAGATGAAGGTCAGATTTTCGCCGCCGCATTTCAATTGCTCGATGATCTCGTCCAAGACCTCCGGGTACTCCGTGAATTCACGGGTGAGTAACCCGAACTCGGACCGGCTCAACTCAATCCAGTACCGCTCGCCCAACATGTGCTCCACCCAGCGCGCCCGCAGGAAGCCGGGCCAGTGGATGTTTTCCCACATGAGGAAGGCGTCCGGGCCGGCGTCGTACCCCAATCCTTCGCTGTGATACCACTTGAACTCAAGGGCTTGGCGCACGGACTCGTCGTCGAGGCTGAGCCGAGGGACGTTTTCACCGGGAAAATCGGTGGTCATCGTCAAACTCCCGCACAAAAAGTCATCGCAAAATGGCACGCGCGCTCAGGCTGGATAAATGGAGTCTAACCACATTTCGCTGAATGTGCAAGCACTTCATGCTCATTTTTTCCTCACATCACCTTTATCGGCAATTCACATAGGCGCACTTTGGCCGATGTCAAATTCCCCGCACTTGCACCAGATTATCGAAGAACGTGGCCCCGCCCCCCATGTCCGTGACGGCCGTAGCGGTTGTCGCGTTGCAGTTGGGGCCGCCGACGATCTTGCTCCACCAGACGCCGAAAGTGACGACGACGCCCGGGCGGACCGTTTCACCCACGCGGGCCGTCGCCTCGAAACGGCCGCGGTCATTGAACACTTCCACCCGTTGCCCGTCCGCGATCCCCCGGGCCGCCGCGTCGGCCGGGTGGAGTTGAAGAGTCGGCTCTCTCGCGGTGTGTCGCAGGGCGTCCACGTTCACAAACGTGGAATTCAGGAACGCCGGTTCGGGCGGGCAGACCATTTGAAGTGGGTGGCGGGCGGCGAGGTCCGGGCGCGTCTGCGGGTCTTCGTGCGGCGGGGTGTACGTCGGCAAGGGGTCGCGGCCCGCGTCCGCCTCGCGCTGACTGTAGAACTCGCACTTCCCGGACGGCGTCCCGAAGTTCCCTTCCGCGAACGGCGCCCAATCGCGCGGGACGTTCAACCGGGCCGGACCGCCCGCCAGCAATGAGTCCATCGTGATGCCGTCAAAGGCGTTCGCCGCCGGGTAGCCGTTCGGGCCGCCCACGGGCGACAAAGCTTCGCGGGCCAGGTGTTCGTCGCTGACTTGGAAGATGTCCGGCTCGAAACCCATCGCGTCGGCCAATAGGCGGAAGACTTCGGTGTTCCTCTTCGCTTCTCCGAGAGGTTCGATGGCTTGATGGTTGGCCTGCACATAGAAGTGTCCGTAAGCGCTGTGCAGGTCGAACTGTTCGAGTTGTGTCGTCGCGGGGAGGACAATGTCCGCGTAGTCCGCGGTGTCGGTCGGGAACTGCTCGTGGACCACAGTGAATAAATCTTCGCGCTCCAGCCCGCGGATGACCTTCGACTGCGACGGCGCCACCGCAGCGGGGTTGGAGTTGTACACGAACAGCGCTTGCACCGGCGGGCCGGGGAGTTCGCCGTTCAGAGCCTCGGCGAGTTGCACCATGTTGACGGTGCGAGTGCCGGGTGGAATCAAGTCCGGCCGTTCGAGGGCGGCCCCATTCCACGGATGGAGTTTGCTCGTACTCAACATCGCCCCGCCGCCGGGATGCCGCCACGCCCCGATGACCGCCGGCAGGCAGACGACCGTGCGGACGGCCATGCCGCCACCGCCGTGCCGCTGCATGCCGTAGTTCAATCGGATGAACGCCGGCCCGCCGCGCTCCGTCATCGCCCCGGAGTATTCGCGGGCCAGTTGTTCGATGTCGGCGCCGGGGACGCCGGTGATCTTGGCCACCCGCCCCGGAGGGTACATCGACACCCGCTCTTGCAACTCGGCCGTGCCGAGGCAGTGTTTCGCCAAATAGTCGCGGTCTTCCATGCCGTCGCGGAAGAGGACATGCATCATCCCAAGGGCGAGGGCCGCGTCGGTCCCCGGGCGCACGGGGATCCACCAGTCGCTCTTCTCGGCCGTCTTGCTGCGGTGCGGGTCGATGGTGACGATCTTCGCCCCGGCCTTGCGGGCCTGGTGCATCAACGCCCAGTGGTGCATGTTCGTGACCGACGTGTTCGACCCCCAATTGATGATGTACCGGGCCTTCACAGTCGCCTCGGGGTCAATCGTCGCCCGCGTGCCGAGGGTCACGTCGCACCCGGCGGCCCCGGCGGTCGCGCAGATGGTGCGGTCGAGCAGGCTGGCGCCTATCCGGTGAAAGAATCGCCGGTCCAAACTGGCGTACGCCAACTTCCCCATCGTGCCGGCGTAGCTGTACGGCAGAATCGCCTGCGGCCCGTGCGGCCCGGCGGCGATGGCCTTGAAGCGGTCGGCAATCGTCCGGATCGCCTCATCCCACGAGGTGCGCTCGAACTTCCCCTCGCCTTTTTTGCCGACCCGTCGCAGGGGGTGCAGCAACCGGTCGCGGTGGTACACGCGGTCGAGGTAGTGGTTCACTTTTTGGCACAAGAAACCCTTGGTGAACGGGTGGTCCTTGTCCCCGCGCAGCGTGACCGCTTTGCCGTCTTGGACCGTGACGACCATGCCGCACGTGTCGGGACAATCGTGGGGGCACACGGCCCGGACGACCTTGAGTTCTGACTTCATGGGCTGACGACGACTCCAACGGCAGGGAACTCCGTCCCGCCTTTATACCGCAAGGAATCGCCTGCATATCGCGCAGTTTTCTCTTGAGCGGGCGGCGCGGTCGGGTAGGATGATCTCGCTTTGACCGTTCACCTCAGGAGTTTGCATTCATGCGGAAAAGTCTCTCCCGTCTCGTGTTCGCCCTCGGGCTTGGGGCCGCCGTCGCGGTCTCGGCGGTGCCGACCACGGCCAAGGACGTGGAAAAAATGGAAACGATGGGGACCATTGAGCGCGTGGACCCGGCGTTCGACGACCTCGTGCCCAAAAGTAGTGCCATCGAAGTGCTGGTGTCGATGAAGTTCGACTGGGCCGAAGGCCCGGTGTGGGACAAGGCCGGGGAGAAAGTGATCTTCTCCGACATCCCCAAGAACATGGCGTGGGAATACTCGAAGAAGGGGGGCCTCAAGGAGTTCTTGAAGCCGAGCGGCTACACCGGCAAAGCCGACTTCACCGGCAAGGAACCCGGCTCGAACGGGCTGGCGTTCAACAAGGCCGGCGAACTCATCCTGTGCATGCACGGCGACCGCCGCGTGGCCAAGTGGAAGGACGGCAAGTTCGAGACGCTCGTGGACAAGTACGAGGGCAAGCGGCTCAACAGCCCGAATGACCTGGCGATCAAGTCCGACGGGTCGATCTACTTCACTGACCCGCCGTACGGCCTGCCGCTCATCATGAAGGACCCGGCCAAGGAACTCGACTTCCAAGGCGTCTACCGCTTGACCGCCGACGGTAAGCTGACGCTGCTCACGAAGGAAATGAGCCGGCCGAACGGCATCGCGTTCTCCCCCGACGAGAAGACGCTGTACGTCGCCAATTCGGACCCGGACAAGGCGAATTGGATGGCCTACCCGGTCAAGGAAGACGGCACGCTTGGCGAGGGCAAGGAGTTCGCCGACAACTCAAAGGCCGTCAAGGACGGCAAGAAGGGGCTGCCGGACGGGCTGAAGACCGACACGAAGGGGAACGTCTGGGCGACCGGCGCCGGCGGCGTCTATGTCTTCTCGCCGGCCGGAAAGCACCTCGGCACGCTGGCCACCGGCGTCCCGACGGCCAACGTGGGCTGGGGCGACGACGGCAGCACGCTGTACGTCACCGCCGACAAGAGCTTGGTGCGCGTCCGCACCAAGGCCAAGGGTTGGTAATCTCCGCCGGCATGCCCGGTCTGACCGTCAGGCCGGGTTCTCTTCTCTCCCGGGGTCGCCATGTCTCCTCTCAACCGCCGCTCGTTTCTGCTCTCATCGCTGGCCGTCCCGTTCGCCGGGCGCATCGCCTCGGCCGAGCAGCCGGCGGGCTTCCCCGGGTTGATCGTGCGTAATTCGGAGCCGCGGAACTTGGAGTTCCCCGTCTCGGCCCTCGACCAGCATTACGTCCCCAACGAGCAGTTTTTCGTTCGCAGTCACTTCGCCGTCCCGGCCGTGGACGTGAAGGCGTGGACGCTTTCCGTCAGCGGGGCCGTCAACCAGCCGAAGGAGTTCACCTACGCCGACCTGCTCAAACTCCCCGCCAAGACGGCGCCGGCCACGATTGAATGTGCCGGCAACGGCCGGGTGTTTCTGAACCCGGCCGTGCCGGGGTTGCAGTGGGGGCAGGGGGGCGTCGGCAACGCGGAGTGGACGGGCGTGCCCCTCTCGGCCATCTTGGACGCGGCCGGGTTGAAAGACGCGGCCGTGGAAGTAATCCTCGAAGGGGCGGACAGCGGGGCAATCAACACGGACCCGAAGTCACCGGGGCCGATCTCGTTCGCCCGCAGTCTGCCGCTGGACAAGGCGAAGCGGCCGGAAGTCTTGCTCGCCTACAAGATGAACGGCGAAGAGCTGCCCGTCGCCCACGGCTTCCCGCTGCGGGCCGTGGTCAGCGGGTGGTACGGCATGGCCTCCGTGAAGTGGCTGTCCAAGATCATCGTGACGGCCGAGCCGTTCAAGGGGTTCTTCCAGACGATGGACTACTCGTACTGGGTGCGCCAAGACGGCCGGCCGACACTGCGGCCGGTCACGGAGATGCTGCCGAAGGCCATCATCGCCCGCCCCGGACTAAACGAAGTGATCCTGGCCGGCAAGAAGGCTCGCGTGTTCGGGGCGGCGTGGGCCGGCGAAAACGCCGTCGAGCGGGTGGAAGTCAGTGTGGACGGCGGCAAAGTGTGGAGTGCGGCGACGCTGACGGACAAGGCCAAGCCGTTCGAGTGGGTCTTCTGGGAGTGGACGTGGGAAGACCCCGCCAAGGGGCCGCAGAACATTCTGGTGCGGGCGAAGGACACCAAGGGCCGCACGCAGCCGGCCACGCGGGACATCGACCGGCGGAGCACGCAGATCAATCACCTCGTGCCGTTCGCCGTCACGGTGAAGTGAATCACTCGCGCGTCGTCACGCAGCCGCGCAACTTGCCGCCCGCGTCCATAATCCCTTGGTGGGCGAACTCGGTCTGCGGGGAGTCCCAGTCTTCCTCGCGGGTGACGAGGTAGACGCCGTCGCTGACGTGCATCCATTCCGTCATCGGGAACGTGCCCCACGCGGGCGCGTCCACGATGATCCAGTCGAACCGCGCCCGCAGTTGGTCGATCACGCCGCCGAGGCGGGCCGTCTCGTCCGTCCCGATTTCCACTTTGCCGGCCGGCATCAGGTGGACGCCGTCGATGGCCGTTCGGTTGAGCGCCAGCGTCAAGGGGGTCGTCCGGGCCAACACTTCGCGGATGCCGGGTTGATGCGGCATGCCGAGCGTCGTCGAGGCGGACAGCGGCCCGCGGACCAATTCCACGATCAGGATGCGGCCTTCGCCGTCCCCGCTCCGGGTGATGGCCAAATTGATGAGCGTGGTGGCCGTCACCGTGCCGGGGACGCTGGGCGTAAAGCAGAGCACCGGGCAGCCGCCCTCGGGGAGTTGCCGCAGGATGCCGTCCACGAGGCCGCGGTATTGTCGGCTGACCGGGTGATTCGGCTGGTGGTAGGTGACGAACTTGGCCGGCAACTCACGCGGGGACACCGGCGCGGCGTGCGGCTCGCGGAGCAGTTGGAAGCCGACGTGGTGCGTCGTGAATTGCGGCAGGTCTCGCGGAACCATCAGGCGGGGGCCGAAAGAAGCCGTCGGCGCCGGTTGCCCAGTCGCGGCCTTCTTGTCCCCGACTTCCACGAACGGCACGGCGTTATTGTCGGCCGGCAAGTCTTCCTCGGTCATCGGCACGAGACTGACCGGCGGCGCCTCGTCGGATTCCGGCATGGGGACCGACCCCGGGCTTGGGAACGGCAGCGCCCGGACGCTCTCCGCGCCGGCCGCCTTCCGCAACCGCGTCCCCGACAGCGCTTCGTAGGTTCGTCCCATGGCCCCTCACACGCTCTTCCGAATTCCGAACTCGCGTCACCCAACCAAGTCCGACGGGCCGGCCCACGGCAAATTATTCGCCCCCGGCCGGCCCGGCGTCGCCCCGTCGCCCACGTCGTCGCCGCCGTACACATACGTCGGCGGGCCGTTTTCGATGGGCAAGATCATCGGCGGGAACGGGATCGTCGGCCGGGCGTGATGGCCTTCCGACCGCGGCTCCGACCGCGGCTTCGTCTGCTCGACCGAGATGACCTCGGCCATCGGCACCGTCACGGCGTCCTCGTCTTCCGGCGGCCGCGGGTCGCCGTCGCTCAACGGGTCCAACCCCAAGCGGGTGATGGCCTCGACCGCGGCCTCACTGTCCGCGTGGTCCAAGCCGTTCTCGGCCGCCAGACTGAACGCCAAGTGGGCCGCCTGGTTCAGCACGCGCGGGACGCCGTTGGCCGCGTGCGTGAGGATGTCCAACACGTCCTCGCCAAACAGCCGGTCCGGCTTGCCGCCGGCCACGCGAACCTGATGCAACAGGTAATCCGCGGACTCGTCGAGCGACAACGGCTCCAGTTTCACGCGGATCGTCAGCCGTTGGCGGAAGGAAGCCATCCCCGCCCGTTCGATGGCCTTCTCGAAGTCCGGCATGGCGAAGAGCAACACTTGAACGGCCCGGCCGTCCTTCCCCTCCAAATTGCTCAACAGCCGCAGTTCTTCCAACGCTTCCGGGTGCAGGTGTTGGGCCTCGTCCAAGACGATGAGCGTCTTGCCCCCTTCGCCGAAGAAGTCGAGGCACGACTCCGTGACGGCCAACCGGGCGTCCTGTTCCCCCAAGCCGCGGTACGGCAGGTCGAGTTCAAACAAGATCGCGTGCAGCAGGTCACCGCGGGCCGCGAAGTGCGGGTTGGTGAGGAGGACGGGGCGGATGTCTTCGGACAGCGTTTCCAGAAGCCGGCGGGCGATGAGGGTTTTGCCCATGCCGGCCTCGGCCGTCAGCAGGATCAGCCCCTCCTCGTCGTCAATGGCTTGGCGCAGGTCTTCCAACGCCCGCTCGTGGCCGGTCGCCGGGTAATAGGCGTCCGTGTCCGGCGTCGGCCGAAACGGCCGGCGGCGCAGCCCGAACTGGCGGTCGTACATGAGCGCGGCCCCGTTCCCTGCGGTCGCGAGAACTCGAATCCCCCACACGGCTGTATCGGCCGCCGGCCGCCCGAGACTTGAACGCCGCCGTGACATCAAGCGAAAACGCGAACCCGTCTGGGCCGGACCGCGTCGAGAAAGTAGAATGAGCCGACTCGGAGGGATGGCAGAGTGGTTTAATGCACCGGTCTTGAAAACCGGAGATGGGCTTGTCCCATCCGTGGGTTCGAATCCCTCTCCCTCCGCTTGGAAACGAGAATGACGGAATCCAGAAATGACAAAAGCCCCCGGCACGCCGAAACGCGCGGGAGGCTTGAATGACTCACATTTTCGGTCTGGTTAGTAGCGGTTGCCGCCGTACCCGCCGCCGCCGCCGCCGCCGCCGCGGGGCTTGTCTTCCCGGGGCTTGGCCTCGTTCACGGTCAGCGCCCGGCCGCCGGACATTTGGCCGTTCAGCCCGGCGATGGCCGCCTCGGCCGCGCTGTCGTCGGACAGTTCGACGAAGCCGAACCCCTTCGACCGGCCGGTGTCCCGGTCCATGATGATTTGGGCCGACTTCACTGCGCCGTACGCGCCGAACATCTCATTGAGATGGGTCTCGGTCACGTCGTACGACAGATTTCCGACGTATAGCTTCTTACTCACGGCGTCTCACATTTGGGCCTTCCGGCCCGGGGACAGACGGCGCGGCCGGAGTGGCCGGCGCCGATCAGGGGCAAACGACACGTTTTGCGAATCGAGGGTCTTGAGGAGCAGTGAGGTGGCAACTCAGAGCAGCGTGCCAAGATCAATCGGGGCGCGACGGGTCATCGACTCCTGATGGGCGGGTGATCCCGCCACGGGTTTAGTATATGCGCCGCCGGGGATTGTGGGGAACTTGGTCCGTTTTCCTCTCCCTCCGTAAATTGGAAAGCGAGTTTGACGGCCTGCTTCGCGTCCCCATCACGTCTCGGAGGACGGGCTGGTCGTACAAAGGACCGCCCGTGCCGCGGCCCGCACCAAGGTGACGGTCTCGCTTCGCTGAACGACATGATCGTCTTGGTTGATGATGGAAAGCTGCCAGACGACTTCCCCGCGCCGGGCGCGGCCGCGGGGTTCCTTGGCCAAGACCGTCGTGACGGTTCGGATGCGGTCGCCGAGAAAAATGGGCAGGAGGAACTGCCAGCGCCGGATTTCCAAGAAGGCGATCATCTTGACGCGGGAGACGGACAGCATGAGGCCGGCGGCGATGCCGACGCCGAGGAGGCCGTGGGCGACGGGGCGGCGGTACGGCGTCTTGCGGGCGTGGGGCGGTTGTCGGGAACGGGGGTCTCTGACTGAACACCTCTCCCGTGCCCCAAAATTCCACATCCGGTGTAAAATTGCAATTCCCGCCGCCGCCGAAATTCTCACTCAGCTTGGATTCCGTGAACCAGCCCCCCCCGCCCATCGGCTTGCCCGTCGTTCATCTGCCGACCACGGAGTCGGCGGCGGGGTTCGTGGAAGTCTCCTTGTCCGCCTATCCGCACTTGGACCAGCGTGGGACCGACTGGTTGGCTCATGAGGAGCCGTTGGAAATCTCGCTGGAGTTCAGCACGGCGGACGGCATCAGCCGCAAGCCACTATCGATCACGATGCGGACGCCGGGCCATGACGTGGAATTGGCCGTCGGCTTCCTGAACGGCGAGGGGATCATTGCGTCGCGGGATCACGTCGCGGGCCATCACCTCGGGGCCAACAAGGTGTTGGTCAAACTGCACCCCGAGCAACACCCGGACCTCGCCCGACTGGACCGGCACTTTTACACGTCGTCCAGTTGCGGCGTCTGCGGCAAGGCGACGCTCGAAGCCATCGGCACTGTCCGCGACCAACCACTGCCGCGAGACGGGTTCGTCGTGACGCCCAAGCAATTACTTCAGTGGCCGGACGTTTTGCGATCGGCCCAACCCACCTTCGACCGAACGGGGGGTCTTCACGCGGCCGGTCTGTTTGATGCGGAAGGCCATTTGCAATTCGTCCGGGAAGACGTGGGGCGGCACAATGCGGTGGACAAAGTGGTCGGGGCGGCGTGCCTCGCGGGACTACTTCCGCTGAGTCGGTCGGCGTTGCTCGTTAGCGGGCGGGCGAGTTTTGAATTGGTTCAGAAGGCCCTGATGGCGGGGGTTCCGCTGTTGGCGGCCGTCGGCGCGCCGTCCAGCTTGGCCGTCGATCTGGCGAAGCGGTTCGATATGACGCTCGTCGGCTTCGTCCGCGACGGGCGGTTCAACGTCTATCATGGAGATTGGCGACTCTCCGACCTTGGCGTCCCGAGTAAGCAACATGGCTGACCACCCCCCGACGACCGACGGCGTCCCCCCGGAAGAGTTCACCGGCCTGAAACTGTCCGCGCCGAAAGTGACGGCTGCCGGGGCGACGGCCGTGCTCAAGTCCATGCAGCACGTGTGGGGCCTGGTCGGCGTGGTGAAGGGGACGCGCGCCCTTACGGTGCTGAACCAAAAAGGGGGCGTCGATTGCCCGAGCTGCGCGTGGCCGGACCCGGACGACCACCGCTCCTTCGCGGAGTTCTGCGAGAACGGGGCCAAGGCCATTGCGTGGGAGGCCGACCAACGGCGGTGCGGGCCGGACTTTTTCAAGCAGCGCTCGATTGCCGACCTCACCGCCCAAAGCGATTACTGGCACGGGCAGCAAGGCCGGCTGACGGAGCCGATGGTTCTGCGTCCGGGGAATACGCATTACGAGCCGATCTCGTGGGACGGCGCCTTTACACTGATGGCCGGGAAACTCAACGCCCTCGCCTCGCCGAACGAGGCGGCGTTTTACACGTCGGGCCGCACGTCCAACGAGGCGGCTTTCCTCTACCAGCTTTTCGTGCGGGCCTACGGGACGAACAACCTGCCGGACTGCTCGAACATGTGTCACGAGTCGAGCGGGTCGGCCCTCAACCCGACCGTCGGCATCGGCAAGGGGACGGTGAAACTGGACGACTTCGGCAAGTCGCAACTCGTCCTGATCCTCGGGCAGAACCCCGGCACGAATCATCCGCGCATGCTTTCGGCGCTGATGCAAGCGAAGGCGGCGGGGGCGAAGATCATTGCCGTCAACCCACTGCCGGAAGCGGGGCTGCTGAACTTCCGCAACCCGCAGTTCGTCCGCGGCATGACCGGCTTCGGCACGGACCTGGCCGACCTGTTGCTCCCCATCCGCATCAACGGCGACTCGGCATTCCTGCAAGCCGTCATCAAGATTCTGTTCGAGAAGGGCGCCATCGACCAAGCGTTCGTGGACGCCAAGACAGAGGGAGGCGAAGAACTGCGTCAGGCCGTCGCCGGGCTGTCATGGGATGTCGTCCTCGAACAAACGGGGCTGACGCGAGAGCAGATTGAGCAGGCTGCCGAGATGATCGCCTCGTCGGAGCGCATCATCGCCTGCTGGGCGATGGGCCTGACGCAGCATAAGAACGCCGTCGGCACCATCCGCGATTTGTTGAATGTCATTCTCCTGCGCGGCAGCATCGGTAAGCCGGGGGCGGGGCTGTGCCCCGTTCGCGGGCACAGCAATGTGCAGGGCGACCGCACGATGGGCATTTGGGAAAAGCCCCCGGCGTGGTTGTTGCAAAATATCGAGAAGGAATTCGGGTTCGCGCCGCCGACCCACCACGGCCACGACACCGTGGACGCCATCCGGGCCATGCACGCCGGGGAGGTGAAAGTCTTCATCGGCATGGGGGGCAACTTCCTCTCGGCCACGCCGGACACCGAGTTCACGGCCGCCGCGCTGCGGACGTGTCGGCTCACCGTGCACGTGTCGATCAAGTTGAACCGCGCCCACTTGGTGCCGGGTCAAACCGCCCTCATTCTGCCGTGCCTGGGCCGGACGGAGGAAGACGCTCAAGCCGGCGGCCCGCAGTTCGTGACGACCGAGAACTCAATGGGCGTGGTGCAGTCGTCCCAAGGGAAAATGCGGCCGGCTTCGCCGCAGTTGCTGAGTGAAGTCGCCATCGTTGCCCGCTTGGCCAAGGCGACTCTGGGGGCCAAGTACGGCATCGACTGGGAAGGGCTGACCGCCAATTACGACCGCATCCGCGACGTAATCGCGCGGGTGGTCCCCGGCTTCGACAATTTCAACGAGCGCGTCCGAAAGCCCGGCGGGTTTTACTTGCCGAACGCCCCGCGCGACGGCGAGTTCAACACGCCCGGCGGCAGGGCGAAACTGACGGTCAACCCGCTCTCGGACATCACGCTCGAACCGGGCCAACTGCTGATGATGACCATCCGCACGCACGACCAGTTCAACACCACGATCTACGGGCTGGACGACCGCTACCGCGGCATCAAGAACGAGCGCCGTGTGATCCTGATGAACGCCGCCGACATCGCCGAGCGCGGCCTGACGGGCGGGGACGTGGTGGACATCACATCGCACTGGAAGGGGCAAACGCGGGCGGCCCACAAGTTCATTGTGGTGCCGTACCCCATCCCGACCAAGTGCGTCGCCACCTACTTCCCGGAAACGAACGTGCTAGTGCCTCTGGACAGCGTGGCCGACTTCAGCAACACGCCCACTTCGAAGTCTGTGATCGTGACGGTCGCCAAGCGAACGGGCTGACACGACAGAAAAAGGCATTAACCACAAAGGCACGAAGGTCACACAAAGAAACACAGAGAAGGCGGAAGAATAATTTCTTCTCCGGTCTTCTTTGTGAATCTTCGTGTGACCTTCGTGCCTTTGTGGTTACTCTTCTTCTTCGCCTACCCGGCTGCCTTTTGTTTACTTCAATTCAACGTCCCAGTAGGCCGCGTCGAGGAAGTTCTGCCAGGAGCGGTACTTCCGCTGGGACAGCTTCATGACGAGCAGCGGGCTGCGCTTCGGCTTCTCCGGTTTGCGGATCAGGGCCATGTTCGCCTGCTTCGGGGTGCGGCCCCCCTTGCGGACGTTGCAGTCCACGCACGCGCAGACGATGTTCTCCCACGTCGTGCCCCCGGCTTGGGACCGCGGCATGACGTGGTCGAGGCTGAGTTCCGAGGTCGGGAACTTCTTGCCGCAGTACTGGCACTGGTTGCCGTCGCGGGCGAAGATGTTGCGGCGGTTGAACTTCACCGACTGCTTCGGCACCCGGTCGTAGTCGAGCAGGCGGATCACCCGCGGGGCCTGCAGTTCAAACGTCGCCCCCCGGACCCAGTCGTCGTCGGCGGCGCGCTCGAAGTTCTTGGCCTTGAACTCGCTGACCTCCCGCCAGGTGGCGAAGTCGTACGTCATGTACTGGCCGTCCTCCAGGACGACGACTTCGGCGATGTCCTTGAAGAGCAGGCAGAAGGCCCGCTTGACGGTCACGACGTGGACGGCCATGAACAGCTTGTTCAGGACGAGCACGCTGGCCTCAAGTGGCGAGGGCTGGTGGGACACGGACATTTCTAAAGCGCTCCTTTCTCCGGGACACCCGGACGGGGTTGCTGGCAACGACATGGCCTATTGGGGGGAGGTTCTCACGGAATTTATTTTAACCGAAGAAAACAGGTTCACGCAAGCGCCTGCCGGCCCGAGTTCACAATCCCTTCACGAATTTTCCCCGCCGGCGGCCGCCCCCCATTGGAAAAGACCCCGAAAGCCCACGGGTCGCGCTTCGCGTCCCGTGGGTGGGCCTCCCGTCGGCGGAAGTCTCCCCCACGGGTCACGAAGCGCGACCCGTGGGCTTTCGGGGTTCTGAATGACCGGTCAGTCCACGATGACACCGGGGCCGTACTTGGCCTGCAAGGCGAGCAGGTGGAGGCGGTTGATGGTGTTCTCCCCCAAGTTGAGATCACGCAAACCGGGTAATCTGTCAGTTGCCGCCAGCATGGCCGCCGTGCCGTCCGAAAGACGGTTGTTCCGCAGGTAGAACCACCGCAGTCTGGGCATCTTAACGCTGGCTATGAACGAGGTGAAATCGTCGTCTGTCAGGCCGCATCGATCAGCAAAGATGGACCTTAGCGTCGGGTATTCTTGGAATGCCAGCGGAGTAAGGCCGCCTTCGAGAGTGTTGCCGCTAACGTGCAAGCTTCGCAGCGTTCTGGCTGCCGGTACAAGAATAAAGGCAATAAGAGTCGGATTCGACAGACGACAATGCGACAGACGAAGGTAGCGGAGATTTGCAAACCCCGATGAGTCACCAGCCTTGGTACTCATGGCACGCAAACCGTCGTCATAGATGTCATTGTTGGACACGTCCAAAAACGTCAAACTGTCCGCGAACATGGACACGGCGATGTCTCTCATTGCCGACGGGCCGAGGTTGTTGTTTCGCAGTTTCAGCGACTCGACGGCCTTAAGTTGGCCTCCTTCCACCAGCGCGTTGATCCCCGCGTTCCCCGCCCGGCAGCCGTCCTCCAAGTCGAGTTCTTTGACCTGATTCAGCAAGGGTAGGGGGGCCATCCGCCGCACATCGTCCGAAAAAAACTGGTGCAACCTCAGCCGGGAAATCGGCGTGGAAGCAAACACCGTTGGAGCGTGTTCAAAAAAGCGGTCCGGGTTGTCGAAGCGGGCGGTGGAGATAAAGCCGCGCTCGAAAATCTCCCAGTGGACGCCGGGGGTGTGCGGCATGACGGACAGCCACTTGACGCCGTTTTCGAGTTCGAGATCGCGGACGCGGTCATTCACCGCCTTGCGGTCGGGGTCGTCAGAAGCCATGCGGGCGAAGCGGATTTGTAGGCGGATGAACTCGGCCCGGTCGATGTCGCCGGCTTCTTCCAAGATGTCCGAGTAGATGAGGCGGGGGGCGTCGTCGTCCGGGTCTTCCATGATCCGGGCGAACAAAGCCTCGCGGTCCGCGGCGTACGTCATTCTTGTCCCCCGCGGGTCACACGTAGACTCGGCGGTTGTAAATCCACCATTCCAGTAACAGGACCAGTAGCCCGGCCAGGACGGGCCACCGCCATAGTTCGCGCAGTTTCTCCCGCTTGGCCCCGGCCTCGATCTCCACGTCGCCGATCTTCACCGCCGGGCGCGGCTCGATGTGGCTCTCGTTTGGGTCGAACAGGTTGACGGCGAAGCGGCGCGTTTCTTTCTTCCACGTAGCCGCGTACACGCCGAGTTCGTCGGTCTGGGCGAACTGAAAATCGTTCCGCGACCCCCGCTTCAACTCCGCCCGCCGGTCAGCGGGGGAAGTCACCGTCACCTCGGCCACGTCTCCCGGCGGTTGGAGTCGAACGGTGTTGCCGGGGGCGACGTTCTCCTCCGTGGCGTTATCCCGCACGTTTCCCAGCGTGCGGACGACGTTCCACAGGAATAGCGGGAACACCGGCTTGAGGAACCAGCGGGTGTTCCATTTGTCGTCGCCCGTCGCGAGGGGGAAGGCCAACACCAAGTCTTTATGGGCTTGCCGGGCCAGCGGGAACATCAGCAGCAGTTCTTTGTCGCCCTCCAATAGATGCGGCGTCTTGGGCGGGAGATTCTTGAAGCGGTACGCCTCGGCCACTTCCAACTCGTACCAGCCGCGCAGGCCGCGCATCACCGGGTCGCTGTCCGACCAGCCGCGGATTTGCGGGAACGTCACCTTCTCCACTCGGTAGCCGTCGTCCGGGCCGTCGAAGCGCCACGGCGGCGGCGGGTGGCCGATGAACAGCGTGTTCGCCCGCGGCATGTCCTCCTCGCGGGCCGGCCCGCAGCGGTCGAAGATCACCAAGTCGTACCGGCCTTCCTGGGCGGGGGTGCCGTAGGCTTTCGCGTCGGCCAACTCCGGCGGCGCGATCTCGGCGACATCGCAAATTGCCTTCGCCGCCTTGGACTCGAAGAAGTTTTTGAGCAGCGGGTTCCCCGCGCCGACGATCAAGATTTGGGCCTTGCGGACTTGGCTCAACACCACCCACGCCTGATCGTCGGCCGCGAAGGCGTCTTTGTTGCCAGCGAGTCGCACCCGCAATGTCACGTCCGCGTTTTCATCGACGTTGGCCAAATCGAACGAGACAGTCGTTTCGCCGGGAATATCCTTCGCCGGGCCGGCGTCGTTCCCCGTCGGTTCTTGGTACACGCGGCCGGGGATCACCACTTCTTTCCGACGAACGTCCAACACCCGATTGGCGCCGGCCATTACGTCAAGTTCGACGGCCGCCCTCGCCGGGCCGTTGCGGAAGTTCATCAGCGTGACGAAGGCCTGAATCTTGGTGGGCGTCGTCTCGTCACGGATGGCATCGAAGCGAGTGATGCCGAGGTTGTCGGCGTTGCCGACTTCCTTTGCCCCGGGGGAGTGAAAATTCAACTGAAGGTTGGCGAGGGCGAACGTCGGCAGGTCGGCGAAGCGGCCGTCGGAGAACAGGTGAATGTCGGCCAACAGCCCCTCGACAGCGGCGTAGGTGCGCTCTTTCCCCGGCTCGGGGTTCTCCGGCCGCACGGCCGCGTCTTCCGTGGACCGCGTCGGGTTGGCGAGACTGGCGGCAAGGCTGAGGGCTTCGTCGATCTGCGTCGGCAGCACCGTGGGCCGGATGTCTTCCACGGCTTTGCGGAGCAGCAGTTTGTTTCCGGTGTACGACTGGCGAATCTCGGCCGTCGCGTTGAAGACGATCACCATGCCGATGTCCGTATCGGACGCCGCGTCGATTTCTTTCAGGGCCTCGCCCTTTGCCCACGCCAGCCGATTGGGGGCGATGTCCGTCGCGGACATGCTGGCCGAGTTGTCCACCATGATGATGAAATACTTGCCGCTCGTCTTCGACCCGTGCAGTTGCGGGGCCAGCACGGCGTACAGCCCACAGGCGAGGACCAACAGTTGCAGCAAAAGCAGGACGTTCTGGCGCAGCCATTGGAGAAGGCTGTTCACGCGCAGGTCTTCGATGCTCTTCTTCCACAAGTAGGTGCTGGCCACCACCTGCGGCTTCCGCTTAAGTTTGAGCAGGTACAGCAGCATCAGCACGACGGGCACGATCAGCAAGACGATGTTCGCCCAGTTGGCGAGCGGGGAGTGGTAACTAAGTTTGAGCCGTTCTTCCAACCAGGTGTTCACCTCGCCGCCGTAGCCGCTGAAGTCGAGAGCGAACAGCGCGACGGCGGGCAACGTGAGCAGAATCACGATGCCGAACGCCACGGGGAACCACCATCGGCTGAACATGGGGACAAGCTCGCGCGGGTGTCCCGGTTAGGATAACGGCCACGGCGGCCGCTGTCACTTGTTGAATTCTCGGCAGTCAATCGGCGGCCATTCCGGCGGCCGAACACTTGCTGCCCGCGCCCGCCCGCCTTATTCATGAACCTTACCCGCCTGTGACCCGCCCCGCCGGCTCTCCGATCTCCCACTTGAAAGGTATGGACATGCGTTCGCGGTCCCTCTGGATGACTTTGCCCGCCGCCCTCCTCGGCGGCGTGTTGGCTCTCCGCGCCGACGAGCCGGAACTGGAAGTGGACTTGCCGAACGTGTCGTTGATGCGGCCGTTCCCCGAGCAAGTCCCAATGGTGTTCGTGAGCCGCGGGCAGAACAAGGCCGAGTGGGAGAAACTGCCGAAGTTTTTCAACGAAGTCACCGAGAAGGCGACGGACGTGCAGACCGGCGTGACGGCTGATCGAAAGGTGATCAAGGTCAAGATGCCGCTGGGCTTGAACGTCGCGCCGACGGTGCCGGGCGAAAACCCGATGACCTTCGCCAAGTGGCAACTCGGCAAGCAAATCTACTTCGACCCCATCCTCTCCAGCGACGGCACGGTCTCCTGCTCCACCTGCCACAGCCCGCGGGACGGGTTCGCGGACGCCGCCAAGACTTCCAAAGGGATCGGCGGCAGTCTCGGCGGCATGAACGCGCCGACCGTGATGAACTCGGCCTTCAACCGCTTCCAATTCTGGGACGGCCGGGCCGACTCGCTGGAGGCCCAGTCCCAAGGCCCGGTGCAGAACAACGTGGAAATGTTCGACAGCAAGGGCAACGCCTGGAACGAGGCCATCAAGCGCGTCCGCAAGGCCGAGCGGTACGCGGGGCAGTTTGAAAAGGAATTCGGCCACAAGGCGACGCGGGACACGGCCGCCAAGGCCATCGCCACCTACGAGCGGACCGTGCTGGTCGGCAACTCGATCCAAGACCGGGCCGACGTGGCCGCCCGCGTGCGGGCCGCGGAAGAGGAGAACAATAAGTTCGACCCGCAGCCGAAGGACTACGAGTCCGTCCTGAAGGCCGCCTTCGCCGCCAAGGAAATCTACCCGCTCCAGGCCTTGAACCTCGACCCGGCCGCCGACGCGGGGAAGATCCCGGAGGTCGCCAAGTCGATCAACAACGGCCGAATCCTGTTCTTCAACAAGGCCCGCTGCAACAGTTGCCACGTCGGCGAGACCTTCACGGACCACACGTTCCACAACCTCGGCGTCGGCGTCGTGGACGGAAAGATCAAGCCGGGTCAGGAAGGGCGCTTCGCGGCCCAGCCCTTGGGGGCGAAGGACGTTTCTCTGTATGGGGCGTTCAAGACGCCGGCCCTGCGCGGGCTGCTGGCCAGCCGGCCGTACATGCACGACGGCAGCGAAAAGACTTTGGAAGACGTGGTGGCCTTCTATGAAAAGGGGGGCAATGCCAACGAGTTCCTCGACCCGAAGATGCGCGACTTCGACGCGGAAAAGGCATTCATGGCCGCCAACAAGGCCGGCACGAAGTGGACCGGCCCGGAGCCGAAACTGTTCACCCGCGGCGGCTGGCCGGTCATCCCGCGCGTTTTGGGGCTGACGGACCAAGAGAAGAAAGACTTGGTGACGTACCTGCGGGCCTTGGAAGGCGACCCGATTGACTTGGTGCTGCAACAAGTCAAGTGAATCGAGAAATGGCGAAATGCGGGCGGCCCCGGCGGACGCGCCGGGGCCGCCTCGCTTGAAATCAGCGGCGACCTCGACCAAGACCTGTGGTTCATCGAAGACAACGTGCAGGGTTGACCTGACCGCGGCGAAAAAGTGTGACCCCCTTGCGTCCCCGGCGCCCAGTCCCACAATCACCGGAGACGCAAGGGTTTTTTCGTTGGAAGGACGTGTCCCGATGGCCGAACCGCTGACGCCGATGGAACGCCGCTTGCTCGGCGTGCTGGTCGAAAAGGCCCTCACCGCTTCCATCGCGGAACCGCTGACGCTGAACGCCGTCGTGGTCGGCAGCAACCAGAAGTCCAATCGCGACCCGCTGACGAGTTACGAGGATCCGGAGGTCGATGAGGCTCTGACATCGCTCAAGCGCAAGTGTTTGGTGTTCATGCAGACCGGCGGCCGCACCGACCGTTGGCGGCACAACCTGTACGATGCGTGGAAAGTCTCCAAGCCGGAAGTGGCCCTCCTCGCGGAATTGCTCCTGCGTGGCCCGCAGACGGCGGCCGAGGCCCGCGCCCGCGCCGCGCGGATGGAGGCCATCGACTCGGAGCAATACTCGGAGATGCTCCGGTCGCTGGTCGAACGTGGCATGGCCCTTTGGGTCACGCCCGAGGGGCGGCGCGGGGCGATTCTCACGCACGGGTTCCACTCGCCCAACGAGTTGCACGCCCTCCGGAAACGGCACGCCGGCGCCGACACCGGCCCGCTGCATGACGTGGAAGCCACCCCGCGGCCGCAAGCCCTGCCGGTGGTCGAAGCGCCGAAGCCCGATGGTCGGCTGGACGAGGCGTTGGCCCAGATTGCCGACCTACAGGTTGCGGTAGCACTATTGAAGGCCCAAGTGACCAACTTGTACGCAAGTCTCGGCGTGTCGCCGCCCGACTCTTGATGATCCTCAGAATTCTGGCTAGCAAAACCCGCCCCGTTTTTCGGCCGCCGCCTAGAATTGCCCGCAGACTCTCTCCCTCGCGGAGTTTGCGGATGCGAATGTCGGTCCTTTCTCTGGTCGGCCTGTTCCTGGTCTCCTCCGCCGCCCGGGCGGAAGTCGTCGCCAAACCCCTTGAATATAAGCACGGCCCAACCGCGTTGGAGGCCGTCGCGGTCTACGACAACGCTTCGCCGGCGAAGCGGCCCGGCGTCCTGTTGGCCACGGAATGGGGGGCGTCCCACGTCGAGACGCGCGCCAAGGCCGCCCACCTCGCCCGCCTCGGCTACGCGGTTTTGTGCGTGGACCTGTTCGGCAAAGGCGTGACTCCGAAGGATGGCAAAGAAGCCGCCGCCAAACTCGGGCTGGCCGGCAAGGACCGATCAGTGGTCCGGGCGCGTATGGCCGCCGCCGTCGAACTTTGCGGCAAGATTCCGCAAATCGACGTCAAGAAACTGGCCGGCGTCGGCTACGGAATCGGCGGCACGGCCCTCCTCGAACTCGCCCGTTCCGGCGGGGAACTTGAAGGCATCGTCTGCTTGCATGGCGACTTGTCGGCCACCGGGGACGACGCCAAGAAAATCGGCTGTTCCGTGTTGGTGATCGTCGGCTCGGAAGACCCGGCCATCCCCGCCGCTCAACTCGCCGCGTTTGAAGCCGAGATGCGCGCCGGCGGTGTGGACTGGCAAGTCCTCCGCCTCGGCGGCGTCGCCGGGGACTTCACCAACCCGAAGGCCGGGAAGGACATCAAATCCGGCCGGGCCTTCGACCCGGACGCCGTGGACCGGGCCAACGACTCGACCAAGACGTTCCTCGCCGAGATGTTTGTGCCCCCGGCCAAGGGGCCGGCCGCCCCGCCGGTCGCCAAAAGCCCCGTCGTCCTGAAGGGCGTGCCGGACAAGGCGATCAAAATGCTCGCCCACGTCGATCAACACGCGGACGCCCCGGACGGCTACGAAGGGGGCCGGACGTTCGGGAACTTCGAGAAGAGGCTCCCCCAAAGTGACGCGAAAGCCCGCAAAATTAAGTACCGCGAGTGGGACGTGAACCCGCTGAAGTCCGGCGTAAACCGCGGCCCAGAGCGCCTCGTCACCGGTTCGGACGGCAGTGCGTACTTCACCGACGACCACTACTCCACATTCAAAAAGATCCGCTGACCGGCCTCGCTCGGAGACGACTGCTCATGACCATTTTCAAAATTGATGCCCGGCGTCTGACCGACGACGCCGCGCTGCACGCCGTGATCCAGGAAACACTTGCCCTGCCGGCCGACTACGGCAAGAACTGGGACGCGCTGGCGGACGCGCTGACGCACCTCGACGCCGCGGCGGCCGGGCCGGTCACGGTGGTCTTGAACTACGCGGACGCCTTCGCCCGCCAGCGGCCGGCGCTGTGGCAGCAACTGCACGACGTGGCCGCGTTCGCGAACTGGCGGCGGGCGGAGAAGAATCAGCCGCCGGTGATTTGTCTGGCCTATCACCGTCATTGAGAGTGGGCGATTCGCCCGCCGGACGAATATTCCCGTCTTTTTTACCGGCGCGACAATCGCGCGGCGGCCGTCTCCCGTCGAAAAGGTAACGGAACCATGAGCAAGTCCGGAACGGGCCAAATCTTGGATCGACCGCCGGTGACGCCCGACCTTGCCGGCGCGGGGCCGGTCGCCCCGGGCGAGTGGGGGGCCGTGCTCACCCGCGCCTTCGCGGAGATGCGGGACGACCTGCTCAGCACGCTCGTGTACGTCCTCGGGGACCGGGACGCCGCGCAGGACGCCGCGCAGGACGCCTTCCTGAAATGTTGGCGGTCCCGCGAATCGCTGCCGGACGTGGTCAACCTGCGGGCGTGGATCTTCCGCGTCGGGCTGAATACGGCCAAGGACATGCAGCGGTCCGCGTGGAACCGCCGGGCCAAACCCTTTGCGGGGGACGAGACCATGATTGCCGGACTCGACACGGGCGTGAGTCAGGCCGCCGAGGACCAAGAAGACCTCACCCGGCTGCGGCAGGCCATCACCGACCTGCGGGCGGAGGAAAAGGAAGTCTTCCTCCTGCGCCAGAACGGCGGCTTCACCTACGAGCAGATCGCGGACATCCGCCACGCGCCCGTGGGAACCGTGAAGACGCAGATGAGGGCGGCCCTCCAGAAACTTCGCAAGGCGCTCGCCTGACGGCCGGCGCCCGACGACTCGCATACCAGAAATTATTTCGATCTTCCTTTGGCGGACCTTCCCATGAGTACCCCCGTGCCCGACCGCGACCGGTTTCAGGCCATGATGCTCGAACACGCCTACGGCCTGCTCGACGGCCAAGACCGCGCCGACCTCGAAGCCTACCTCGCCTCCCCGGACGGCGCCGACCTCGCCCAAGAAGCGGAGCGGTGGAAGACCCGCCTCGCCGGGGCCGCCAAGGACGCCCACCCGCAAGTTACTTTCAAAGTCCCCGCGCCCCCCGCCGTGACCCCGCCGAAGCCGGCCCCCGCCGCCCAACCCGCCCCGACGATGGCCGGCATTTGGCAGCGCTGGGCGTTGGCGGCCAGCGTCCTCGTCGTCGCCGGCTTGGGCGTCCCGGCCGTTACGCAGTTCACCGGCTGGTATCTGCAAAAAGAAGACGTGGCGGCGAAGACTCTCGCGGCCAAGCAGGCCGAGCAATTGCTGGCCGACTCCCGCGCCGCGTCGAAGGCCCGCACCGAGTCGGTAATGACCGCCGCCAGCGAAGCCGAGACGGCCCAAGTGGCGCTCGCCAAGAACTACTCGGACGCCCTCCAAGCGGCCGCCAAGGCCGTCCAGCAAAAAGACTTCGTCGTCCGGCTGACCGGCCCGGCCCGCGTCCAGCCCGGCGCGCCCAACGAGTGGCGCATCGAGACGCTGAACAAAGACGGCAACTACACGCTCCCGAAGAAGATGGAGATCGTGATGCGGGACCAGGACAACCGCGAGTTGCTCCGCGAGACGCACGACAAGCCGCAGGCCCCGTCCACGCTCAAACTCCCCGCCAGCTTCTGGCAAGGCGTGAAGCCGGGGTCGGAACTGTTCCTCGACGTGGTCGCCTACAACGAGGATAACCGCAAGAGCGTTCTGGCCGAGAAGGTGCCGCTCGCCCGGCCCGTTTACGTCACACATCTGGCCACCGACAAGCCCCTGTACAAGCCGCTCGAAGTGGTCCGCTTCCGCTCCCTGACGCTGGACCGGGCGACGTTCTTGCCGCCGGACCGCGACATGAACTTGGTGTTCAAGCTGCGCGACCCGTCCGGGGCCGTCACGGAACTGGACCGCGGCAACGGCCGCGTGATGGACAACTCTAAGGCCATTCTCGGGCCGGACCGCAAGCCGCTGCGGGGCATAGGGATAGGCGAGTACGAAATCCCCGACGGCGCCCCCGGCGGCGAGTACGCTTTGGACGTGTTCGACACGGACGAACAGACGCGGGCGGAGAAGCTTTTGGAGACCCGCAAGTTCATCGTGAACACCTACGTCAAAGACGAGTTCCAGAAGAAGCTGGAATTCGACGGCAAGTCCTACGGGGCCGGCGAGTGGGTCCAGGCCCGCGTCGAGGCGTTGCGCACGGCCGGCGGGGCGTTGGTCAACGGCCGGGCCACCGTGGTCGCCAGCATCGAGGGCGTGCCGATCCACAATGAGAACGATTTGAAGTTCAACGCGAAGGGGGTGCTGAACGTCCGCTTCAAGCTCCCCGCCAACGTCGGCAACGGCAACGCTTCACTGGCCGTCACCATCGTGGACGGCGGCCAGCCCGAGACCATCGTTCGCCCCATCCCGGTGATTGGCAAGCGCCTCACTGTCGAGTTCTTCCCCGAAGGCGGCGACTTGGTGGAAGGGGTCGCCTCCCGCGTGTACGTGCAGGCCCGCACGCCGCAGGGCAAGCCGGCCGACCTCAAGGGGTATGTCACGGACGGCACGGAGAAGATTTCCGTCGCTACGCTCACGGACGCCGAACACCCCGGCGTGAACCGCGGCCAAGGCGTCTTTACCGTCACCCCCAAGGCCGGCAAACAATACCACCTGATGGTCGAGACGCCGTCGTCCATCGAGCCGCCGACCAAGAGCGGGTTCCCGCTGCCGACGGTTAAGGCCGACGGCGTCGTCCTGACGGCCGCCGACCCCGTGACCGACCGCGGCGAGCCGATCAAGCTCACGCTGCAAGTGGGTCAGGGGACCAAAGTGCTGCAAGTCGGCGCCTACGCCCGCGGCCGGCTGATCGAACACAAGCGTGTGGAAGTGACGGCCGGCAAGCCGGCGGACGTGCAACTGCAAGGCGAAGCCAAACTCGGCGGCGTGACGCGCATCACCGTGTTCGAAGAGCCGGCCAAGGCCGGCGAGGGCCGGGCGACGCTGATCCCCCGGGCCGAACGCCTCGTGTACCGCAAGCCGGCCGAACAACTCCACCTGAACGTGAACCCGGACAAGGGCCGGTACACGCCGGCCGGCCAAGTGAAATTGGAACTCTCGGCCGTCAACGAAAAAGAGTACGCCGCCCCGGCGGTGTTGATGGTCGCCGTCGTGGACCAGAGTGTCATCACGATGGCCGACAATAAGACGGACCGGCTGATGCCGACTCAGTTCCTGATCGCGGGGGACGTGAAGAACCCCGGCGATCTGGAACACGCGGACTTCCTGCTGACCGAACACCCGAAGGCGGCCGTCGCACTCGACTTGCTGTTGGGCACGCAAGGCTGGCGGCGGTTCGCCGAGCAAAACGTCCCCGCGGCCAAGCCCGACGACAGGCCCGAGGTGGAGCGCATGCTCGTCGCCCACGGCCAGCGGGCGACGGCCCCGGTCGCCTTGTACCGGCTCGAAGAACAGCGCGTGAACGCCGAGTTCCAGCCCAAGTTGGAAGAGGCCGCGTTGAAGGCCGCCGAGGCCGATGAGAAAAAGACCGAGTTCTTAAATTCGGAAGCGAACGAATTAACCCTGAAGGTGCAAATGGCCGAGTCGACGCGCCTGTCGCGGGACAGTGAGCGCGTCTCGGCGGCCGCGGAACTGTTCGAGTACGAGACCCGCCTCGGCCGCGTCCGGTCGATGGCCATGCCGGTGTTCCTTGTCGGCGTGATGCTCCTCGGAATCGGGGCGATCATCCTCGCCGTCCGGCAACAGGCCGGGCGGCGCGGCTTGTACCACCTGACGGCGGCCGGCAGCCTGGCGACGGCCGCCCTAGTGATGGTCGGCGTGTTCGCCACGCGGGGCACCCCGCAAGCCGACTTCGCCTACGGCGTCGTGAAACAGAAGAATGCCAACGGCCGCCAATCGGACATGGCATCGACAGCGGCTCCGAACGCTCGTGGCCGAGCCATGCGAGAGGCGAAAGACATGCCGGCCGACGCGATGGACCCAATGGCCGCCCCGGAAATGGCCCCAAAAATGGACGCGAAAGCGGGCGCCGCCCCGGCCCCCGCGCCCCCCGGCATGATGGCGCCGAGAATGATGAAGGGGATGGCGGACGTGGACAAGCGCAACAAGGTCGACGCCAATCAATGGAAAGATGCCAAGGCTGAGAAGGGTGAGGAAATGGCCAAGAAAATTCTGGGGGGTCAACTCTTCGAGAAGCAAAAGGGAGAAGCCCGCCGACTCGACGGCGCCAAGAAAGCCGATCAAGTCAATCGGCTGCGGAAAGGTCTGCAAGATGCTCAAGGGCGGGCCAACGGCCGCGGGGCCGCCATGATGGACATGCCCGCATTCGGGGTGGCCCGCCCGGCGGGCAAGCCCGGCATCGCGGGCGGTCCGGCCGCCGGCGGGTTCGCCGGCGGCCGCTTCGGGGGCGATGGCTTCGGCCGCGACATGGCGATGGGGGAGGCCGAAATGGCGGCGATGCCGCAGTCGTTCCCGTTCATCGCCCGCGAGTTCGCCCACCAGCGTGACGCGAACCTGCGGCCGGATGTCCGCACCGATTTTACCGAGACGGTCTACTGGAACCCCGTGATCGTCCTGCCGGACACCGGCAAGACCAGCGTGAACTTCCAACTTTCCGACTCCATCGCCACCTACCAAGTGTTGGTGGCCGGGCACACGGTGGACGGCCGCATCGGGGCCGTCACCAAGACCATCGAGGCCCGCAAGCCGTTCACGGTGGACCCGAAACTGCCGCTGGAAGTGACGGCCGGCGACGTGATCGACGTGCCGGTCCGCGTGGTCAACGACAGCGACACGAACCGGGCCGTCAGCTTCACCCTCACGCCGAAGGGGCTGAAGGTGGAAGGCGGGTCGATGGTCACTGCCGAGGGGCTGGTTAAGGATTCGATTTCGCTGTCGGCCAACGAGAAGGGCCGCAAGGTCTTCCGCGTCCGGCCGACGGCGGCGGGCGAGGCCACCCTGATCGTCAACGGCAACAGTGAGCCGACCGCCGAGCCGGACCAAGTCGGGCGGGTGATGACCGTCGTGGCCGAGGGCTTCCCCGGCGTCGGCGCCACCAGCGACATGCTGGAGACGCGGGCGACCGGCTACGTCATCCTGCCGAAGGACATGGTGAAGCAGACGCTCAAGGTGAAATTGGACGTGTACCCGACCACGATGGCCGACTTGGTGAAGGGCCTCGACGGGTTGCTGCGGGAACCGGGCGGCTGCTTCGAGCAGACCTCGACGACCAACTACCCGAACACGCTGATCCTCGAGTACATGCAGAACGCCAACCAGGCGAACCCGGAAGTCACCAAGCGGGCGAAGCAACTGCTCGACAGCGGCTACGCCAAGCTAACCGCCTTCGAGTGCCCGGACACGCCGGCCAAGGTTCGGCAGGGCTTCGAGTGGTTCGGCTCCTCGGACATGGCCCACGAAGCGCTGACCGCCTACGGCCTGCTCCAGTTCAAGGACATGGCCAAAGTCCACCCCGTGGACCCGCTGATGATTAAGCGGACCCAAGAGTTCCTGTTGAGCCGGCGGGACGGCCAGGGGGGCTTCCTCCGCAACGCCCGCGCCCTCGACAGTTTCGGCGGCGCCCCGAAGCACACGACCGACGCCTACATTACGTGGGCGTTGGTCGAGAGCGACCCGGACAACAAGGAAGGCTTGGACCTCAAGAAGGAAATTGCCGCCCTCAAGGCCCAAGCCCTGAAGGCCGACTCCCGCGAGGCGAAGGACTCCTACTTCGTCGCCTTGGTCGCCAACACGCTCTTACTGCGGGACGACCGCGAGACGGCGATTAAACTGATGGGCGAACTGCAAAAGCGGATGACGAAGGACGGCGCCCTGCAAGGGGCCGAGACGAGCATCACGCACTCCGGCGGCCGCGACTTGGAGATTGAAGCGACCGCGATGGCCATGCTCGGCTGGGTTCGCGTGAAGGAAGTCTCCTTCGCCCCGACGGTGAAACTGGCCACGACGTGGATCAGCCAACAGCGCGGCGGCTACGGCGGCTTCGGGTCCACGCAGTCCACGGTCATGGCCCTTAAGGCGCTGATCGCCCAAGCGAAGGCTGGCGCCCACCCGGCCGAGGCCGGCGAGATTGCCGTCTCCGTCGGCGGCAAGCGGGTCGGGACCAAGAAGTTTACCGAGAAGGACGTGGAGACGATCACCCTCGACATCGAAAACGCGGAGACACTCTTCAAGGCCGGCGAGAAGACCGAAGTGCTGATCGAAACGACGACGAAGCACCCCTACCCGTTCTCCTTGGGTTACACCTACACGTCGCTCACGCCGGTCAGCGCCGAGAAGTGCGAAGTGCGGTTGACGACCAAACTGGCGACCGCAGAAGCCAATGAAGGAGACTCGGTGCCGTTGAGCGTGACCGTGCAGAACCTGAAGAACCAAGGCCAGGGGATGACCGTGGCGATCATCGGCCTGCCGGCCGGGATGAAAGTCCCGACCGACATGAAGCAGCTGACCGACCTGCGCGAGAAGAACGTCATCAGCTACTTCGAGATCCGCGGCCGGGAAGTCGTCCTCTACTGGCGGAACATGGCCCCGAACCAGAAGACCGACCTGACGATTGATCTGGTGTGCGACGTGCCCGGCGAGTACCGCGGGCCGGCCAGCCGCGGCTACCTGTACTACACGGCCGACCACAAGCACTGGGTCGAGCCGCTGGCCATCAAGATCAAGCCGTTGGCCCCGAAGGAAGATACGGTGGCGGCCAAGTAAGGCGACGGGATCACCGTGGCGGTCGGGAGGCTTCTCCGGGTTCGGGGGAGCCTTTCGGCGTTTCCGGCCCCGCCTCTTCTGATGGCCGTCATGCCGGCCGCCCGCCGGGCCGATGGATGAAAGTGCGGAACGAGCCATTACGAGCGGAGCGAATAGATGGGACGCCGACGCGACTTGAGCGGGATGCGGGTGCTGGTGACGGGGGCCTCGCAGGGCATCGGCCGGGCGTTGGCCGAACTGGCCGCGAAGCGGGGCATGAAAGTATTGGCCGCCGCCCGCTCCGCGGACTTGCTGACGCAACTCGCCGAGTCAGTCCGCGGCCAAGGGCACACGCTGGAAGTCGTCCAAGCCGACGTGGCGACGGACGAGGGCCGGCGGGCAATGGTCACGGCCGCCCGCGAGAAATTCGGCGGGCTGGACATCCTCATCAACAACGCCGGCATCGGCGCCACCGGCCACTTCGCCGACTCCGAGCCGGACGTGCTGCGCCGCATCATCGAGACCAACTTCTTCGGCACTGTGGAGACGACTCGCGTCTTCCTGCCGCTGTTGAAGGAAGGCACCCTGCCGGCCGTCGTCAACATCTCGTCCATCTTGGGCAAGCGGGCCCTCGCCGCCCGGTCACTCTACTCGGCCAGCAAATTCGCCGTGGAGGGGTGGACGCAAGCGGTCCGGGCCGAGTTCGCCCGGTTCGACATCGACGTGATTACCATCAACCCGGGCCTGACGCAGACGAACTTCTCCCAGAACATGCTGGAAAAGAAGGGCAAGGTGTCGATGGACCACCTGCGCGGCATGACGTCCGAGCAAGTGGCCGAGGAGACCTTGACCGCCATCGCCAAGGGGAAGAAGAGCGTCAACCTGACGTTCAAAGGGAAAATGCTGCTGTTCGTGAACCGATTCGCCCCGGGTTTGATCGACCGCATCAGCCGGAAGAAAGTGCGCGGCCTGTTCAAGGAAGAAATTGCGGCGCGGAACAAAGCCGCTTAATCGGCGACACAGACCAATTCCCGTATTGCGTCCAATTTCTTGACGCCGATGCCGCCGACGCGGCGCAGGTCATCAACGCTGCCGAATGGCTTCACTGACCGGGCATCCACGATTCGCTGGGCCAAGACGCGGCCGATGCCGGGCAAGTGGTCCAGTTCTTCGACGGTGGCCGTGTTCAGGTTTAACCGCGCCGCCGGTAAGTTCGGCTTCAGCGAGACGCTTCGCGTCGGTATCGCCGCGACGCTCGGCGCCACTCGGCTCAGGCGATCCGGCTCTGTCGTCAACGGCTCGTCCGTCCTTGCGGGTGTTACCGTCACCCACGGGGCCAGTTTTGCAATCGTCTTGTCGCCGAGGCCGCCGACCTTTTTCAACTCGTTCAGTGTCTTGAACGGGCCATATTGCCCGCGGTAGCGCACCACGCGCTCGGCCGTCTGCGGGCCGACGCCGGGGAGTTGTTCCAGTTCGGCGGCGGTCGCCCGGTTCAGGTCAACGAGGTGTTTGGGGGAGTGAGTGATTTCCGTCGGCCGCATGCCGTAATGGTCGCGATACCACCGCCAGCCGAGGAGGATGACCAGCAAGCCGAGGAGCGCCAACAGGCCGCGGTCACGCCAAACGGAAGCGGCGACGGGCCTTGGCGGTCCCGTCGTGGGCGGTGGCGGTTGCGGAGATTCTTCGGCCATGAAGTAAGTGGGACAATCCGTCGAGGCCGTTCTCCTTGCCTAGTCTACTCATTTTGCACGCGCAGCACCGCGTACCGGCCCCACATTTCCAGCCGCGGGAAGCGGGCCATCAGCCGGGCGTCCAGTCGGTCGAGCCACGAGCCGGCCGGGGATTCCCGTTGCCACAGTCGTTTCAAACTGCCGAAGAGTTGGTAGCCTTGCACGTTGAGCGTGGGGAAGTGTTCCCACAGTAGGGGAATGTCGGCCGGCCGCAGCGGGCGTTCGCCCGGCGTGCGATGCTTGCCGGGGTAGGGGAGGCGCTGGCGGGCGAATTCCAAGAGCGGGTTGCCGCCCCACGGCTCGCAGAACACGGCCACGCCGCCGGGCCGCAGGACGCGCCGCAACTCCAGGCACGCCCGGTCTAAGTCCATGTGGTGCAGGACGGCGTTGCCCCACACCAAGTCGAACGACTTGTCCGCGAACGGCAACTGCTCGGCGTCGGCCACTCGGAAGGTCGCGTCCACTTCGTTGGCCAACGCCCGCCGCTTGGCCTCGGCGATGTACTGGCTGGACAGGTCGAAGCCGGTGACGGTCGCCCCGCGGCGGGCGAAGACAACGGAGGCCATGCCGTGCCCGCACCCGTAATCGAGCAGCCGCTTCCCACTCAGGGAGCCGAGCAATTTGACGGCCGGGCGAATCCACGGCTCGTGGTTCAAATACCACTCGTCCGCGAACCGCAGTGTCGCCAAGTCCGCGAAGCGGGTCGCCCGCTCGGCGGCTTGGGCGTCGTGGAATTGTTCTTCGCTCCGCAGACGGTCCGTCGTCTTCATGCCCGGCCTCCCATATTGCCGAGTCACAAGATACCCCAGACCGCCGATTTTCCGCAAGGGGAGTGCTTTCGGCGTGATCTCGCTTGCCGTTCGGGCAAGGTTGTGCGATAGTTTTATTACCCGCCTCCGACGCATCGATCATCGAAACCCGTTTCGGCAATACGCCGCACCCGCATGAAAATCCTCGCCGAGTTCAAACAGTTCATCCAGCGTGGCAACGTGGTGGACATGGCCGTCGGCATCGTGATCGGGGTCGCCTTCGGCAAGGTCGTGACGGCAGTCGTCGAAGGCATTCTGACGCCGCCCATTGGCTGGATCCTGAGCGGGATCGACTTTAGCCAACTCGGCATCACCCTGAGCGAAGCCACCCCGGACAAGCCGGCGGTGAAAGTTCAGGTCGGGCGGCTGATCCAGTCGCTCATTGACTTTTTAATCGTGGCCGCGTGCCTGTTCATGGTGGTCAAGGGGATGAACCGCCTCCGCCGGACGAAGGACGAGGCGCCCAAAGAAGTCCCCGAGGACGTGAAGTTGTTGACGGAAATTCGCGACTTGCTCAAGGCCAAGACCTGACCGGGGAAACGCCATGCGTGCCGGATTTTCTCACCCCGACTTCACACGCCGGACCATGTTGCAGGCCGGCGGGGCCTCGCTGCTCGGACTGGGCATGGCCGATCTCGCCCTGCTGCGGGCGCAGACGCCGACGCCGAAGGCGCACCGGGCGGTGATCTACATTTTCCTCTCCGGCGGGCTGGGCCAGCACGACAGCTTCGACCTCAAGCCGGACGCTCCGGACGCGATCCGCGGCGAGTTCAAGCCAATCGCCACCCGCACGCCCGGCGTGCAAATTTGCGAACACCTGCCTGAGCTGGCGAAGCGGAGCGAGCGGTGGTCCCTGGTCCGGTCGATGACGCACCGGACCAACAACCATTCGGACGCCCACCTGTTCATGCTCACGGGCCGCGGGCAACTCCCGCCCGGCTACGACCCGAGCAAGCCGAAGGAGACGGACTGGCCCGCCATCGCGGCGGTGGCCGGGGCCGTCACCGAGCGGCGGCACAACCTGCCGCCGGCCGTGGTGCTGCCGGACCGGATTGTTCACAACACCGGCCGCGTGATCCCCGGCCAGTTCGGGGGGCTGATGGGCCGGCCGCGCGACCCGTGGTTTTTGGAAGCGTCCGAATTCGAGCCGCGGGCTTACGGGGCCTTTCCCGCCTACGAGTTCGACCACCAGGACCGGCCGTATAAGACGAAGCGGTCCGCGTTCCACATCCCCGACTTGTCCCTGCCGCAGGGCGTCGATGGCGTGCGGTTGGATCAACGTCTCGACCTTTTGAAAATCGTCGATGACCAACGGGCGAAATTAGATCGAACGACGAGCAAGACCCCGCTGGACGGCTATCGGCAAGCGGCCATCTCGCTGTTGACCGACGCCACCGTGCGGAAGGCGTTCGACATCCGGCATCAGCCGGAAAAAGACATTGATCGGTACGGCAACAACGCCTTTGGCTGGTCCCTCTTGATGGCCGCCCGCCTGGTGGAGGCCGGCGTCAACTTGGTGCAGGTGAACCTCGGCAACAACGAGACGTGGGACACGCACGGCAACGCCTTCCCGCACTTGAAGAACAACCTCTTCCCGCCGACGGACAAGAGCGTCTCCGCGTTGCTGGACGACCTGCACGAGCGCGGCCTGTTGGACGACACGCTGATCGTGATGGCCGGGGAATTCGGCCGGACGCCGCGCGTGTTCGGGTTGGCCACGCATTACAAGCTGCCGGGCCGCGACCACTGGGGGGCGGCCCAAAGCGTGTTCTTGGCCGGCGGCGGCGTGAAGGGCGGCCGGGTGATCGGCACGACGGATAAGACGGGTGCGTTCCCCGCCAGCGACCCGCAGACGCCGGAAAACCTCGCGGCCACGATCTACGACGCCTTGGGAATCCCGAAGAGTTTTATGTGGCGGGACACCGAAAATCGGCCGCACCACGTCTACCACGGCGAGCCGATTCGCGGGCTGTCGTAACCCGTCAATGGGCCGCCGCGGCCCGTTCCAGCACGATCTCCGTCAACAACGGGTGCCGGCCCAGTGGGGCCGCGAGGACGAACTCCGCGGCCGGGAATCGCTTCCGCAATTCGTCGCGAGCTGCCGTCAAGTCGTCCACAACGTGGACGCCGGCCGACAAAAAGTATGGTAACAAGACTACTTTTGTCGCCCCCGCTTCCACACACGATACGCCGCCGGCCACGATGTCCGGCGGGCAAAGTTCCAAGTACGCGGCTTGAACGTGCCGGTAGTCGCCGCGTTCGCGGACCTTGGCCGCCAAGTCTTCCAAGTCCGCGTTGGCTTCGGCCCGACGGCTGCCGTGGGCGATCAAGAGCAGGGCGGTGCGGGGGAGCGTGGTCATGCGTGTATCGATAGTCGCGGGTGGGCGGAAAGACAGAGCCGTCATGAGTGGCATATTCAAACGCCCGGCCGTATCATGGACGGCAATCCCCCACGAGCGAACACCGATGGCCGCACCCGCGACGACGAAAGAGTTTTGTAGTCTGCTCGTCCGCAGCAAGCTGATGACCGCGGACGAGGTGACGGACGCCGTCCAGAAGTTCCAAGCCTCCGGCAAAGACGCGGAAGACTTGGACGGCTTCCGCAAACACCTGTTCGCCACTCGCTCACTGACCGAGTACCAGCTCGCATTGTTGTCCCGCGGCCACTCGGAAGGCTTCTTCCTCGACCATTACAAAATCCTCGAACTGATCGCCAAGGGGCATTTGGCCGGCGTCTACAAGGCCGCCCACCGCTCCGGGCAGGTGGTGGCCATCAAGGTGTTGCCGAGTTCAAAAGCGAAGGATCCGGAGGCGCTGGGCCGCTTTCGGCGGGAGGCCCGGCTCATCACGAAGTTGGACCACCCCAACATCGTCCGGGCGTTTCAACTCGGGGAGACCGGCGGCCGGAATTATGTGGTGATGGAACACTTGGAGGGGGACACCCTCGACGACGTGTTGGCCGCCCGCAAAAAGCTGACGCCCGCCGAGGCCATGCGGATCGCGCAACAAGTGATGCTCGGCCTGCAGCACCTCCACGAGCGCGGCATGATCCACCGGAACATCAACCCGGCCAACATCATGCTGCTCGACGCCGAGAACGGCAAGAAAGACGGCGACACCCTGACGCGGGCGGTGAAGATTTTGGACATCGGCTTGGGCAAGTCGCTGTTCGACGACAACGCGAACGCCTCCGAGGAAGACCCGTCCAAGCTCACGACGGACGGCATGCTGCTTGGCAGCCCCGAGTATCTGGCCCCCGAGCAGGCGCGCAAGGCGAGTGGCGTGGACATCCGGTCCGACATTTACTCCGTCGGATGCGTGCTGTTCCACATGCTGACCGGCCAGCCGCCGTTCAAGGATAAGAGCATCCTGAACCAGATTATGCGGCACGCCACCGAGCCGCCGCGCCCGCTGAGCGACTTGATCTCCCCCGTGCCGGACGGCCTGCAAAACGTGCTGAACATGCTGCTCGCCAAGGACGTGGCCCAGCGCTTCCAGTCCCCGGACAAGGCGGCCCAAGCCTTGCAATTGCTGATCCGCAACCTGCCCAACGCCCAAGCCCCCGCCCCGAACGCCGAATACCTCAAGTGGCTGCGCGAAGGCGGGTCGGCGGAGGCGGCCGCATTGCCGCCGAGCGCGGCGGCTCCGGCGGTTCAAGCCGTGCCGACCGCCGTCGCCGTCGGGAAATTAGAATCGCCAGGCAAGAAGCCGGACGGCGGCAGGAAAAGCCCTGCGGCCGCCGCGGCGAGCGTCCCCGTGGCCGTGGCGAATTTTGACGTGGAACTGGTGGACGTGTCGCCGCCGATGATTCAACGCGATGACGACGAGCCGCGGAGCCTCTTCGAACTGGACCGCCGGGACGCCATCATGCTCGGGTTCGGGGCCGGGTTCGCGCTGTCCGCCATCCTCGGCGGCTACGGCCTCTCCCGTGCCATGCGCCGCGCCCCGGCGGAAGCGCCGGCGGAGCCGGAACCCGAGACCAAGGAGTAAGCCTTGGCTCCTTTGCCCGCCGCTGACTTCGACGCCGGCCTGCCGCTCAGTCAAGCCAAGACGATCCCGAGCGACTGGTACACCGATCCCGCGGCAACCGCCGCCGAGCGGGAACAGGTCTTCGCACGCTCGTGGCAGTACGTCGGCCGGGCGGACCAGGTGGCGATGCCTGGGTCGTACCTCACGGCCGACCTCGCGGGCGAACCCGTCGCCGTCATCCGCGGGGACGACGGCGCCCTGCGGGCGTTCTTCAACGTCTGTCGGCACCGGGCGGCGGCCGTCTTGACGGAGCCGTGCGGCCACGCCTCGAAGTTGCGGTGCCGCTACCACGGCTGGACCTACGACCTGACGGGCCGCCTGCGCGGCACGCCGGAATTCGACGGCGTGGAAGACTTCGCCAAGGAGGACAACGGCCTCCCCCCCGTGCGAGTGGAAACACTTGGGCCGTTCGTGTTCGTGCATCTGGAATTGCCGACGGTCACGCTGGAACATTTCTTGGACCCGTTCCCGCAGTGGCTGGCCCGGCAGGATGTGGCCGGTCTCAAGTTCGCCCGCCGAGTCGAGTACGACGTGCCGTGCAACTGGAAGGTGTACGTCGATAACTATTTGGACGGCGGGTATCACGTCAACACGGTCCACCCCGCGCTGGCGGGCGTGTTGGACTACAGCCAATACCGCGTGACGTTGCACCCGCACTGCAACGTGCAAACCAGCCCGCTCGTCCCCGGCGACGGGGACGCCGCCACGGCGACGCGCACCGGGACGGAAGCTTCCTATTGGTGGCTGTTCCCGAACTTCATGGTGAACCACTACGCGAACGTGATGGACACGAACTGGGTGTTGCCCCTCGGCCCGGACAAGTGCCGCGTTATTTTCGACTATTACTTCGCGGAGGGTTGCACCCCGGAGTTCATTGGCCAGAGCATTGCCGTGGCCCATCAGGTGCAAATGGAAGACGAAGGCGTGTGCCGCGACGTGCAGCGTGGGCTGAACAGCCGGTCGTACCGCACGGGGCGATTCAGCGTCAAGCGCGAGGCGGGCGGGTATCACTTCCACCGCCTGCTCGCCGAGCGACTGAGGGGCTAGCAGATGGCCAAGTGCGACGAGGGCTACCGCTGTGACGTGTGCGGGGCGGACGTGGAAGCCATCACGGAGTCCGACCTGTACCTGCGCTACGTCCTCGGGGAAGTCCCTTTGGAGATGATGCACCGCCTGCCGGAACGGCACATCCGCTGCAACCCCGGCGTGGCCCAGTACATCGTCCACGCAGACTTCCCGCCGATCCCATGCGAGGGCGATTTCGCCAAATCGGGATTTGACGCCGAATACGTCCGGGCCGAGGAGGCCCGCGTCACGGCCGGGTGGGTGCGGCTGCAGGCGATCCCGCTGGCCGGGCTGGCGCTGCCGGAGTATCCCATTCACGTCACGCCCGTCCTGCCGAGCGAGGAACCCTCATGAAAATGGTTTGTTGTTGCGCTGCCCTGTGGCTGGCCGTCGCGGCCAGCCGGGCCGACGTCGTGTCCGGCCCGAAGGTCGGCGACAAGGCCGAGGACTTCACGGCCCACGGCGTCGTCGGCATCATCGACGGCAAGGACGGGAGTTACATCAAGGAGCGCAAGGGCGACCCGACGATTTACGTGTTCGTCAGCGCCGAGAACTTCAAGCGGCCGACGGCCCAATTCCTCAAAGGGCTGGACACGGCCCTGAAGGACGCCCCGGACAAGGCGGCCGTCGTCGCCGTGTGGCTCGCGGAAAAGCCGGACATGATTAAGGAGTACCTGCCGAAGGCGCAGATGTCCCTCAACTTCGTGAACACCAGTCTCGGCGTGTTCGCGGGCGAGAAGTCCGGCCCGAAGAACTGGGGCATCAACCCGGACGCCCACGTCACCGTCGTCGGCGTCAAGAACGGCAAGGTGACGACCGTGAGCGCGTACGAGTCCGTCAACGGGACGGACGTCCGCAAGGTGTTGGCGGACTTCAACAAGGTTGAAGAGAAAAAGAAGAAGGACGAGCCGAAAAAGAAGTAGTCACCGCTTCCGCTTCTTCCCCCCGCGCTTCTTGCCGGCCGCCTGTGGGCTGGCGACCATCTCTCCCTTCAATGTGGCGATCTTGTCCCGCAATTCGGCGGCCCGCTCGAAGTTCAACTCTTGGGCGGCCGTCAGCATTTCGGCCTGCAACTCTTGCAAGTATTCGGCCGTCACGTAGTCGTCGGCCTTGATGCCGGCGGCTTCTTGGGCCGTCTGGTGGGCGGCGATCTCGTCCTCGATGACGTTGCGGATGGCCGAGACGACGGACCGGGGCGTGATGCCGTGTTCCTCGTTGTAGGCGAGTTGAACGGCCCGGCGTCGGTTCGTCTCGCCGATGGCCCGGTTCATGGATTCGGTCATTTTGTCCGCGTAGAGGATCACCTCGGCATTCACGTTGCGGGCGGCCCGGCCGATGGTTTGGATGAGGGATGTCTCGCTGCGCAGGAACCCCTCCTTGTCCGCGTCCAAGATGGCGACGAGCGACACTTCCGGCAGGTCCAACCCTTCCCGCAAAAGGTTCACGCCGACCAAAACGTCGAAGCCCCCTTCGCGGAGTTCCCGCAGAATCTGGATGCGCTCGATGGCGTCCAATTCCGAGTGCAGCCACTTGCACTTGAGGCCGGCTTCGCGGAAGTAGTTCGTTAAGTCTTCGGACATCCGCTTGGTGAGGGCCGTCACCAGCGTGCGCTCGCGCTTCGCCGCCCGCAGTTTGATTTGCTCGATGAGGTCGGGCACTTGTCCCCGCGCCGGCTTGACGTGGATGACCGGGTCCACCAGTCCTGTCGGCCGGATCACCTGTTCCACCACTTCGCCGCCCGTGCGCTCCAGTTCCAACGGGCCGGGCGTCGCCGACATGAACAGGACGTGCTTCAGCCGCGATTCAAACTCGTCGAACTTCAGCGGGCGGTTGTCCAGCGCGCTCGGCAGGCGGAAGCCGTGATCGACCAGCGTGGTCTTGCGGGCGAAGTCGCCGGCGAACATGCCGCGCACCTGCGGCAGGCTGACGTGCGACTCGTCCACGACGCACAGGAAGTCCGGCGGGAAGAAGTCGATCAATGTGTACGGCGGCTCCCCCTTGCCGCGGCCGCTGAACCAGCGGGCGTAGTTCTCGACCCCGGAGCAGTAGCCGACTTCCCGCAGCATGTCGAGGTCGTAGTTGCAGCGGGCCTTGAGCCGCTCGGCCTCCAGCAGCTTGCCCTCTTGTTTGAAAAACGTCAGCCGGTCGCTCAACTCTTGCTCAATGCCGGCGATGGCGTCCTTGACCCGGTCTTCCGGCGTCACGAAGTGCTTGGCCGGGTAGACGTACATTTCGTCCAGTTCGTGGAGGATCTCCCCGGACGTGGGGTTGATCGAGTACAGCCGGTCCACGTCGTCCCCGAAGAGTTCGACGCGCATGGCCGTCTGCTCGGCGCTGGGCCAAATTTCGATGGTGTCCCCGCGGACCCGGAAGTGCCCCCGCTCGAAGGCAATGTCGTTCCGCTTGTACTGCACGTCCACGAGTTTCACGAGCAACTGCTCGCGCTCGATCTTCTCCCCCTTCTTGAGGACGACCATCATGCGCTTGTAGTCAGTCGGGGAGCCGAGGCCGTAGATGCACGACACGCTGGCGACCACGATCACGTCGTCCCGGCTGACGAGTTTGGCCGTGGCCGAGAGGCGCAGGCGGTCGATGTTCTCATTGATCGAGGAGTCCTTCTCGATGTAGATGTCCCGCTGCGGGATGTAGGCTTCCGGCTGGTAGTAGTCGTAATACGAGATGAAGAACGAGACCGCGTTATTGGGGAAGAAGCCGCGGAACTCCTTGTAGAGTTGGGCGGCGAGCGTCTTGTTGTGGGCCAAGACGAGCGTGGGCTTGTTGAGGGCGGCGATGACCTTGGCGGCTGTGTATGTCTTCCCGGTCCCGGTGGCCCCAAGGAGGGTGACGTACCGCTGGCCGGCTTGGAAGTCGTCGATGATTTCCTTGATGGCCTTGGGCTGGTCCCCCGCCGGCTCGAACTCGCTCACCATCTCGAACTTCGCCATGGCCGCCCCTCGGTATTTGGTCCCAAACACCATATTAGATGGGAGAGGAACGCTCGAAACGATGTCCGTTGGGGAAAAGTGGCATTCGCCGGCCGACCGGGGCCGGCCGGTGAAAAAGTGCATCCCCCGGGCAATAATGACCATCAGACTTTCTAACGAGAAAGGAACTCCACATGGACATCAACAAATTCACCGAGAAAGCCCGCGAGGCCTTGCAAGCCTCCCAACAACTGGCGATCCGGCAGAGCCACCAGCAGATCGACGTGGAGCACCTGCTGCTCACCTTACTGGAACAAGAAGGCGGCCTGACGCCCGCGATTTTGAAGAAGGCGGGCGTCGCCCCGGAAGCCCTAACGCTGCGCGTCCAGCGGGAACTTGAAAAGCTGCCCCGCGTCAGCGGCGAGACGAGCAATTACACCCTGACCGGCCGCCTGAATCGACTGCTGACCGCCGCGGAGGACGAGGCGAAGAAGCTGAAGGACGAGTACGTCTCCGTCGAGCACATCCTGCTGGCGATGACCGACGACAAGGGGGCGACCGGCAACCTGCTGAAGGAGTTTGGCGTCAACCGAGATCGGTTGCTCTCCGCCCTCAAGGAAGTCCGCGGCAGCCAGCGCGTCACGACGCAGAACCCGGAAGAGACCTACCAGTCGTTGGAAAAGTACGGCCGCGACCTGACGCAGGCCGCCAAGCGTGGCAAATTGGACCCGGTAATCGGCCGGGACGAAGAGATTCGCCGCGTGGTGCAAGTGTTGAGCCGGCGGACGAAGAATAACCCGGTTTTGATCGGCGAGCCGGGCGTCGGCAAGACGGCCATCGTGGAAGGCTTGGCCCAACGCATCATCCGCGGAGACATCCCCGAAGGTCTCAAGGATAAGCGCGTCATCGCGCTCGACATGGGGGCGCTGATCGCCGGGGCCAAATTCCGCGGCGAGTTCGAGGAACGGCTCAAAGCCGTACTGAAAGAAGTCACGGACTCCGAAGGCGCAATTATCCTGTTCATCGACGAGCTGCACACCGTCGTTGGGGCCGGGAAGGCCGACGGGGCGATGGATGCCGGGAACATGCTCAAGCCGATGCTGGCGCGCGGGGAACTGCGGTGCATCGGGGCGACGACGCTGGACGAGTACCGCAAGCACATCGAAAAAGACGCCGCGCTGGAACGGCGCTTCCAGCCGGTGCAGGTCGATCAGCCGAGCGTGACGGACACGATTTCCATTCTGCGCGGGCTGAAAGAAAAGTACGAGGTCCACCACGGCGTGCGCATCAAGGACGCGGCCCTGGTGGCCGCGGCCGTGCTGTCCAACCGCTACATCACGGACCGCTTCCTGCCGGATAAGGCCATCGACTTGATGGACGAGTCGGCCGCCAAGCTGCGCACGGAAATCGACTCGATGCCGGCCGAGTTGGACGAGTTTTCCCGCCGCGTGATGCAGTTGGAGATCGAGCGGGAGGCCTTGAAGAAGGAGAAAGACGCTGCCTCCCGCGACCGCCTCGGCAAGTTGGAGAAGGAACTGGCCGACGCCAAGGCCCACGCCGACGCGCTGAAAGCCCGCTGGCAGAACGAGAAGGCGGCCGTGGACAAGGTGCGCCAAGTGCGGGAGCAGATCGAGGAAGTTCGCCAGCAGATCGAAGTGGCCAAGCGCAATTACGACCTGCAACGGGCCGCCGAACTCGAATACGGCAAGCTCCCCGAACTCGAAAAGGCCGCGAAAGGCATGGAAGGGGAAAGTCTGAAAGATGGCGCCCCGCGGTTGCTCAAGGAAGAAGTGGGCGAGGAGGACATCGCCGCCGTGGTGAGCCGGTGGACCGGCGTGCCGGTGATGAAGTTGCTCGAAGGCGAGAAGGAAAAGCTGCTGAACTTGGACAAGGAATTGCACCGGCGCGTGATCGGTCAGGAAGAAGCAGTCCAAGCCGTCAGCGAGGCGGTGATGCGCGCCCGCAGTGGGTTGAAAGACCCACAGAAGCCCATCGGCAGTTTCTTGTTCCTCGGGCCGACGGGCGTGGGGAAGACGGAACTGGCCCGCGCGCTGGCCGAGTTCCTGTTCGACGACGAGCGGTCCATGATCCGCATTGACATGAGTGAGTATCAGGAGAAGCACAACGTCAGCCGATTGCTAGGGGCTCCCCCCGGCTACATCGGGTACGAGGAGGGCGGCCAACTGACGGAGGCCGTCCGCCGTCGGCCGTACTGTGTGATTCTGCTCGACGAAATCGAGAAGGCCCACCCGGATGTTTTCAATGTGCTGCTGCAAGTGTTGGACGACGGCCGCCTGACGGACGGGCAGGGGAGGACGGTGGACTTCAAGAACACCATCGTCATCATGACCTCCAACGTCGGCAGCCAGAAGATTCTCCAGTTCAAGGGGTCGAAAGTCGGCGAGGTGTACGACCGCATGCGGGACGCCGTGATGGAGGAACTGCGGAAGCAGTTCCGGCCGGAGTTCCTGAACCGCGTCGATGAGACCATCGTGTTCCACGCCCTGCGGGAGTCGGACTTGAAGGCCATCGTCGAGATTCAACTCGGCCGCCTGCGTGAGCGGCTGGGCGAGCGGAACATCACGCTGACAATGACGGACGAAGCCAAGAATCATTTGGTCCGCGTGGGATACGACCCCGCCTACGGGGCGCGGCCGCTGAAGCGGGTGATTCAAAAGGAAGTGGAGACGCCGCTGGCCCGCAAGCTGTTGAGCGGGGCCGTCAAGGACGGTCAAACGGTGACGGCCGATTACGACATCTCGACGGACGGGTTGGACTTCGCGTAACGGCGTCTTTGTCTTGGCGAGCCATGAGCGTGAGCGATTGGAGTGTTAGGCTGTCATTCATTCCAATCGCTCACGCTCATGGCTCGCCAAGACAAAGACGCCGTTACGGCTTGTCAAAAGGCGCCCGGTCGAGTTTGTCCGGGAAGATGTAGTCGAACTTCGTCCATGAGAACATCTCTTTGCCGTCCATCAGGAATTGCACGGTCTGCGGCAATTTAATGCCCTCGGCTTCCTTGTGGTCCCCCAGAAACATTTCGTGAAGCTTGATCACGCCGTTGTCGCGGCCCTTGTAACTCAGTTTGCGCAACAGGAACGTGTTTGGGTCGAAGGACATTGTCACGTCCGGCCAACCGCGGCGGGCGACGGTGATGCTGGTCATCGACTCGCCGCTCACTTTTATTCCCGGCGTGAAGGCGATCTTGTTGCCGGACTCCAACAGGGGCAGCAATGTCATCATCCAGTACGCATATGTTGACTGCCGGCAGTCGTTCATTTGTTCCAGCGTCAAGTCCAAGGCCGCCGGCGCGCCGGACGGCTTCTGCCAGCCGCGGTCGTTCACCACGCACACGGTAATGGACTTCTTTTCGGGGGCCTTGCCCATCTCGAAGTAGATGAGTGTCTGAGACGGCCAGATGGCCTGAATTGTCCGAGTGGTCGGGACTTTTTCCTCGTTCACGACCATCGTGCCCGACGCTTTGATGATCGAAATGTTCTGCTTCTTCAGCGTGGCCGTGTCTTTGGCGACGGCCCGCAGAACGTCCTTCACGAAGTCGTCCGCCTCGGCCGCGACGGCGGCCGGGGAGACGGCGAAGAGCAGGGCGAGGGGAAGTAGACGGCACATCGGCAAACGCCTCCGGGCGGGGTGACGCCGTTAGTTTATCGGAGAACGGGCGGCCCGGAATCAGGAAGCGTTGGGCAGTTCCACCCGGAAGCGGCTCCCTTGGCCGACGACGCTCTCGACCGAGAGCCGGCCGCCGAGCCGTTCCACGTATTCCTTGACAATGGCCAGTCCCAAGCCCGCGTGGACGCCGGTGGCGTGCCGGGACGGGTCGGCCCGGTAGAAGCGCTCGAAAATTTTGTCCTGCACTTCCGGCGTCATGCCGATGCCGGTGTCCGCGACCTCCAAGGTGACCCCCCCGGCCGCCATCGGCGCCGCGGACACGTCGATGCGGCCGCCCGGCCGGTTGTACTCGATGGCGTTGTGGACCAAGTTCATGAGCACTTCGCGCAGCTTGCCGGGGTCCGTGGTGACGGTGAGGCAGTCCGGCCGCTCGACGCGGAAGGTGACGCCGTGGACGTCGGCCAGCGGCTTGCCGATGGAAACGCACCCGTCCACCACGTCGCGCACTTCGACTTGCTCGGGCCGCACCGTGTCGGCCCCGGTGTCCAGCCACGCGAGGGCGAGCATGCGCTCCACCAGTTGGTTCATCTGCCGGGCGATGTCCCGACAATCTTCGATGGTCCGCCGGTACTCGGCGGCCGCCCGCGGTTTCCGGCACGCCACTTCCAAGGTGGTGGTCATCGCCGCCAGCGGCGTGCGCAATTCGTGGGAAATGTCGGCGGCGGCCCGCTTTTCCCGCTCGAACGCCTTCTGGAGTTCGTGCAGGGCCAGTTCGAGCCGGTTCACTACGGGGGCCACCTCGGCGGGCATCGTCGCCGGGTCAAGGGGCACGCGGAAATCCTTGGCGCTGATCGCGCTCATGGCGTGCGAAAGTCGCTTCAGCGGGTGGAGGCCGAGGCCGACCAGCACCCAACCGCCGACGAGCGCGACGAGCAGGGCCAGTCCGGTAATCCACCCGAGTTTTCGTTGAAGGCGGGCGAGCGTGTTCCGCGTTTCGCGGTCGATCTCGCCCACCTGCTGATCGCGGGCCGTTTGATGGGCGAGGATCGTCGGGTGTGGGTTGGACAAGTCCCACGCGACGTGGATGTAGATGGTCGGCAGGTTCACGGCCCGCGGTTCCGGGGGCGGGCCGGGCGGCGGGCCAAAACTCGGCGGCGGGCCGCCCGCCCCGCGCCCGGGGCCGCGGGCGTGACTCGCGACGCCCGTCAAGGCGCGCGACGTTCGCGGGTTGTCATCGGCGCGCGGGCCGCGGGGCGGATTGAAGTTGCCCATGCGGCCGAACCGCGTGACGGGCACCTTCACGATCACCCGGCGAACCGTCTTGTGTCCGGGCAGTTCCACGGTGTCGAACCGGGACTGGTACAGGCCTTCGCTCTCCAAAGCCGTCAAATCGACGGGCAACGGCTGCCCGTCGAGGGATTTGGACTGCCACGTCGCCCCCCAGTCGGAGTTGAGTTGGACGTACTCTTGGGCCGGCGTGTCCGTCTCGCGGTAAATCTCCTCTTCGTTCAACTTCAATTCCGTGGCCAGGCGGGCGTGCAGCCACCACGACATGGCGTTGGGGGCCGTCTGAAACACGTTGACCGTGGCGGGGAGGAACCCGAACGGACCCGCCGCGGCGGTGACGGCTTGCAACTGAGTGCCGAGCATGTTGTGCCGCAGGCGTTCAATATTGAACTGCGATTGCGTCTCGCGGGCCACCAAGTGGGCTTGGGCGAGCAGGGCCTCGTCCGACTTTTCGCGGTACTGCAACTCGACGAGTTCGCGGGCGGTCTGCTGCTTTTCGCGGATGGACGCGGCCGTGGTCTGGTAGACGATCCCGACCACCACGCCCAAGGTGAGGACGAGCAGCGTGAGCAAATTCAGGAGCAGGGACCGCCGGATGGATTTCATGTGGCGGTTTCCCCGGCCTCGGCGCGTTCGCCCGCGTCGTCGGGGCCGCGGAGCATGTAGCCCTCGCCCCAGCGCGTGAGGATCAGCGGCGGCTTGAAGTCGCGGTCAATCTTGTTCCGCAGGTAGCGAATGTACACGTCCACCACGTTGGACACGCTCTCGTCGTGCTCGTCCCACAAGTGTTCCCAAATCATCGTCCGCGTGACCACCGTGCCTTGGTGGAACGCCAGAAACTCCAACAGGGCGTATTCCTTGGGCGTCAGGTGGATGGACTTCCCGGCCCGCTTTGCCGTTCGGGACGACGTGTCCAGCACTAAATCGTGACACCGGATGAGCGGGTCTTTGACGTGGTGCCCGCGCCGGATCAGCGCCCGCAGGCGGGCGAGCAGTTCGTCCAGTTCAAACGGTTTGGTCAGGTAGTCGTCCGCCCCGGAGTCGAGGCCGGTCACGCGGTCCTCCGTCGAGCCGCGGGCGGTGAGGATCAGTACGTGCGCCCGGAGGCCGCTGGCCCGCCAGCCCTTGAGCAGCGAGAGGCCGTCCTTCTTTGGCAGCATCAGGTCGAGGACGATCACGTCGTAGTTCGTGGTCCGCGCCTTTTGGTCGGCCTCTTCGCCGTCCTCGGCGATGTCCACGGCGAGGCCTTCCTCTTCCAGCCCTTGGCGGAGCGCCCGCAGGAGGGGCTTGTTGTCTTCGACGAGCAAGACGCGCACGGGGGACTCCGCGGACCGCCGGCGGCGGGACTTTGGTATGTTAAATCGTAACCTGTCCCCGATGAAAAGTTAATGAGATTCGGCGGGCCACCCACGGGAGAGCGACATGGCGGGGCGGATTGTACTGCGGACGGGCGAAGCGCTGGTCGAAGGGGATAAAGATTACCTTTGCGCCGAGCCGGAAGTCGTGATCGGCGAGTTCGACGGCCCCGTGGGGATCGCCTTCGCCAATTTAATCGGCGACCAAGTCAAAGGGCACACGAAGGTCTTCGCCATCCTGAACAGCGACGTGCAAGTGCGTCCGGCAACGATCATGGTCAGCAAGGTGACGGTGCGGGACGCGAGGTACACCAACATCCTGATGGGGACCGTGCAAGCCGCCATCGCAAATGGTGTTCTCGATGCCGTCCGGGCGGGAGATATTCCCAAGGAAAAGGCCAACGACTTGGGCATCATTTACTCGGTGTGGCTGGACCCGTCGATCCTGGCGGTGCCGCCCGGCGAAGTGGATCACGCGGCGCTCTTCCAAGTCCACCGAGAGGCGACGGCCAAGGTGATCAAAAAGGCCATGAACAACGAGCCGAGCATCGACTGGCTGTTGGCTAACCAAGAATCGGTCCAGCACTTTTTCCATCAGCAGGGGTTGGACGGGAACATCTGATTGGTGGCGGTTAGACGAAGGGCCACCAGTTAGCCGTTGTTCTTAACGTGGCTTGCCGACGCCGGCCATCGATCCTCAAGGCGAGCTTGTTGTCCGAGATCGCTTTCAGCCCAAGGATGGGCAACCGAGGGAAGCTGTCCGGGTAAACGGCGATGCCAACAGGGGCTTCCAAATGATGCGGGGCGATGACCTTTAGGCTGTCAAACTCGCCCCGGCGGTTGGGGTGGCACCAAATGCGGGCCTCATGAAGCATCAAGGTCAGCCCCCGGTCCCGGACGCGCCGACGGCTCGGCAAGGATTCCGGCCGAATTTCAGCCCACTCAATCAGATGGCTTCGTCGGATGGAAAAAGTGTGCGTGTGGCCGGTATCCAGAATCACCGGAAACGGGCTTGCCGTCGCGGAGGGTGACGCCACGTTTCTTGGCGTCAGCGTCAGCCACAAGATGATTTGGTCGGATCGGATTGGAATGCGTTGGCCGCGAAAGATCAGTTCTGTCTGCCGGTCAAAGAACGGCGATCGGTCCAGCAAAATGGGCATAGTCACGGACCTCGGTCTTCAAATTCGATCACTTCTTCGGAACCGGCCCCCGGCGCCACCCGTTCGATGATAAATGACGCGTCCGAATAGCCGCGTCGGACGACTTCCCTCGTAAGTGCGAGACTGTCGTTGCCGATCCCGATGAGGCCGTCTTCGGAATAGCACGCCCACTTGCCCCGGTTCCGGCGTTTTGCCAACAGGGCAGGCAAGTCGGCCCGTAAGGCGGCCAGCGCTTTCAAAATACCGGGGGCGATTTCGAAATCTTTTTCAATGGCCGGCTCAGTCATGCCACTTCTCCCACATTTACCTTGGTGATTGTATCACAGTTATTTCGCCATCGTCGCCCCGAACTTACGGAAGAACTTTTCCACTTTCGGGACGACGACGGCCTCGCAGTACGGCTGGTTCGGGTGGTTGCGGAAATAGCCTTGGTGATAGTCCTCGGCCGGGTGGAACATCGGCAGCGGGACGAGTTCCGTAACGATGGGGGCCGAGTGCACCCCCTCGGTGGTCATCGAAGCGATGACCTTCTCGGCCTGCTCTTTCTGGGTCGGCGTGTGGTGGAAGATGGCCGAGCGGTACTGCGTCCCCGTGTCGGCCCCTTGGCGGTTGATCGTGGTCGGGTCGTGGATAGTAAAGAAGATGCCCAACAATTGGTCGAACGAGACGACGGCCGGGTCGAACGTTAGTTGCACCACTTCGGCGTGCCCGGTGCGGCCGCCGCACACGTCACGGTAATTCGGGTCGGGCGTCTGGCCGCCGGTGTAGCCGGAGACCACTTTCTCCACCCCGTTGACCTTTTCAAACACCGCTTCCAGGCACCAAAAGCACCCGCCGCCCAACGTCGCTTGTTCCGTGGCCATGATGAGTTCCTGAAAGGGATCGTTCACCCATCATAGCCTCGCGGGGGACGACGGCTTCAACGCAAGACCTTGCCTTCGATTCCGATCACTTGGGAGGCCGCCAAGCCGTTGCCGAAGGTCTTGAAGTCCTTGAACGTCCAGACGACCTTCTTTTCCCGGTTGACTTCGATCAGTTGCGGGTTGTCTTTGCCCGCGTGGCAATTGCCGATGATGACGTTCCCGTTGGGGAGGACTTGCAGCATCGTCACCCACGCGAGGGTGATGCCCGGCAGATCCTTCTGATCAACGGTCCACACGGTTTTGCCTTCCGGCGTCACTTCGATGACACGGTTGCCGTTCCCGGCCCCGATGAGCGTGTTGCCGTTGGCCAAGCGGATGGCGCCGAACACTTCTTGGCCGTGCCCCTCGGGGCCGTGGCCGTCGGAGCGGGGCCGGCCGCCCAAGTCGAGGGCGTAAGTCCAGACCACTTTGCCGTCGGCGTCATACTCCCGCACCTTGCCGTCTCCTTCGTGGCACACGAGGTAATGGCCGTTCGCCAGTTTGCGGGCCATGCGCGTGTCGCGGTGGGCGTTCGGGTGTTCGATGGTCAGGGCAATCTCCTTCACGATCTTGTCGTCCTTGTCCACTTCGATGATCCGGCCGTTGCCGGACTCGGCGATCATCGTGTTGCCGTCGTCGAGCCGTTGGAAGGCGTGAATTTCGATGCGGCCCTTGTAGCCCTGCTTGGGCTTGGCCTCGTGCTTCCACACGACTTTTTTGTCGCGGGTCATCTCGACGACGGTACTCGAGTTGGTGGTGAAGAGGACGTTGCCGTTCGGCAAGAGAGAGATGTCGTGGACTTCGGCCTTGTTCTCGACTTGCCACTCCACCTCACCCTTGGCGTTAACCAAACTCACCTTGCCGTTGTCGGCCGCCAGGACCGAATAGGCGGGGTCGGCGGCCGACGCGATAGAGAAACCGATGGTGAGGGCGAGAGCGGAGAGAATCCAACGGCAGTTCATGGCGTGGCTCAGAGAGGATTTTGAATCATTGTCGTGCCGCGAGGTCTCGCGGGCAACCGTAAAGTCTGGCGAGGGGACAAAAATCATCTATCTGGCCGCAAATGCTCCGGGTGCGCGAGAATTTCAGACGGGGCAACAAGAGGCGATCAAAATTTGGGCATTTTGTCCGGAATTCGGCCGTGTCAATTTGCAACACACCGCAAAGGCGTTACAATCGGAAAATCAGACGGGCCGCTGCATCCCAACTACTTGCGGACTAACTTTTTGAGAAAATCAAGAAGTTACACAAGATGTGCGGTCTTGGCAAAGTTTGCCGATGATAATGATGACACACGGGATTCGGCCTTGCGCGAGTTGAGCGATTGATCCTCGGCATCAGTCGTCCGCTCCAACCGTGTTCTACGATACATTCGTCATTGAAGAATCCGCCCCGGTCTCAGACCCGCCCCGGCCGCAGGTCCAGTTGCCGGGCGATGGCTATGTGCCTCCTGAATCGCTGACGGCCAACTATGAACTCGCCATTGACCTCGATCCGACCGGCCTCCTCGCTCGCCCCTGCGGGGTCCGTCACCTTATTGCGGGACGCCGGCATCCCCCCGGTCACGACGCCGGCCAACAGTGTCACGGTGTTGAGCCTCTTGACGTGCGTCCGGCGCCGGTGGAAGCAAGCGACGCTCTTGGGCCTCGTCGTCGGCGCGATGGCCTTCGCGTTCGTGTGGCTGTTCCTCCCGCCGACGCGGCCGTTCGCGTACACGAAAATTTGTTTCCCCGTCAAGGCGACCGGGTCGGTGGACCACCCCGACCCGCCGGTCGATCAGCAGACGCAGAAGGAACGCATCACCAGCCGCGTCGTGCTGAAGACGGTGGCGAACGACCCGGAAGTCGCGGCCCTGCCGGCCGTCGTGGAAAAGGCGGACCCGCTGGCGTGGCTGCTGCGGGAAGTGGTCGTCGATTTCCCCAACGGGTCGCAAATCTGCAAGATCACGGTGACGGACGACCGGGCCGAGGACGCCAAGGTGATCGTGGACAAGTTGGCCGCGAACTACTTGGCCCGCCTGAAACACGAGGCGTTCGAGAGCCGCGAAGTGTACTTGGCCAAACTGACCGAGATGATCGCCGCCGCGAAGAAGGACTTGAACGGGGAAGTCGACGCGACCGGCGGCGGCTCGGAAGGAAACTTCTCCGGCGCGTCCCCGCAAATCATGGCGGAGCGGCAGCATCAACTCCACGCGGACATCAGTCGGCTGGGCAACGAGTTGGTGAAAGTCCGCGCGGATCTCGACAAGGCCCGCGCCGACGAGAAGCGGGTCGCCGCCCGGCTCGCGAAGTCCCCCGTCGAACTGACGCCCGCCGAATTCGAGCAGGTGTTTGCCCTGAACCCGACGGCCAATCAATTCAAACAGGAGCGGCTGATTTTATCCGCGAAGTACAACCAGATGGGCATCGGCCTCGGGCCGGAGAATCCGTCCATGGTCGCCATGAAGAACCAAGTCGATGCCGTTGACGCACGACTCGAAGCCCTGCGGAAAGAACTTAAGTCCGTCGTCGCCGCCAATTTCGAAGAGAAGCTGACGGAAGACCGCCGCAAGGTTCAAGAGGAAATCGCCCGACTCGACACCGACGAAAAGGCCAAGCAAAGCGAAGTCGCCGAGAAGCAGGCCCACTTCCAGAAGTTGACGGAGGAGACCAGCAACGCCGGCCGGCACCGGCCGGGTCTCGAAGCGAAGTCCCTCCGGCTGCAAGAACTGCATTCGCGGAAGGTGAAGCTCGAGTCGGAACTGTTGGCCCCCATCGCCGCGTACATGATCGATGACGAGGCCGTCATCTATCGGACCAACGACGCGGCCCGGCGCATGAAAATGGCGGCTGTCGCCGCGGCCGGGGGCTTCGGCCTGATGTTCGTGCTGCTGGGCTTCTGGGAATTCCGGGCGCACCGCGTGACCGGGCCGCAGGAGGCGACACACGTCGGCCTGCGGTTGATGGGCACCCTCCCGAACCGGCCGACGACGTTCGCGGGCGGCGTGAACGAGGCGCAATGGGAGTCCGTCCTGAACGAGGCGATGGACACCACGCGGACCCAGTTCCTGCACTCGGCCCGCGTCAACAATCTGCGGACCGTACTCGTGACCAGCGCCGTCGGCGGGGAAGGGAAGACTTCGCTGTCCACGCGGCTCGCCTCCAGTTTAGCCCGGACGGGCCGGCGGACGCTGCTGATCGACGGCGACCTGCGGAACCCGTCGATCCACAAGTTCTTGGCCGGGCAGCCGGCCGTCGGGGCGTGCGAAGTCCTGCGCGGGCAATTGCCGGTGCGGGAGGTGATCGTCGCGGCGTCCGCGGAGAACCTGTGGGTGCTGCCCGCGGGCAAGTGCGACAAGTTCGCCATCGACGCCTTGGCCCGGGACGGGTTCGCCAAGATTTTGGAAGAAGTGGGCCGGCACGAGTTCGACTTCATCCTCATCGACTCGGCCCCGGTCCTGCCGGTGGCCGACACGCTGTTGATCGCCAAGAACGTCGACGGCGTGCTGCTGTCGATGATGGTGGACGTCAGCCAGATCGAGCGGGTCAACGTCGCCTGCCAGAAGTTGGCCGCGCTGGAGATTCCGCTGCTCGGCACGGTCGTCCAGGGGACGCGCAACAACGCCTACGGCTACGGCCCCGAATACGCCACGCTCGTGACCGCCTGAGAGCCTGCTCGGTTGAATGATTCGCGCTTCGCTGGGACGGGGAACTGACGCCATGTTGGGCAATTATCGACCGCCGGAAACGCACCACGGCCGCGGGGCGCCCGCCCTGCGGGCCGGCCATGTGCAGGTGCCCGACGAGGCGGGGTACGTCCGCACGACGAACTATTTGCACGTCAAGCGGACGTTCGACCTCTTCTGCGGGGTCGCGCTCGGCGTGTTGTTGTTCCCGGCCATGGCCCTGTTCTCCGCGCTGATCGTCATCACGTCCCCCGGCCCCGCATTCTACACGCAGACGCGCTTGGGCCGGTTCGGCCGCCCGTTCGTGATCTGGAAGAACCGCACCATGCGGCACAACTGCGAGCGGGAGTCCGGGGCCAAGTGGTCCACGAAGGGGGACACGCGGGTCACGTTCTTGGGAAAGATTCTCCGCAAGCTGCACATCGACGAGTTCCCGCAAATCATCAACGTCCTCAAGGGGGACATGAGCCTCGTCGGCCCGCGGCCCGAGCGGCCCGAGTTCTTCCCGGCGTTGCAGGCGTCCGTCCCCGATTACGCGCGGCGGCTCTTGCTCAAGCCCGGCGTGACCGGGATGGCCCAAGTGTACCTCCCGCCGGACGAGGACGTGGAAAGCGTGCGAATGAAGCAGATTTATGACCTTTACTATATCCGGCACGTGGGCCTGGTGCTGGACGTGCGGTTGCTCATCGCCACCCCGCTGCAAGCCGTCGGCTTCCCGCACTTCATCGTGCGGGCGGCCTTGTGCCTGCCGACCCGCCGGCTCGTGGAACTGGAGCACTCGCTCTTATCGCCGACATCGTCGGCCGTCGCGGTTCACTGATGCCCGCGACCGCCGCCTCACTCCCGGACATTCTCTTCGTCACCCACCGCGTGCCGTACCCGCCGGACAAGGGGGACCGGATCCGGACGTACCACTTGCTGCGGTATCTGTGCGGCCGCGCCCGCGTTCATCTGGCGTCGTTCGCGGACGAGCCGGTGTCCGCGGAAACCACCGCCCACCTTTCTCACTTGACCGCCCGGTTCTCGGCCGTCACGCATGGACCGGCGAAGTGGGCGGGGGGGGCCAAATCGTTCCTCGCCGGCCGCAGCATCTCGGAAGGCATCTTTTCCCACGCCGGGATGCGGCGATTGCTCGGCGAATGGATCGCGGAGACTTCGTTTCAAGGCGTCGTCCTGTCGGCGTCGAGTCTTGCGTCTTATTTGACAAAACCCGGGTTCGGCCGTGCCGTCACGGTTCTTGATTCCGTGGACGTGGACAGTCAAAAGTGGCTGGATTACGCGGCCGCCAGCTCTCCGCCGAAAAAGTGGCTGTACGCCGCCGAGGGGAAGCGGCTGCGGCGAACCGAGCAACGCATGGCACAAATGGCGTCCGCGGTGACGTTCGTCAGTGACCGCGAGTCGCTCATGGTCCGCGAGTATTGCGAGCCGGCCAAGATCGTGACCGCCACGAACGGCGTGGACTTGGCGTACTACGCCCCGCAAGCCCACCCCGACCCGGCCGGCGTCGTATTCGTCGGCGCACTGGACTACAAGCCGAATGTGGACGGCATTTGCTGGTTCGCCAAGTCGGTCTGGCCGACGCTGCGGCACCGCGCCCCGGCGGCCGTCCTGAAAATCGTCGGCCGCCGGCCCGCGCCGGCCGTGCGCGACCTCGGGACGATTCCGGGCGTGGAAGTCGTGGGGCAAGTCCCGGACGTGCGGCCGTACCTCGCCGCGGCCGCCGTAGTCGTCGCCCCGCTGATGATCGCGCGGGGCCTGCAAAACAAGGTGCTGGAGGCGATGGCCTTCGGCAAGCCGGTCGTGAGCAGTCCCGCGGCTCTCGCCGGATTCGGGCACCACGAACACTTGCCCGCCGTCCCGGCCGAGACGGCCGATGAGTGGGTGACGCGCGTCGTCTGGCTGCTCAACGACCCGGCCGCGCGGGCGGAGCGGGGAGAGGCCGGCCGGCGCTACGCGACGGCGTATCATGACTGGCAGGAGTGCCTGGCCCCCTTCGCCCGGCTGCTCGGCTTGGAAACGCACCCCGCCTCGCCGGGGCCACTGCTATGAACGCCCGCCCGCCGCTCGGCCGCCGCCACTACCTGTTGCTCACGGCCGGGTTTCTCTTGTTCGTCATCTACGGCAGTTTCGTGCCGCTGCACTTCCAAGCAATGGACCTCGACGCCGCCCAAGCCAAATTCGCCAGTCGAATGGGCCGGGGGATCACGTTCGACATGCGCTCGGACTGGGCCGCCAACGTGTTGCTGTTCATCCCGCTCGGCTTCCTCTGCATGGCAACGCTCACCGTAGACCGCCCCAAGCCGGCGTGGGCGCTCGTGCTGGTCCCGATGTTCGCCCTGCTCAGTACGGCCATCGAGTACACCCAAATTTGGTTCCCGCCGCGGGACACGAACCCCAACGACATCGTCGCCGAGACGATTGGCGGAATCATCGGTGTCGGGGCGTGGCTGGTCGCCGGGCAACCGCTCACGGAGCGGTTCCGGCAGTTCATGTCTTCGTACGGGCCGGGGGACTGGGCCGTGCGCGCGCTGCCCGCGTACCTTCTTTTTTTGGCCTTCACGCACGGCATGCCGTTCGACCTGTCGATGAGCCCGAGTATGATTTGGCACCGGCACACGCGACACCTGAACCTACAAGAAATCCAAGCCGGCGTCCCCATGATTGACGTGGTGCCGCCCGCCGTGCAAGTCCCCGAGAAGACGCTGATGAGCGTTGCATACTTCGTCCCCGTCGGCGCGCTCCTGGCGTTCCTGCCCGGTCGTCGGTGGCAAACGCCCAAGTCCGCCGCCCTCGTCGCGCTCGCCGGTCTGTTGATCGCCGCGGGGATTGAGGTGCTGCAACTCATGGTGCTGAGTTGTTCGGCCTTCGTTTCGGACATCCCGGTGTGTGCCTGCTGTGTGTTCGTCGGCTGGAAGGTGGCGGCGTGGCCGAGACCATTGCCCAAGGTAGTTTGGCTGGTCACCGGCATGGCGTGGGTCGCCGCGATGACGGCTGCTTTGTGGCAGCCAATGGTTTGGCAGACTGAGCGGATGGCCGACTGGGCGAATCAATTCGAGTACATGCCGTTCCGCGAGTTCATCGACACGAATTACCTCAACGGGATGAATAAGATCGTTAACCACTGTGTGATGTACGTCCCAGTTGGATTTCTGATGAGTCGGGCGACCGGTGCCCGCTCGGTGGTGATGGGCTTACTCGGCAGTTTGCTGGGGACAATCATCGAGATCGGGCAATTGGCCTTCACCGATCACACGGCCAGCGTCACCGACGTGATTTTGGGCGGAGTGGGGGCGTGGTGCGGGGGTCTGATCGCGGCCCGCGCGCCGAAAAGCGCGGAGACCGGCCCCGTTGAGACCCCAAAAGCCGACGCGGCCCCGTTTCGTCTTCTATGATGCAAGATCGGAAAGATGGCCCGTCGGCCAATGGAGAGCAGGGCGTGAGCGTGCCCGGAAGCATATTGAGCGGCCATCCCGCGAACGTCGTCGCGACCCAGCCGGCCGACCCGCGGCCCGGTGATGTCGCCGCGCCCGGCAAGCCGGAACTGGCAGTAACCGTCATCGAGCCGCGGCCGGGCTGGAAGCTCGTCAACGTCCGCGAATTGTGGCAGTCCAAGGAACTCCTGTACTACTTGGCGTGGCGGGACATTAAAGTCCGCTACAAGCAAACGGCACTCGGCATCGGGTGGGCGTTCGCCCAGCCCGTGTTCGCCATGCTGGTGTTCACGCTGTTCTTGGGCGATGTCGCCGGGTTGAACGCGGGCATCGAACACTACTCGCTTTACGTCTTCGCCGGCATGTTGCCGTGGACCTTCTTCTCCAGCGCCGTGTCGCAGGCGGGCAACAGTATCGTCGCCAACGAGCGGCTCATCACCAAAGTCTACTTCCCGCGGCTGCACGTCCCGTTCAGCTCCGTGGGCAGCGTCCTGTTCGATTTCGTGATCGGCTTCCCGCTCCTGTTCGGCATGATGCTCTGGTTCGGCGTGCCGCTGACGTCCGGCCTGCTGGCGGCCCCGCTGTTGTTCGGCCTGTTGGTCTTCATGGCGATGGGCATGGGGGCGCTGTTCGCGGCCTTGGTCGCCGTGCAGCGCGACTTCCGGTACATCCTGTGGTTCTCGATTCAAATTTGGATGTTCGCCACGCCGACGATTTACCGGCCGCTGAACTCGATGACGGAGACGGCCCAGTGGCTGGTGCCGCTGAACCCCGTACACGGGGTGATCGAGAACTGGCGGCAGTGCCTCCTCGGCGGGCCGATCAACTGGTATTCGCTGGCGGTGTCCGGCGCGGTCGGCGTCGCCGTCTCGCTGTTCGGGTTTGCCTTCTACCGGCGCATGGAGCGGTCCTTCGCGGACCTGATTTGACCCCGTGAACCCGAGCATCCACGTCGACGGGCTGTCCAAGTGTTACTCCCTGAACCAGCGGGGGGTGATGGACCGCAACCTCACCGAGAACATTCGGTATCAGGTCGGCCGCGTCGTCGGCAAGGTGACGGGCCGAAAGATGCGCTCCGGCGCCACGACGGATTACTGGGCGCTGAAAGACGTCTCCTTCGACGCCTACCCCGGGGACTGCGTCGGCTTCGTCGGCCGCAACGGGGCGGGCAAGAGTACGCTGCTGAAAATTCTGAGCCGCATCGTGGAGCCGACCAGTGGTCGAGCCGCGATTCGCGGCCGCCTCGGGTGCCTGTTGGAAGTCGGCACGGGCTTCCACCCGGAACTGAGCGGCCGCGAGAACATTTTTCTGAACGGCAGCATCCTCGGCATGTCCCGCCGGGAGATCAAGGCGAAGTTCGACGAGATCATCGCGTTCGCCGACCTCGACCAATTCCTCGACACGCCGGTGAAGCGGTACTCCAGCGGCATGTTCGTGCGGCTGGCGTTCGCGGTCGCCGCCCACTTGCAGCCGGAGGTGCTGATCGTGGACGAAGTCCTCGCCGTCGGGGACGCCCAGTTTCAGAAGAAGTGCCTCGGCAAAATGCGGGACGTGTCCCAAGAGGGCCGGACCGTCTTGTTCGTGAGCCACGACATGACCGCGATGCGGCGGCTGTGCAACCGGGCCGTGTTGATGTCCAAGGGGCAGGTGTCCATGGTCGGCCCGACGGCCGACGTGGTGAGCGAATACTTGGCCCGCGAGTCCGTCCTCACGCCCGCCGGCCGGTCGGTCGATCTGTCGGCCGCCCGCCGCAAGGGGAACATGGAAGCCCGCATCACGTCGATGGTGTTCGACGGCGGCGGAATGGACGACCGCAACGAGGTGATCTCCGGCGGCCCGCTCCGCGTGCGGATGATGGTCACGGCCGCCAAGCCCGTCATCACGGACAGCGTGGCCGTCTCGCTGTCGGACAGCGCCGGGTACAAGTTGATCAACGCGGACAGCCTGCGACTCAACCGCCCGGTCCACCTGCGGGCCGGGGACAACGAAATCGAAGTGCGGGTGCGGGCCGTGAACTTACAGCCGGGGACGTACACCTTGGGGTTGACACTGGCGCGGTGGCCGGAGACCACGTACGATTCCGTTGAGCCGGCTTGCGACATCGAAGTGGCCCCGAACCCCGCGGACGGGACCGCCCGGTCCCTCGTCGAAGGCGTCGTCCGGTGTGACTTCGACCTGTTGAGTGTCCCGGAAAGCCTGCCGACCGGAGCGTGACGCCGCGTGCTGAAACTGGGCCTGATGCTGATTTGGACGCTCACCGGCATCGTCGGCGGGCTGGCCTATTCCCCGTTCATTCCCGTGCTGGTGTACCACTTCTACTCCGTGCTTCGCCCGCAGTTCATGTGGAAATACGCCCTCGACCCGTTCGTGCCGGACGACTTCCCGTGGTCCTTTCTCGTGGCCATCGCGGCCATCGGCACGGCGGTCATTTGGCGGTCCGCGTTCTGGGTCGCCCCGCACCGCTTCCAAGGCGTTAAGTTGCCGCGGATTAACATCGGGCACTGTTGCTTCGCCTTCTTCGCCTTCTGGATTACCCTGTCGTACCTGAACGCCCGCAACCTTATGGTGGCGGAGCTGGCCTACGCCGATTACAAGAAGATATTTCTGATGTTTCTCATCACGTCTCTTGTGATGGTCAACGTCCGGCAGGCGTGGGTGTTGTTTTTGGCCACGGCGCTCGCCCTCGGGTACATCGCGTATGAGATCAACGAGATTTATTTCTTGAATGGCCAGTACAACTTCATCTACAAGCAAGGCTTTTGCGGGCTAGACAACAACGGGGCGGCGCTCCTCCTCAGCATGGGCATTCCCCTTTTCCTGTTCGCGTGGGACGGCATCCGGCACTGGTCGCGGTGGCTGTTCCCGGTCCTGATCGCGCTCACCGTCCACAGCATCATGCTGTCGCAATCCCGCGGGGCGATGCTGGCCACGCTGATCGTGGCGCCGCTGTACTTTCTCCGCGTGAAGAGGCACAAGGATCTGGTGGTGATGGCCGCCCTCGGGATCGCGGCGCTGCCCGTGATGGCGGGCAAGGAGATCGTCGAGCGGTTCAGCTCCATCAGCGGACACGAACAGGACGAGAGCGCGAACAGCCGCAAGACGACATGGGCGATTGCGTGGCGGATGGCCGAGGAGAACCCGCTGCTCGGCATGGGCGTCCGCAACAGCCCCCTCTACACCTTTGACTACGGGGCCGACGAGGAGGGCCGGGTGATCCACTCGACCTACCTGCAAATCGCAGCCGACTCGGGCTTCGTGGGGCTGATGGGCTACGCAGCGATTATCGGTTCCACGCTTTACTGTTGCCGCCGCGTGCGCCATTCCATCGCCGGGTCAGTGACGACGGGGGCATTCGTGACCGCCGTCGGACGGTTCGTCACCGGCGGCCCGTGGCATTTAGAAAGGACGGCGGGGTTGAGCGACCGCGACGCGGATTTGGCGTACACCATCGCGTGCGGCGTGGAGGGCAGTTTGCTCTCGTTCGCGTTCGGGTGCATCTTCCTCTCCCTCGAAACGTTCGAGCCGTTCTACCTGATCGCCGGACTGGGCATTCAGTTGTGGGCGATCATTCAAGTGCGCCTCCGGCCGCAAGCCGCGGTGTCCGCGGGATGAGCACGTCCCTCAAAGCCGTCGCCAAAGCGTTGCTCCGCGGGGCGGCCACCGTGGCGGTCAGCCCGGTCTTGTTCGTCCATGTCCTCAAGGTTCCGTTGCTTGGCAAAGACCGGGCGTTGGAAGGGTCCACGCAATTGCTCTCCCTCATTCCCGGCGTCTCGGGGCAATACCTGCGTGCCGCCTTGTTGAGATGGACGGTCAACCACTGTCACCCGTCCGCGTCCGTCGGCTTCGGGACGATCTTCTCCAAGACGGATGCCTGGATCGGCGAGAACGTGTACATCGGCCCGTATTGCAGCCTTGGCAGCGTCCGCGTCGGGCGGGACACTTTGATCGCCACGGGCGTCCACATCCTCAGTGGCGCGCGCATGCACGGCATTGCCGACGTGAATACCCCCATCCGGTTGCAAGCGGGGGAATTCACGCGGGTCGTGATCGGGGAAGATTGCTGGATCGGGAGCGGGGCCGTCGTGATGGCTGACATCGGAGCGCACACGGTCATCGCGGCCGGGGCCGTCGTGACCAAGCCGGTGCCGGAATGGGTGATCGCCGGCGGCGTGCCGGCGAAAGTCATTCGCGGCCGACTCGACACGGTCAGCGAATGAGGTAAACGGTCAACGCAATAGTCGCGAGCAATCCGAACAGGGCCGTCGCGGCCAAAACCATTTTCGCCCGCTTCATGGCGATGACCTTTTGCGGGATGAACGGCCGCTTGGGAGGAAATTCCGCCGTCAGATTCATTGGCAACGGCCGTCTCTCGTCCGGGTGCTTTCGGTGCCAAAATCGGCTCCAGCCGTTGCTGAGCATCAAGACAACCGGCCGGCAAAGCGTCCGCGTCGGCATCTGGGCCAGTGTGCGCGTGACGTAGGCGAAATACTCTTCGGCCTTCCCGCCGAATATCTCGCGCTCATTCCCGTCGGAGTGTAAGGCGGCAAACTGGAACACTTCGCACTTGCGCATGTCTTGGGCGACCCATGTTTCCGTCGGGTATTCGAGGATCTCTGGCCGCTCCAAATAGGGATATTCGTTGACCGCCATCCACCGGGCGTAGTGCAACAGAGAGGCGCGGGCGTAGGCATACATCTCGTCCCGGTCGCCGCGCTCGGCTTTCATGTCCAGATATTTGCCGAGGGCTTGCAAGAACATGACGTAGAACCAGCGGTTCTCGGCGTCGACGTAGGTTTTGCCGTCGCGCGTCATGCCGACCATTCGTTGAATGTCGTCCTCGGGGTGGATTACGCGGCGAATGATCTGCTCGGCTTTGGTCAGGTACTTTCGGTCGCCCGTCAAGCGAAAGCCGTCAAGCAGCGCGGCGAGCGAATTGCCTGAACCGCGGCCCGGCCCGTGGTAGTCCGGCGACCGACTGGCGGTCGCCACCCCCGTATCGGCCGTGGTGAGCCACTTGAAGACGGTCTTGCGGCCGTCGTCCATGTCGATCACCCACTGGGCCATCCCGATGCACGCCTCGCGGGAGGCGTGTTCGCCAGTCAGCAAGTAATGGAGCAGCAGGCCGTGGGCGTAATTCTGCTCGTTGCCCGGCCCCCCGCCGGGGACGCGCTTGCCGTTGGGGGGGATGCGGCCGTTTTTCGGGTACGACCGATGTGTCCCCGTGTCGGCGTCCACGTAGTGGTAGGTGTGCCAGAAAAGACCGCGGTTGTACGCCGCCTTGTCCTCGGTCGTGTTGTACAAGTCGATGTCGCGGACGTGGTACGCGAGTTCGTCCATCATGGCGTACCACCGGGCGTCCCCGCGGCGGAGCCACTGGTACGCGAACCCGGCGACGGCGTCGTACTGGTTGTTGTAATGCGAGACGCGCGGGCTGGGGCCGCTCTCGGGGTGCAGCGTCGCCTCGTGGTCGCCGTAGATGTCGCCGAAGTGGCGCCAGCCGTACTCGTCGATGACTTCCCGCTTCTTTTCAAAAGTGTCCTCCCCCGTGATCGCCGCGTCCACGAGGGACTGATACGCCTCTTCGCCGACGCCAGGGGCGGTCAAATCAGCGATGGCCCCTGATTGTTCCGCCCACTCGGGGTCCAAGACGGCCACCAACGGCCGCCGCGTCCACGCCAGCGCTTCGGCGGTGACGGTGTCCTCCCCCACCGCGACGTAGAAAACGTGCGTCTTCTGTTCGCCCCCTTGCAGTTCGTGCGGCTCCAGCGTCTGGGGGGGGAACAGGTGCAACACGAGTTCGGAGTCCGTGACCCCTACTGCATTGGGGAAGTTCTGCCAGAAGTTCGGGATGCCGAGGCCGAGTGTCTCGGCCCCGCGGTTGACGACGATGGTCGGCGTGGCCCGGAGACCGGTCAAGGCCATATTGTGATCGCCGACGGACATCCGGTAGCCGCGGAAGCGGAGCGGGATTTGCCGGGTGCGGCTGATGTGATTTGTGCTCTTCCAGTTTTCCCCGCCGCTCGAATCTTGGTACACCTCGAACGGAATCTGTAACGGGGCGGGCGGGCGGCCGACTTCCGGCGACACGGTTCCGGTGACGCTACCTGACCCCGGTAATTTGAGGTGAACGGAGAAGCTTTTGAACAAGATGGACCCGGCGTCCCCCAAGTCCCACAGCCCGCCGGGGTGGGCGGCCCGCTTCGGATTATGCAGGGTAAGTTGCACGCGGATGACCGGGGAGTTCGCGAAATAACTGATGCGAGCGATGACTTTTGCGGCGAGGTGACCGTCGTGTGAAAAGTGTCCGATTCGCTTCACGGCCAGTCGCAGCGTGCCGGGCTCTTCGACAATCGTGACTGGATCGAGGTGGTACGTCAGCGCTTGACCTTCCGCACTGGTCATTCGCAATTCGTACTCGGGAAGCTGATACCGCAGCGGGTGATGGATTTTCTCGTCCGTCGGCTTCCAGAATTCCGTCAGCGGGTTGGCGGCATCGCCGACGGCGATGTGGTAAGTGGCCGAGTCGGCGACGCTTACTTTCCAGTCGCACAGCACCCACTTCCACGAGCCGTCGGCCCACTGCTCCAGCCCGCGGACCTGAAGTGGGACAGCGACCCCGGCCGGGTCACGGCAAACCAGTCGGTCCAAGCGGGGGAGGGCGCCGGCCGGGAACGGGACGCCCCGCGTCACCGGCTCGGCGGTGCGCGGGTGGCCGTCGGCGTGGAAGTTAATCGCGGCGGAAAGGTTGCTCATGCGGCGGGGCGGGATGGCGGTGGATTCCCCGCAAGGATAGGGCAAAACCCCCGCCGTGGCTCAGTTCAACCCTTGATGACGCCGAGGGGCCGCATGCGCGCCACCTTTTTGGAGAGGCCGGCCCCGTCTACGACTTCCACCACGTCGTCCACGTTCTTGTACGCCTTCGGCTGCTCCTCGGCCAAGCCGCGGCGGCTCTGGGACATGGCGATCACGCCGCGGGCTTCGAGTTCCTTGTCAATTCGGCGCTTGCCGGCCTCGGCGACGGCGGCCGTCCGGCTCATGGCGCGGCCGGCCCCGTGGCAGGTCGTGCCGAACGTGCGCTCCATGCTGCCCGGTTGGCCGACCAGAACCCATGACGCCCGGCCCATGTCCCCGGGGATGATGACCGGCTGGCCGACTTTTTGGTACACGGCCGGCAATTCCTTGTGCCCGGCCGGGAAGGCCCGCGTCGCCCCCTTGCGGTGGACCCAGAGCTTCTTGGTCTTGCCATCGACGGCGTGTTCTTCCAGCTTGGCGATGTTGTGGGCCACGTCGTACAGCAGTTCCATCCCCAAGTCTTCCCACGACGAGCCGAAGACGCCGGCGAACACCTCGCGCGCCTGCTGCATCAGCAATTGCCGGTTGCAGAACCCGTAGTTGGCGGCCGCCCGCATGGCGCCGATGTAGCGCCGGCCCTCCGCGCTTTCGGCCGGGGCGCAGGCGAGTTGCCGGTCGGGAAGTTCGATGCCGTACTTTTCGTGCGTGTTGCGAAATTGGATGAGAGCGTCGTCGCACACCTGATACCCCAGCCCGCGCGAGCCGGAGTGGATCATCACGCAGATCATGTCCTTTTCGAGGCCGAACACGCCGGCGACTTCCGCGTCGATGACGGCATCGACGACTTGCACTTCCATGAAGTGATTGCCGCTGCCCAGCGTGCCGCACTGCTTGCTGCCGCGTTGGATGGCGTGCGCCGACACTTCATCCGGCACCGCGTCCTCGATGCGGCCGTTGGCCTCGGTGTTGGCCAAGTCCCTCGGGACGCCCAAGCCGCGGCCGACCACGTAGCCGGCCCCTTGTTCCAGCAACGGCCGCATTTCCTTGTCGTTGAACGCGTATGCCCCGGAGCGGCCCATGCCGGCCGGGACGGTGTTGAACATGGCGGCGATCAACTCCCGCATGTGATTCTTCACGTCCCGGTGGAAGAGGTTCGTCTTCACCAGGCGCACGCCGCAGTTGATGTCGTAGCCGATGCCGCCGGGACAAATGACGCCCCCCTCGGCCGGGTCGGTCGCGGCGACGCCGCCGATGCAGAAGCCGTACCCCCAGTGGATGTCCGGCATGGCGATGCTGGCGACTTGGATGCCCGGCAGGAAGGCGACGTTGGCCACTTGGTCGGCGGCTTGGTCCTTCTTCACCGCCTCCATGAGTTGCTCGTTGGCGAAGATCATCCCGGGGACGCGCATGCCTTTCTTGTACGACGCGGGGATGCGCACGCAGCACGGGTCGATTCGCTCCAACGGGCCGCTGAACGGTTGCTTGGTCATGGCTTAGCCTTCAAATGTCCACGATGACTTCGGCCACCCACCCCGCCGGCGTCTGTGTGACGCTCAAGCCGTGGTAGGTGATGGCCTTGACCTCGTGGGAGAGGTGATGCCGGTCGCGGTCGATGGGTTCGCCCCAAGCGTGGCCGATCAGTCCTGTTTCCGTGGCGGTGACTTGGAACCGTGAGAACAACATGCCGTCCATTTCCACGCGGCGGAGCAACTCGCGGAGCCAGTCGAACAGCAAAAACTCGCGGTCATCCCCCGTCACGGAGACGACAATTTCTTCGGTCGGCCGCACGGCAGACGGGTCTTCCAGCACGGCGGCGAAGAGGCAGGCGGCCGCTTCTTCCACAAGTGCGGGCCACGTTTCCGCGGTGACGCGGAGGCCCAAGTCGGCTGTGTGGTCGAAGAATTCGTGCATACTTTAGTATTAGCTGCCCCGCGGAACACGGGGCAAAGAGATGTCGGCCGGCCGCGAGGTTCACCAGCGGACGACGGCCGTCCCCCACGTCAGCCCGGCCCCGAAGCCGCTCATGACGGCGAGGCGGCCGCGTTCGAGCCGGTTCTCAGCCAAGGCCTCGTCCAGCGCCAGCGGGATGCTGGCCGCGGACGTGTTCCCGTACTTTTCGAGGTTGTTGAAGACCTTCGAGCGAGGAATCTTCAACACGTCGATGGCCGCGTTGATGATCCGCACGTTGGCCTGGTGCGGGATGTACAAGTCCACGTCGTCCGGGACTAACCCCGCGTGCTTCAGCACGTCTTGGATCGTGTCGCACAAAATATCGACGGCCCAGCGGAACACGGCCCGGCCGTCCATGAACATGTAGTGGAGGCCCTGGTCCAGATGCTCGGCCATCGGCGGCGTGCGACTGCCGCCGGACGGCCGGCAGAGCAGGTTGCCGCCGTTGCCGTCGGACCCCATGCTGTACGCGAGGATGCCTTGGTCGTCGCGGCCCTTTTTCAGGATCACGGCCCCGGCCCCATCCCCGAACAGCGGGTAGGTTTTAATGTCGTCCGGGTTTAGGATGCGGGAGTTGCAGTCGGCCCCGATCACTAAGGCGGTGTCGCTGACGCCGGCCTTCACGTACGCGGCGGCGGTGATGAGGGAGTACATGAACCCGGCGCACGCGGCTTCGATTTCGACGGCCGGGGCCACCAGCCCGAGGCGGTCTTGGACGATGCACGCCGTCGAGGGGAAGGACATGTCCGGGGTGAACGTCCCCAGCACCAGCAAGTCGATTTCTTTCGGGTCGATCTTGGACGATTCGAACGCCCGGTTGGCGGCCTCCACCGCCAAGTCGCTCGTGGCTTGGTGGGGCAGGGCGTGGCGGCGTTCGAGAATGCCCGTGCGCTTGACGATCCAGTCCGAGTCGAACCCCATGCGCTGGTGCAGGTGCTCGTTGGAGACGACCGCGTCCGGGACGTAGCTCCCCGTGCCGACGATCTGCACGCCCATCAGGCTCTTGCAGGCGGGCCGCGGAGACGGTCGGGTTTCCATCGTCATCAAGCGATTACCGATTGGTGCGGGGCGGAGCGGAGCCGGAGGGAGGCCCGGCCAGCTTTCCCCTTTATACGTTGGCGGGCGGAAATGGCTTGCGTCTTCCCGCCGGAAATGATCGAGGATCACTGGTCGGCCCCCGCCAACAGGAACGAAGCGAACGCGGTGACGCACATGGCCGTCTGGTCGGTGCGGATCGTGCCGTCCGCCGCCGACGGGTGGAACGCGCCGACGAGGGCGGGGCGGAAGTGGGCGGCGAAGTGCTGCGTGTTGTCGTCCCCGTACTGGAGGGTCGTCAGGAATTGCAAGGCCCGCACGGCGCTCATGCGGTAGGCGTCGTACCGGCCGGCGTCCGGCTTGTCCATGTACCGGATCAGCCGGCAGCATTCCGCGAGGCTGAAGGCGTAGTAGGCCGCCTCCGCGGTCGGGGCGGTTTGGGCCAGTTTCCCGTCGCTGACCGTCGGGAAGCCGCCGCGCCACGCGACCTTGCCGCCGTCGGCCTGGTCGTACTGAAGTTTTTTCAGCCAGTCGTTCATCTCGAAGGCGAAGTCGGCGAACGCGGCGTCCTTCGTCTGGAGGTGGGCTTCGACGCAGGCGGCCGTCATCCACGGCACGAAGGTCATCCGCGGGGCCTCTTGGAAGTGCTTGCGGTAGCCGGTGACGATTTTCTTCACCCCCGCCGCCTTCCACTCGGCCGGGGCCGCCCGGTTGCTGAGGATGAGGGCGTAAGCCGTCGGCCCGGCGTACAGATTCGCCGCGTCCGCGTCGGCGTCCGCGGCGTCGGCGTCCGCGAAGCGGACGGTGCCGTCGGGCCGCAGGTTGGTGCGGAGGAACGCGCACATTTCTTCGGCGGCCGTCAACAGTTCAGGCGATGCCCCCGGCATCTCGTAAATCGCCATGCACAAGTACGCGGCCGAAGCCACGCGGTTGCTGACCGCCGACGGTTGCGACGGCAGCCGGACGGCCGGGTTGGCAACGTCCTTGCGAGTTTCCGACAGAAGAGAGAGGATCGTCTGGGCCGCCCGGACGGCGTACTTCTCGTCGCCCGTCAGTTTGGCCGAGCGGGCCAGCGAGAATGCCCCGACGGTTTGCCGCAGGAAATGGTCGTCTTCGGTGGCCTTGCCGAAGGCCGGGTTCAGGCCCGGAATCAGCCGCCCGTTCGACTGGTGGATGCCGTCGCGGGACAGCCACTCCATGCCGCGCTGGGTGGCGAGGACGATTTGACGGGTCAGGTCGGGAAGCTGATCGTACTTGCGGAAGCGGTCAAACGGGGCCGGTTTTCGCGCCGCCGGAAGGCCGGGGTCCGCCACGGCGGCCGCCGGGACCACGGCGCCGTTGCCGGGCGTGGGCGCGAGGATCGTCGGCGGAGTGATGGCCGGACTTTGGGCGAAGACCGCGGCGCCGCCCGCCAAGGCGAGCGGGGCCAACACGCCCAGTCGGAAACGGACGGATAGGGAACGCATTTTCGAGCCTCCTTGCCCGAGCATGACGATCCGCGGACCGGCGGGCCGGCGTCAGCCGGTCACGATCTGCGTGATCTTCACTTCGACGTAATGTTGCCGGTGCCCCTTCAGCCGCTTGGAGTGCTTCCGGCGGCGGAAGTGCTGGATCACATACTTTTCGGACGGGTGGTCGATCACCTCGCCGAGCACCTTCGCCCCGCCGACGGTCGGCTGGCCGATGGTCACGGCCGCCCCGTCGGCGTGCATCAGCACGCGGTCCAAGGTCAGCGTGGCCCCGGCGGCGATTTCGCGGTGGTCGAGCCGCACCTTGTCGCCCACGCTCACGCGGTACTGCCGGGAACCGTCTTCAAAGATCGCGTACATAGTCGCCCCAAACGATGCGGATGTTCTCACACGAAACAAATAAAATAGCAAGGCCAGTCAAACTCGGCCAGATAACCCCGGTGAAGTTTTGTGCACTTTTCAGCGACTGCCGGCCGCGATCACGCTGGCAAGATAGGAAACACTGTCCCCGCGGAGCTTGGCCGTTTCGGCCAGCCCGGCGTAGTCCTTCGCCTGGAAACAGAGTTCGTACACGCCCGGGCAACTGAGTTGCCGGCGCTCGCCGCTCAGGTATTGCTTGGCGAGGGCCAAGGCCTCGTCCTTCCGGCCGAGCCGCAGCATGAGGTTCACATACACTTCCGCGGGGAACGTGTTGCCCTCAGCCACGCCGGGGGCGATCTTGGCCGCGAAGTGTTTGAGGCCGGCTTCTTGGTCGATGCCTTCCAGCAGTTGCAGCAGAATCTTGTAATCCGCGTAGGCGTTCTCGAACGGCGGGTCGCTCGGGTAACGGAGGGTCTCGCTGAGGTGTTCGCCGTACAGGCACAACTCGATGGCTTGCTGGCGCTCCGGGCAGGCGTCCAATTCCAAGGCGTATTGGGCCACGGACGACAGGTGCGACGTGTCAATGTGATACCCGCCGTCGGCCATCAACTCCGGGTGGGCCGTCACCATCGACGTGATCGTCTCGGACCCGTCGAGCGCGAAGCCGCGGGTCTCGTAATCGGCTTTGAGGCGTTCCAACAGTTGGGCGTGCAGCGTCCGCACCAAGGCTTGGATGGCGAACTGCTTCCCCTCGGGATTTCGGGAAAAGTCCTGGCCGCCGTAGGTCGTGATCGCGTTGCAGATGCCGTACCGCTCGACGACCAACTCAAACCCCTTCCGCGGGTGGACGCCTTGGTAAAGAGCCACTTCCACGGCGCCCTGAATGTCGTCGGCGTCGGTGGGCGTGTAGGCGTCCAAATACTCCTTCACGGGGCCGGTTTCCCCGAGCATGTTGAAGTAAAAGTACGCCCGGCGAATGTCGTGCTTCTTTAACAATTGTTGGCCGACCAGCCGCCCGGCGTCCCGGATGGCGCTCTCGTACGGCTCGTGCGCTTCCTTGGGCAAGTCGGTCGACGGCCCGCTCGGGAACGGCGAGACGCCCAGTTCCACCCGCTTCTTCATCAGCATGGCGTAAAACAGCGCGTCCGCGTCGCCGAGGTCTTCCAGATCGCGGGTCAGTTGTTCGACCGCGGCCGCCGCCCCCTTGGTGGCTGCCACGTCGCGGAGACGGTCGTACTGTTCGGGGGTGAGTGTTGGTTGTGGCGGGAGTTCGTCCGGGTCGATCATCGAAAACGGGCCTTTGAGGTTGGATGGCCGGCGGGTGTCACCATTCTACGAAATGGCCGCCACGTCGCGGCGCACAAGGTATGTCGCCGGGAAAATGGCATAACATAACGCGATGCTCACCAAACGAATCATCCCGTGCCTGGACGTGGACCGCGGCCGGGTCGTCAAGGGGACGAACTTCGTCGGCCTGCGGGACGCGGGCGACCCCGTGGAAGTGGCCCGCCGCTACGAGCGCGAAGGGGCCGACGAACTGGTGTTTTTGGACATCAAGGCGAGCCACGAGGGGCGGGCGATTCTGCTCGACATGATCCGGCGGGTGGCCGAGGAAATCTTCATGCCGTTCACCGTCGGCGGCGGCATCCGCACGCTGGAGGACGCCACGCAGATCATCCAAGCGGGGGCCGAGAAAGTCAGCATCAACTCGGCGGCCGTCAACACGCCGGAACTCGTCTCGGAAGTGTCCCGCAAGTTCGGGCGGTGCGCCACGGTCGTCAACATTGACCCGCGGCGCGTCATGCGTGACGGGAAGGAATTCTGGGAAGTCCACATCAACGGCGGCCGCAAGCCGACCGGCCTGGAGGCCGTCGCGTGGGCGAAGGAGGTCGAACGGCTCGGGGCCGGGGAAATCGTCCTCACGTCCATGGACGCGGACGGCACCAAGAACGGCTACGACTTGCCGATCACGGCGGCGGTGACGCGGGCCGTCGGCATCCCCGTGGTGGCCAGCGGCGGGGCCGGGTCGCCCGAACACCTGCGCGAAGTTTTGGCCGCCGGGGCGGACGCTGCCTTGGCCGCCAGCATCTTCCACTACAACGAGTACACGATCCCCGAGACGAAACGCTACTTGGCGGATCGCGGCATCGCCGTCCGCTTGGTATGATGACACCGAGACGGGCGGGGCAATTCTCGTCCTTTTCCAGTCCGCCGGAGCGCCGTCATGTCCTCCCCCTCCACGCCAGCCGTCGCCGCCATGCGGCCCGAAGACTTGTACCCGACCCCCGTCTTCGACCCGGACGTGGAGCCGGAGGTCAACAAGCTCTTCCGCATGTGCATGAAGTTCGAGGCGTCGGACTTGCACTTGAAGGTCGGCCAGCCGCCGATGATGCGGCTCAAGGGGGACATCCGCAAGACGGACCGCCCGGTCGTCACGCAAGAGGACATGGAGCGGTACTTTCACCCGATTTTGAAGCCGCACCTCCGCCAGATTTTGGAAATCGAGGGGGGCGTGGACTTCTCGTGGGTGATCGGGAAGGACGAGTGCCGGTTCCGCGTGTCGCTGTTCAAGCAGCGCGGCCGGCTGTCGCTGGTGTCCCGGCGCGTGAACTCGTTCATCCCGACCTTCGCCAGCCTCGGGCTGCCGGACACCATCGAGAAGTTGTGCCACTTCAATGAGGGTATGGTGATTCTGGCCGGGGTGACGGGGTCCGGCAAATCGACCACCATCGCCGCGATGATCGACTACGTCGCCGAGAACGAGCCGCTGCACATCCTCACCGTCGAAGACCCGATCGAGTTCACGTTCACGGATAAGAAGTCCTACATCAACCAGCGCGAGATCGGGCTGGACTGCATCAACTGGCACAAGGCCCTCAAGGACGCCGTCCGCCAAGACCCGGACGTGATCCTCGTCGGCGAGTTGCGGGACGTGGAGACGTTCGAGGCGGCCGTCCACTCCGCGGAGACCGGGCACTTGGTGTTCGGGACGATCCACGCCTCCAGCGCCCACACGACCATTAACCGAATTCTCGACTTGTTCCCGCCGGAAAAGCACCACGCCATTCGTCAGGCGCTGGCGAACAACCTCAAGTCCGTGGTCGCCCAAAAGTTGGTGAAGGGGATCAAGAAGAGCCGGTGCCCCACGAACGAGATCATGATCGTGAACCCGACGATCCGCAAGTTGATTTCCGAGGGGCGCGACCACACCATCGCGGACGCCATCCGCATCGGCTTCAACGAGGGGATGATCGACTTCACCGAAAGCCTCCGGCAATTGGTCGAGCGCGGCGACGTGGAGAAGAGCGTCGCCATGGAATACGCCCCGGACCCGGAGAAGCTGAAGATGGCCCTCAAGGGCATTAAAGTGGCCGCGCCGGGCATCTTGGGCTGACCGCCCCGTTCGTCGCCGGCGGGGCGAAGTCGTAAGCTAACGGTTCTCACCGCCCGGCGGTGCACCGCGGCCCCCGGGCGGCGGTCAATCTCCCCCGAGACGAGGGTTGGCTCCCCAGATGTTCCCGGCCCCGTCGGACTCACCGGTCTTCGGCCTGCCGACGCTGCTGGCCCTTTTCCCGCGCGGTGACGGCCTGTTATTCCACGACGGGAAGCTCTTCCTCTACGCCCTCCTGTACTTCCTCTGGGTCCGCACCATCAGTTGGGTTGACCGGGACGCCCGGACTTTTTCACTGCCCCGCACGAACTGGGACTTCTTGCTGCTCGGGTGCGCGGCCGCCGGCCTGCTGCTCGTCTGGATCGTCCCCTTGTTCGTCGTCGCCTTCGTCTTAGCGCTCTTGCTGTACGCCTCCCCGTTCTGCGTTTACGTGTCGCAGCGAAACCAGAAGGTTCCGCCCCCCTTGCGCGTGTTCACCAAGGCCCACATGCGGCGCTGGGTCCGGAGGAACATGGGTTTCGAAATCAAGGGGATCAAGAACGAGAAGAAGGAGATTCCCGTCCGCTTCATCGGCAAGATGTCCGGCGGGGCCGACGACAAGGGCGTGAACAAGTTGGCCAAGGTGGCCCAGTCCGAGGGGTACCGCGGCGCCCAAGAACTCGTCTGGAACGCCATCCAACTCCGGGCCACGGACATCCACATGGAGCCGACGCGGGACGCCATCGTCGTCCGCTACCGGATCGACGGCATCCTCCAACCGGCGGCGTCCTTCATGCAAAAGCTGGGGCTGCCGGTCCTGAACGTGTACAAAAACCTGTGCGGCATGGACATCGCCGAGCGCCGCAAGCCGCAGGACGGCAGCTTCTCCGCCGAGGTCGAGGAGACCCGGCTGGTCGATTTCCGCGTCGCCACGTCCGGGAGCGTCAACGGCGAAAAACTCGTCATGCGGATCCTCGACTCTTCGAAGCAGATGAAAAGTCTGGAAGAAGTGGGCTTCCGCGACACGATGCAGAAGCAATTATCGCGCATCATCCAGCAGCCGCACGGGATGCTGATTACCTGCGGGCCGACCGGGGCGGGGAAGACATCGACGCTCTATGCGTGCATGAACCAGATTGACCGGCTGACGCGGAACGTCATCACGCTGGAAAACCCGGTCGAGTACCTGATTGACAACGTCACGCAAATCGAAGTCAACCCCAAGGCCGGCAAGACGTTCGCCGCCGAGTTGCGCAGCATCTTGCGGCAGGACCCGGACGTCATCCTGATCGGGGAAATCCGCGACATCGAGACGGCCGAGATCGCCTGCCAGGCGGCCCAGACCGGGCACATGGTGTTCACCACGCTGCACGCCAACGACACGGTCACCGCCCTCGGCCGGCTCATCGACCTCGGCGTGAAGCCCTTCATGGTGGCCAGCGCGGTCTCGGCCGTGGTCGGCCAGCGCCTCGTCCGCAAGCTGTGCCCCGACTGCCGCGTCGCCTACCGGCCGTCGGCCGAGACGCTCAAGAAACTGCGGCTCTCGCCGGACAAGGTGACGAAACTCTACCGGGCGAAGTTCGAGGGGTCGAAGAGCGGCGAGGACGATGACGGCGGGGCCAAGTGCCCGAACTGCGGCGGCACCGGCTACCACGGCCGCGTCGGCATTTTTGAACTGCTCGTGCTCAACGACGAGATCCGCGACTTGGTCCGCGGCAACCCGGACCTCGCGAAGATCAAGGCGGCGGCCATGAAGAACCACTTCGTCTCGGTCTTGGATGACGGGGTCCGCAAACTCGTGGCCGGCGTGACGTCCATCGAAGAACTCCAACGGGTGGCGAAATGACCGCACGGGGGGCGCCATGATCGTTTTGTTGAGCCTCGCCGTCATTGGCATCGTCGTGTACTCGATGATGCGAGAAGGGCTGTTCAACGCCCTCTGCAACTTGTTCGGCGTCGTGTTCGCGGGCACGGTGTCCGTCCACTGCTGGCCCGCGTTCGCGAACGCCTTGGAAGACTCCTTCGCCGGCAGTTTCCTCGCTAACTACGAAGACGCCATCTCACTCCTCGGCGTCTTCGCCTTGGTGTTACTCCTCTGCCGGGTGCTGACCAACTTGATCGCCAATCGCGAACTGGACATCCCGCCGCAGATGTCCCAGATCGGCGGCGGGTGCGTCGGGGCTGTCATGGGTTACCTCATGGCCGGCTTCTTGGTCTTCGCCCTGCAAACTATGCCGTGGGACGAGAAATTTCTCGGCTACGTGTCGCCGCCCGACGACGAACAGGTGCATTACATCGACGAGCGGGTGCATTACATTACCAACAAAGTCTTCCCGCCCGACCAAGTGTGGCTGAAGATGATGAAGCGGGCCAACGAGACGGTCTTCGAGGACGACGACCGCGAGACGCTCAAACAGGACGGGCTGTTCAGCGAGTTCACTTATAAGTACGCCAAGTTCCGCCGGCTCGGCCCGGACGGAAAGCCGCGGGAAATCCCCAAGCGGCCCCCGCCGGTGGAGAAGAAGGAGCCGGAGAAGAAGGAGCCGGAGAAGAATGGCCCGGAAAAGAAAGAACCCGATAAGAAAGAGCCGGAGAAAATAGACGCCCGGACGCCGGACCAAATCCCCGACTCAGAGAAGAAGAAAGACGAGCCAAAGTAGGGTTGTGAGCGACGCCCCGAGTCCGTCTGGGACCGGGGCGTCAGTCTGCCGACGAACAATCATTTTTTGAGTGACACGCCCACCAATTCCTTGTCGTTCCGGACGTACACTGCCTTGTTCGCGTAGGCCGGGTGTGACCACACCACCGGGCGGCCCATCGCCATCTTGTTCGTGGGTTCGAGAATCTTGGCCCGGCTCACTTCCGAGTATCCCGCCGGGGAAAACTTGGCGATGATCAATTCCCCTTGCTCGTTAAACAGGAAGTAACGGTCGTCGTGCGGGGTGATGAAGGCGTTCCCCCAGCGGACGGACTTGCCGGCGATTGGCTCGTGCGACATCCACACACGCTTGCCGGACTGCAACTCCAAGCACCGCAGCTCGCCGTAGCTGCACACGCCGTAAATGTGGCCCCCGGCGATCACCGGCGTCGGCATGATGGAATGGAGATCGACGGTCTTGTCCGGCATCACGGCCGCTTGGCCGCCTTTGCTCGTGCTCTTCCAAATCACCTTTGGCGATTCGCCGCCGATGTCCAGCAACAGCGACCCGTTGTAGAAGGACGTGAGGAACAATTGCGTCTTGTTCGCCAGCCGGGCCGTCGGGGCGGTGAGGGCGTTGTCGATCTTCCAGTCGTACTGCCAGTTCTTCTTCCCCGTCTCCGGGTTGAGTGACACGACGGCGTGTGACAGCCAGGTGATCAGTTCCCGCTTGCCGTTGATCTCGAAGATCACCGGCGGGCTGTACCCTGGATCGCCTTGGGCCGTGACGGCGGACCACTTCTCCGCGCCCGTCTTCTTGTCGAACGACACGACGGCCTTGCCCCCCTCGCCGCCGACGAGGCAGATGACTTGGTCGCCGTCCACGAGCGGGTGGGCGGCGAAGCCCCACACCGGCAAGGCCGCCCCGTAATCCTTGAGGAAGTGCTTCTCCCACACCACGGAGCCGTCCGTTGTTTTCAGGCAGTAGAAGTCGCCCATCGCCCCGAGGTGGTACAGCAGGTCGCCGTCCACGCTCGGCGTGCCGCGCGGCCCGGCCGCGTAGCTGATGCGGTACTCGCTGTCGTACTCGAATTTCCACAGCGGCTTGCCCGTCTTCTCGTCGAAGCACTGCACCCGCTCCTTGCCCTTCACGGCCGCCTTGGCGAACGGGTCGCCGGGGTTCTCGACGCCTTCGGCCAAGTATCGGTCCGGGAGGAAGACTTTCCCGCCGGCCACCGCCGGCCCGGCGTAGCCCATGCCCACGGGCTGCCGCCACAGGATCGGCGGGCCGCCCTTGGGGAATTCGTCCACGATGCCCGTCTCCCGCCAGTAGCCGTCCCGCTTGGGGCCGAGCCATTGCGGCCAGTCGTCGGCCACGGCCGGGGCGGCGAGGCCGAACAGGAGGACCAAGAGGGAGAGGGCTTTCATTGGAGATGCTCCAAAAAGTACGCAGACGGGTATCGTTAATGATACGCGGGCGCCGGGCGAATCTTTCAAGTCTAAGGACGGCGACAAGCACGGCTTCGCGCGTCCCGTTGCTTCATCGTCCGAGTGATCCTAAAATACGCTTCCTTCATCCATACACCGGGTCAGCGGGCATCACATGTTTGACGGCATTCAGCGCGGCATCAAGGAAGCGCTCGGCAAGTTCCGCGGCCGGCGGCTCACGCCCGACAACATCCGCGACGGCCTAAAGGAAGTGCGCCGGGCGTTCCTCGAAGCGGACGTGAACTTCAATGTCACGAACGACTTCATCGCCAAGGTGGAGGCCCAAGCCGTCGGGGCCGACGTGCTGGAGCGGGTCAACCCGGCCGACCAGATCGTCAAAATTGTCTTCGACGAACTCGTGCAACTCATGGGGCCGGTGGACCACAAGATTCCCGTCTTCAAGGACCGGCCGACCGTCCTGATGATGTGCGGCCTGCAAGGGGCCGGGAAGACGACGACCTGCGGGAAGTTGGCCCTGAAACTCCGCGACGCCGGCCGCCGGCCATTGATGGTGGCCGCCGACTTGCAGCGTCCCGCCGCCGTCGAGCAGTTGAAAGTATTGGGGGAACAGCTCAAAATCCCCGTCTACTCTGAGGCCACCAGCCCGGTCCAAGTCTGCAAGAACGCGGTCGCGTACGCCAAGCAGAACTCGCTCGACCTCATCATTCTGGACACCGCCGGCCGGTTGCAAATCGACCAAGAGTTGATGGCCGAGTTGAACCAGATTGACCGGCAAGTGCAACCGGACCACGTTTACTTGGTCGTGGACGCGATGATCGGGCAGGAGGCCGTCAACGTCTCGAAGACGTTCAACGACGCCCTCTCGATCAACGGCGTGATCCTCACGAAACTCGACGGCGACGCCCGCGGCGGGGCGGCCCTGTCCATCAAGGCCATCACCGGGGTCCAGATTAAGTTCATCGGCGTCGGCGAAAAGCTAAACGCCCTCGAAGACTTCCGCCCCGAGTCGATGGCCTCGCGGATTATGGGCCAGGGCGACTTGATGGGCTTGGTCGAGAAGGTCCAGCAGATTCAGCAAGACGTGTCCGAAGAGGAAATGCTGCAGCAGCAGGAGGCCCTGCAAAAAGGCAAGTTCACGCTGGACGACTTCCGGAAGCACTTCGCCAACATCCAGAAGATGGGGATGAAGGACCTCATCGGGCGGATGCCGGGCATGGCCGAGATGATCCCCGAGGGGGAAGACCCCGAAGAGGCCCTCAAGCGGGTGCAGGGGATGATTGACTCGATGACCAAGAAGGAGCGGGACGACCCGGACATCATCGACCAGTCCCGCCGCCGCCGCATCGCGGCCGGGTGCGGCGTGCAGCCGCAAGAAGTCAGTCAGTTCCTCAAGCAGTTCGACTCGGTGCGCCAGATCATGAAGCAGATGATGTCCATGAACATCTGGCAGCGCATCAAGATGATGACCGGCCTCGGCAAGGCCGGGGCGTTCGCGCCCGGGGGCGAAAGCATGTTGAAATCGAAGGGGGACACCGGCAAGCGCAAGAGCGCCAAGGAGCGCGCCGAGGACCGGAAAAAGAAGAAAAAGAAGAAGCGGTGACGGATTTTCGCGGGAATCACCCCGGCGGCGTGCTTGTCGTTCGTCCGCACGCTTGTACACTATTTGTTCGTTGAAAAACTAGGCCGACGGGGCAGGGAAATCACGTGGCTGTTCGCATTCGGATGAAGCCGATGGGCCGGACGCACCGGCACTTTTATCGCATCGTAGTCATCGACTCCCGCCAACCGAACGACGGCCGGGTGATCGAAGACTTGGGCACGTACGACCCGCACGTCGCCGACGGCGAGAAGGGCGTCACCCTGATCCCGGACCGCATCAAGTACTGGCGGAGCGTCGGGGCAAAAGTGTCGGACAAGGTTCTCGTGCTGGTCAACAAGTACGGCGCCAAATTCGAAGCGCTCCAAGCGGCGGCCGCGCAACAGCCGGCGTAAGGTCGGCGGGGAAGGGCGGCCGTGCGGTTCGACGTACTGACCCTCTTCCCGGACTTGTTTTCCGGGTACGTCTCCCAGAGCCTCCTCAAGCAGGCCATCGACGGCGGGCTGGTCCGGATTCATCTCTGGAACATCCGCGACTGGGCGACCGGGAAGCACAAGACCGTGGACGACCGCCCCTTCGGTGGCGGCCCCGGCATGGTACTGATGCCCGGCCCGGTGACGGAGTGCGTCGAAGCCGTGCAGGCCCAAGAGGAGCCGGGCCAACTGATCATGCTGACCCCGGCCGGTGAGCGGCTGACGCAGCGGGTGGTCGAGGACTTGGCGAAGCATCGCCGGCTCCTTCTACTCTGCGGGCGGTACGAGGGGTTTGACGAGCGGATTCGGCGGGGGCTGCGGCCCCGCGAGATTTCACTCGGGGATTTCGTGTGCAACGGCGGGGAAGTCCCCGCGATGGCGGTGATCGACTCGGTGATCCGCCTGATCCCCGGCGTCTTGGGGGACGAGCAATCGGCCCGAGACGAGTCGCACAGCGAAGACGGCCGGCTGGAGTACCCGCAGTACACGCGGCCGCGCGAGTTCCGGGGGATGGCCGTCCCGGACGTGTTATTGGGCGGCAACCACGCCGCGATTGCCCGCTGGCGCTCCGAGCAGTCCGCGACGCGGAGTGCGGCGCGGGCCGGCCTGACCGACCAACAGATGAAGGACGAATAGCCATGAAGAACAAGCTCATCACCATCGTGGAAAAGCAGCAGTCGGACAAGACCGCCGAGCTGAACAAGAAGCAGGGCGAGATTTCCAAGCTGTCCACCGTGCGCGCGATTCCGCAAATTCGCGTCGGCGACACGGTGGATGTTCACTTTTGGCTCGAACTGGGCGAGAAGGGCCGCATCCAAGTGTTCAGCGGCACGGTCATCGCCATCAAGGGCGAGAAGCCGGACGAGATGATTAACGTCCGCAAGATCGTGCAGGGTGAGGGCGTCGAACGCCTGTTCCCGCTGCTGTCCCCGCGCATCGCCAAAATCGAAGTCAAAAAGACTGGGGCCGTGCGGCGGGCCAAGCTTTATTACCTGCGCGACCGCGTGGGCAAGGCCACCCGCCTTAAGGAACGCAAGAAAGGCCCGGCCAAGACCGAGAAGAAGAAGGTCGGCCCCGGCGGCGTCGCCAAGAAGTAACCGGGCCGGGTACGCACGACGAGCCACGGGGCCGGGAGCCGTCCGCGTGACGCCTCCCGGCCCCTTGTCCGTTTGGGAATGTCCCATGCTCCCCGATGGCTTCACCCGCTTCCCGTGGTACCGCCGCTGGTTCGGCCTGCGGGCCGAGCGGTGGGCGGCCAAGTACCTGCGCCGGGCCGGCTTCCGCGTCATCGGGCGAAACGTCCAAGACGCCCTCGGCGAGATTGACCTGCTGGCCGTGGACGGGGACTGCGTCGTCATTGTCGAGGTGCGGTCCAGCGAGACCCGCGCCACGCACGAGACGGCCGCCACGGTGAACGCCGAGAAGCAACGCCGACTGACGGACGCGGCCGTGCGGTTCGTCAAGCGGCGAAAACTGTGGAACGTCCCCGTGCGGTTCGACGTACTGGCCGTCCGCTGGCCGCCCGGCGCTCGCGAACCCGAAGTCTTGCACCTGCGTCATGCGTTCCAGGCCGTGGGCCGCTTCCAACTCCACCACTGAGGCCGTTCATCAAGTGCGAGGTTACGGACTGGACGGAGACAGTCCCTTTTGCAGACGGCTCGGCCACCCGCTTGGGGCGACCACTCACCAAGATTCGACTTACCTGAGACACCGCCATGGCATTCGTTGACCGCGTCGAGATTTTCGTGAAGGCCGGCGACGGCGGGCGGGGCATGTGCTGCTTCCGGCGGGAGAAGTACGTCCCCAAGGGCGGCCCGGACGGCGGCGACGGCGGCAACGGCGGGTCGATCATCCTGCAAGCCGACCCGAACGCGGACAGCCTGACGGCCCTCGCCCACCAGAAACACCACCGGGCCGAAGCCGGCGAACGCGGCGGGTCGTCGCAATGCCACGGCCGCACGGCCAAAGACTTAATCCTGTTCGTCCCGCCGGGGACCGTCGTGCGGGACCGCGAGCGCGGCCACGTGATCAAAGATCTCACCGAAGTCGGCCAACAAGTGACGGTGGCGCGCGGGGGAAAAGGCGGCCGGGGCAACAAGCACTTCGCCACGTCCACGAACCGCGCCCCGCGCGAATTCGAGGAAGGCGGCGACGGCGAGGACCGCTGGATCACGCTGGAATTGAAGGTGATCGCCGACGTGGGCTTGGTGGGACTGCCGAACGCCGGCAAGTCCACGTTGCTCTCCCGGCTGTCGCGGGCGCGGCCGGAAATCGCCGACTACCCGTTCACCACGAAGTACCCCAACCTCGGCATCGCCAACGTCGGGGACGACCGCTCGTTCGTGCTGGCCGACCTGCCGGGACTAATCGAAGGCGCCCACAGCGGCGTCGGCCTCGGTCACGAGTTCTTACGCCACGTCGAGCGGACGCGAATTCTGATCCACCTGGTGGAACCGCTCCCGACCGACGGGGCCGACCCGCTGGAAAATTACCGGGCCATCCGCAAAGAATTGGAACTGTACAGCCCGGAACTGGCCCGCAAGCCGGAGTTCGTCGCCCTGAGCAAGGGCGAACTGACGGACGCCGAGGAGCAGCGGCAACGCATGGCCGACGAATTGGGCCAAGACGTGTACCGCATCTCGGCCGTCACCGGGCACGGGATGGCCGCGCTGATGGCCGCCGTGCTGCGAAAACTGGACGAACTCCCGAAGGGCGGAGAAGCGGCCTCCGCGGCCGACGAGTTCCTTGCCCCCATTGAAACGTCCCCCGCCGTCTGACTAGTCTTTCGCACTTTTCAGGGCGCATTGTCCCCGTTGCCGGAGCCAGTTTTTTGGCTTGGTGAACAAATCAACACTCGTTGATCCGGCTTG
>JAYTTY010000004.1:0-3247 GCA_043744795.1 Zavarzinella sp. | reverse complement strand
CTCCGCAAAGCCTCCGCATCGCGGCTTACAAGACTGGCCGCTTCTCACGCCGCCTTCGCCCGCCCGCGGAGGGCGTCCGCCAGTTTGTTCACAATCGCGTCCGTCGCGTCGCGGACTTGTTCGGGGTCGGCCGCCGGGTCGGTTTCCAGTTTCGTCAGTTGCTCGTCCAACTTGCCGCGCCAGAGTTGGCACCGCTCCTTCAGCCACGCTTGGTCGGCGGCCGGCAGGGGCTTGTGGTCGGCGGCGAGCAGGGCGTCGCAGCCTTGGCGGAACTCGGTGATGCGCTTGGCGAGGGCCGGCTTGTCGTCCGGGCGTTTCTTGAACCAGTCGTTCGCGGAGTCGGCCAGCCGCGTCAGGTATTCCTCGCGGGTCGGGGCCGGGGCGAAGGCGTCCGGCTTTTGCCAGCCCCACGCCACGTCGCCTTGCGGAGTCCCCTTGTCGCGGAACGGGTTCATCACGAACACGGCCACCAGGATGGCCGCCGCCGTAACGAACGGGGCGCCGACCATCAGCCAAGTAATGAACTTCGACTTCCCGGCCGGGTAGACGTTGCCTGCCGGCAGGGCTTGCTTCAAGCGTACCCAGCCGTCGGCCACGGCGTCGGCCGTCCCCGGTTCGCCTGCCAAGCGAGCGTCCCAGTAGGCGCCGCCGCACATCAGCAGATGTTCCGCGAGGGCGAGCAGTTCGTCCGGGTGCGTCATTGTCCGCCGAAGCAGGTCGGCGGGGAGGGCAGACAAGCCGGCCCGTTCGACGTCCGGCAGGGCGGCTTGGTAGGCGGCGAGGGACGGCGCGGCCTCGGGCGTCAAGCCGTGGATCACCCGCAGTTCGTCGGCCAGTCGGCGGACATCCCCACTGACGATGGCATCTTCGAGCCACCGGGCCAAGGCGGCGGGGTCGTCGGGGATGGTCATGGCGAACACGGTAGATCCTTTGTCACTCCGAGACAGGTTTGGAGTTTCTCTTTGGCCCGGTGGAAGGTGGCGGACACCTGATCGGGCGACATTTGCAGCGTGTTGGCGACGTCGGGGATGGCCTGGCCTTCCAGGCGGCGCTTCACCACGTCCCGCTCCCGGTCGGAGAGGCCGCCGTAGCAGCGGTGCAGTTGGGCGGTGTCTTCGGCGTCCGGGAGCCATTTCTGGGGGCGGGCGGCGGGCGGCACGTCGTCGGTCAAGGGCAGCGGCTTTCGCTTCTTGGCCATGTCCTTGCCGGTGTTCGCCCCGACGGTGAACAGCCAGCCGCGGAAGTGGCCGTCAAACGGCTCGCCGGTCCGCAATTTGTTGAAGACTTTCAGCCAAGTGTCCTGGCTGATGTCCGGCACGGCCGTCGGCGTGTGGCCTTGCACCCGCAGGTATCCCCGCAGGCGGGCGTCGTACCGCCGGTGCAGTTCGGCGAAGGCGGCCTGGTCCCGGCCCGCGCGGGCGGCCAGTTCCTCGTCGGTCAACGGAGAAGGGGTCATCCCGATGAGGATGAACCCCGGAGGCCCCGTTGTCAAGCGTCTAATCAGAGAAAGCCACCTCACCCCCCGGCCCCCTCTCCGCCGCGGAGAGGGGGAGCAAGTGGGCGGAAGCCATCCTGGTTTGGTTCCCCCTCTCCGCCGCGGAGAGGGGGTTAGGGGTGAGGTCTTTTACCTCAGTACCCGTTCCCGCCGGAGTACACCGGGACGTACTTGACGACCGGCACCTGCTTCGTGACCGGGACTTCGACAGTCTTGTACTTGGTCACGGTGGCCGTGTACGGCCGGTCGCAGTGGTCGTACTTGGTGACTTCGGCGGCGTACGGGACCGACTTGGTCACGTACTCGGTGACCGTCTTATAGGTCACCACCTTCTTGTACTCCGTGGCCGAGGCCGAGTCGGCCGCGCCCGTGACCAGAGCCAAGGCCGCCGCGAGGATGATGGACTTCTTCATAACCGTTCTCCCTGTTTGGTGTGTCGGGGACTGGCCCCGTGATGCGAGGGAAAACGACGGCGGCGGGATAATCTTCTGTGGGGTTTGGAAAAAATGTCCGAAAGACGCAAATCGGCCGTCTCACGCCCACGGCGGCGGCTCTTGCCGGAAGAAGGCCGCCACCCCCGCCCGTCCTTCATCCCCCAACCTCGGGGCGGCGCTTTCCTTCGCCAACTCTTCGACGGACAACGCCTGCTTGGAGAACGCGGCCAACAAGCGTTTCGTGTCGGCCAACGCTTGCGGGCCGCCGAGCGCACATTCGGCGGCCAACCCCTTCGCTCGGCTCATCAAATTCTCTGCTGGGACGACTTCCGAAATCAACCCCACTCGCAGCGCCTCATCAGCGGGGATCAGTTCACCCGTTAGCAGCAGACGGCGGGCCGCTCGTTCGCCGACCAACCTAAGTAAATGCGGCATCACCAAGGCGGCCACGATGCCGCGGCGGACTTCCGGGTAGCCGAACGTCGCGGCCGGGGCGGCCACGGCCATGTCGCACACGGACACCAACCCTGCCCCGCCGGCGACCGCCGGCCCGTTGACCGCCGCGATGGTCGGCTTGGGCAGGGTGTAAATCAGGTCGAAGAGCGTGGCGAGTTTCACCGCGTCGTCCCAGACGACTTCTTCGCCGGCGGTCAGCGTGTCTCGCAGTTCGCCGAGGTCCATGCCGGCGCAGAAGGCCGGGCCGTCCCCGGTCAGGATGACGGCCCGCACCGCCGCGTCGGCCCGCACTTGGGCGAAGGCGGCCGTCAGTTCGGCAATGAGCGCCCGGCTCAGGGCGTTCCGCTTGTCGGCCCGCCGCAGGGTGATAACGGCGGCGGGGCCGTCCCGGTCAACGCTCACCAAGGCGCTCATGGGCGGCCCTCCGGGATCGGGAGCATGGCCGCGTGGTCGGTCGGCAAATCGACAGGCATTTGCAACAGGGCGAGGGCGAAGGTCTTCCCCTGCGTGTCCGACCGCAGGGACCGCGACGCCCCGCCGGCCAGCGCGTCCCGCAACAGGAAGTTCAGGCCCAGCACGTTGGCCGCCTCGTACCGCTCGACGGCCGACGGGTTCAGCGGGGCGAAGTACGCCCGCACCCGCTCGGCGGTGAGGTGTTCCCGCAGCCACGCGAACCCGGCCGGCGTGTACGCGATGACGGCGACGTTCGAGTGGTTCCCCTTGTCCCCGCTGCGCCCGTGGGCAATGGCGGAGAGCGGGACGCGGACGGAGGTCACGGCGCCCTCCCGTCGGCATTTCGCGTGTGGAGGAAGCGATTGACCGGAAGAGACCCCCCCCGGCCCCCCCTTGCCAAGGGGGGGAG
>JAYTTY010000003.1:0-12771 GCA_043744795.1 Zavarzinella sp. | reverse complement strand
AAAGCCTCCGCGTCGCGGCTCACGTCAACAATTACTGCCACCCCGCCGGTGTGAAAAGCGGCCGTTGGTACTACTGTGTGTGAAGGCGGGCCAAGCAGCGCGGCTTGTACCCGCCCGTCACCCCCCGTTACTTCGGCCGCGTCAGCGGCAGCGTCGCCTTCGTCGTCTTGTCCACTTGCACTTCCACGCGGACTTCGCCGCGGCTGCCGGCCCCGGCGTCGGCCTTCGCGGAGGCCACCTTGTAGAACCCGGGGGGCAGTTCCTCGAACAGGTACTCCCCCTTGGCATTCGTGCGGCCGGCGGCCTTCTCCTCGTTCTTGGCGTCGCGGAGCAGCACCGGCGTGTCCGGTTGCGGGCGGCCGCCGCGCTCCACCTTGACGGCGATCTTGCCGACCAGTTTCTTGTCCACCAATTCGATGCGCACCGTCTTTGTGCTCTCCAGCCCGACCGCGTTCAGGACCACGGCCGTCACTTCCATCGGGCCTTTCTTGTCGGCGGGCATCGGCAGTTCGGCCACCCAACGGTCCTTCACCAGCGTGGCCTCGACCTTGGGGGCCTCCGGCGGGATTTTGCCGTCCGGGCCGGGCTTGCCCAGCACGAACTCGACCTTGGTGATCGGCGTCGTCTCCGCGTCGGACGCGGTCACGCTCACCGGCAGCGGCGTGCCGCGGACGTGCTGCTTCTCGAACGCCCCGAACAGGATGTCCCCCTCTTCGGCGGGCGTGTCGTCCACCACGATCTGGGCGATGAACTCCTTCTTGTCGCCGGCCCCCAGGGCGGCCCGCAGTTCGTACTTGCCGCGGATGGCCGACGTGTCGAACGTCACCACGCGGTCGCGCACGGTGTCGGCCACTTCCACGGCCCCGTCCGGCCCGGCGAGGTTCAGCCACACGCGGACTTCGCGCGGCGAGCCGGCGTTCACCACCTCGTCGGCCTGCCGGTACGTGCCGGCCCGGCTGCGGTCCAGCTTCAGCAACAGGTCGTCCCGCGGGGACTCGTTCTCGACCTCGGCGAGGAACTTCGTGGCCGTCGAGGGCCGGACGAAGAACACCGGGGTGAACGACCGCTCGGCCCCGAACTCGTTGGACCGGATTTCGCGGGCCAACTTCACGGACATCGCCGACCCGTCCACGGGCAGCAGTCGGACGGCCGGGGCGGTGATGAGGTCCGGCGTGGCCGTCTCGCCTTGCCGGACTTGCGGGGCGTAGGTGAAGGCGCGGGCGTAGCCGTCCACGTCCAAGTGGAAGCGGACGAAGCCGGCGGCCTTGGGGGCGAGGTTGATCTCCGAGGCGTACAAGGACACGTCCTTGGCGCCGGGCTTCAACTCGCGCTGGTACGTCCCGGCCCGCAGCGGGTTCGCGGCGAGGGACAGTTGCGGCGGGAACATCAGCGACACGCGCACCGGGTCGGCCTCGGTGATGAGCGGGGTGGCCTTCGCGTCCATGGTGACCTTCAGGTCGCGGAGGCCCTTCTTGCCTTCGAGTTCGATCTTCGTCACGTCGATCAGCGCGCCCGGCAGGGCGATGTCCACTTTGAACTCGCGCTTGGCGAGGTCCTTGCCGGCGGCGTCCGTCACGCGGACGCGGAAGGCGAAGCCCTTGGACTCGGCGAGGACGGTGCGATTCAACTCCACGCCGGGCGGCGGCTCGGGGGCTTCTTCCTTCTTCGGCTCCGCCTTCAGGGCGTCCGGCTTCGGGGCCGGGGCGTCCTTCTTCGGCTCGGCCTTCGGGGCCGGCGGCGGCGGGAAGGCGACGGCTTTCGTCTCGTCGTTCTTGAGTTCCACCGTGGTCTTGGCCAGCGTGCCCAAGCCGTCGGCTTCCAGGAGGACGGTGAACGTCTTCTTGTCCCCGGAGGTGTTCTTCACCTCCACGGCGACGGCCTGCTTGCTGTTCGGCCGGACGGCGACGCTGGTGACGCTCGCGGTCGGCCCTTGGCGCAGCGTAATCACGGCGTCGTCCGCGAACCCGGCGAGCGAGGCGGCGAACAGGCCGACGGCGGAAAGGCGGGTCGTCACGGACATCGCGGAACTCCTGATCGAAAACAGTTACGGCGCCGTTGCCGCCAAAGCGGCCAGCCGACGCATGGCCGCCGCGAACTCTTTCGCGGCCGGGTGCGCCAACGTGTCGGCCTTGGCGGCGAACGCCAAATATCGGTCACGCGCCAGGCCGGCGGCCCACTGCCGCTCGGCCTCCCGGCGCACCGTCACCACCGGGTCGGCGGCCTCCCGGCCCGCCGGCCCGTCCCGCGCGGGCGCCGCCCACGCGAGTGCCGCCCGCTCGGCGTCGGCGGCCTTGCCGTACCGCTCGCGCAAGGCGTCGCCCGCGTCGCGGAGGCGGCCGGCCAGTTCGGCGTCGGCCCCGTCCGTCCGCACCGACTGCCCGGCGGCCGTCAGCAAGCGGGCGAGTCGCTTTAACCGGCCGGGGTCCAGCCCCGCGTCTTCCGGCGGCGGGTCGCCGGCCGCTTTCGCGGGCGTCGGCGGCCCGGCCGTCACCATTTCCACGGCCCCGGGGGCCAGTTGGTTCGCCGCCTCGCGGGCGGCTGTCTCCATCGCCGTGCGGGTCTTCGCGTCCCACCACGATGACCGCAGGGCGGCCCGCTGGCCCCTCAGCGTGGCCGTCGGCGGCGGGACGATCAAGGTCGCGTACCGCCGGCGGTGGTCCCGCAACAGCCCGGCGGTGCGACTGAGTTCCCCCGCGTCCGTCGAGCCGTCGATCTTCGCCCGCACGTCCGCGAACGCCGCGAGCAACTCGCCCCAGACCCGCTCGGCCTCCGGCCGGTGGACGGGGTTGGTCACGGGCGTGTCGGCCAGCACGCGCACCGCGGCGGCCGTCTCGTCCCACTCTTGCCGGGCGAGGGCGTCCGCGTCGGCCAGTAGCCGAATTTCGCGGTAGCGGTCCGCGAGCCGCTTCAACTCGGCCAGCGCCGCCTCGCGGGCCTTCTGCCCCGGTTTGAACATCGTGACGAAGTGCGTTTGAAAATCACCGTCGGCCTGTCGCAAGAGGGGTGCGATTTTGCCGGCCGAGCGCGGATCCGCGACGACCGCTTCCTCCGCCGCAGCCGTCGCCCGCAGCATAATCGGCAAAGTCCCCGCGTCCCACAAATTCCGAATTTCCGGGTCCGCGTCCGCGATGAGCCGGACGGCGTGCCACTCGGCCGGCAGCGGCTTGGCCGCTTCCGGCGCCGTGCGGAACGCCGACACGCCGGCGAGGGCGTCCCGCAGTTGGGGGGCCGTGTAGTCGGCCGCCGGGTCCGGCTGGGTGAGCAAGGCATTGAACAAGTGGACGGCGGCGGCGTTCAGCCACTCCGGGGCGACTTCCTTGTCGGCCAGCGGTTTCAGCAGGGCGTCGATCTCTTCCGACTTCGCGGCCGGGTGCTGGCGCAGCTTTCGGACGACTGGCAGCAGGGCTTTCTCGACTTCGGCAACCGCCTTCGCGTCGGGCGCTTGAGCGATGCGGGCGAGGGACCACACCGGCGGGCCGGCGGGCGAATCGGCGTGCAGTCGCCCTTGCCAGTCGCGGACCTTCGGGGCGATGTCGGCCTCGATTTGCGGGCCGGGCACGCCGCCGAGCCAGCGGAGTTCGGCCCGGGCGACGGCGTCCCGGTAGTCGGCGAATGCCCGCGGCGAATACTGGTGGGCGGTCTTGGCGCGCCAAGTGTCCAAGTCGGCCCACGCGGCGGTCAGCCAAATGGGCGGCGGCCCGAGCGACTCGGGGGCCGGCGCCGGGCCGGGCGGGCCGACGTGCGAGACGAGGCGCACGTCCTTCGGGACGCCGTACCGCGTCGGCGGGAAGTGCGGCGCCTTGTGCCACTCGTCCCACTGGCGGACGCGGGCCTGGGCGAAGGCGATCACCTCGTCGGCGGTCACGTCCCCGTCCGGCTTCCGGCCGCCGCCCCAGCCGTCGGCCCGGCCGCGAAGCCCCTCCTCGACGGCGAACGCGAACGCCCCGCGCTTCAACTCGGGAGAGAAGTACGGCGGCTCGGCCGGGGCACAAGAGACGAACAGGTCGAACGGGATCAACTGGTCGGCGGCCAAGCGCGTGAGTTCGGCGTGCAGGTTGGCCCGGCACGCCGGCCCGAGGAAGCCGTGCCGGGGGTCGTCCACCGGGCGCACGTCCAAGAAGAACAGCAGCGCGGGAACCGTACGGGCGGCTTCGATCACTTTGGCCAGCGACAGCCACGAGGCCGCGTCGCGGGGGTCGGCCTTCGCCGGGAGAACGGCGACGCCGGGGCCGTCCGCGACGCCAAACACGGACAGGTACAACACGGCGGTTCGATGGCCCCCGCGCGTGCGCTCGCCGAGCCGGCGAATCTCCGCCAGCATCGGCTCGGCTTCTTGGCTCTGCACGGTCTGCACCGCGTCGCCGGGGAACGCGGCCCGCAGGGCGTCGGCGTCCTGCCCGGCGAACCCGTTGATCGGCCAGCCGCGGACTTCCTCGTAGTCGGTGACGGCGATGCCCACGAACAGCGGCTTCGGGTCGGCCTTTTTCCACAGGATCAGCCCGACGATGGCCCCGGCCGACACCACCGCGAACAGCAAGGCGACGCGGCCGCGGAATTTGCGGGTGGCCCGCGGCTTGCCCGGCCGGGCGCCGGGGGCCACGCCCCGGCGCTGGTGCCGCCAGTCGTTCGTCGGTCGGTCGGCCGCCATTAGCGCCCCCGGGTCAGTTGTTCGGCAAGGCCCGCTTCGGCAACAGGTCGCGACTGTTGATTTCCAGCGCGTCTTTCGGCGTCAGTTCCAGCCGGGTGGCCGTGCGCTTGATCGCGTCCACGGAGTACACGTCGAGTGTCAGCGGGCGGGCCAAGTCTTCCGGCAGCGGGCCGAAGCGGGCGACGTACACGCCGGCGGGGCCGTACCAGCGGTGTTCCTCCTCCAAATGCCAGCGCTGGTCTTGGCCGAGGAGCTTGACGGCCCGGCACACGACCGGCGACCCCTTCGGGTGCCGCAGCCGCACCGCGAGGTATTTTCCCTCGACGGCGATGCTCTCCAGCGTGATCTCCCCCACGCCTTGGACGCCGAATTTCTCGGCGGCCTTCGGGAGGCGGTTCAGGCTCTCGAACTCCCGCGTGGCCTTGCCCTCCTGATCCGGCCAGCGGTCCAGCCAATACCCGTCGATTTGGGGGGGCGCCGGGGCGATGGCCACTTCCGTCCGCCCCTTCCGCGGCACCCACTTGTGGGCGGTGACGAGCCACGCCGGGGCGATGCGGTCGAACACGTTCTCGACGCGGAGGCCGGCCGGCGCGGCGTCCGCGTCGGCCGCCGTCACGTCGAACCACGCGAACTGCGGGAGTTCGCGCCGGAGGTGGTCGGCCCGGTTCGCCGACGGCTTTTCCAGCGTGACCAGCAGTTCGGCGTCGTCCCGCCCGTCGAGGACGACGCGGCGGGTCATGGCGGCCGTCATGCGCACCGGCGCGGACTTGGTGTCCGCGTCGGCGGGCAGGTCGGCCCTCTTCAAGTCCGCGTAGGACGGCAGGGTGAGGGCCAATTTTCCCCCTTCCCGCTTCAGCCGGAGCGCCAGCCGGTCGGCCGGCTGCAAGTACAGGGGGAGCAACTCGTCGGCCGTCCGCAAAGTGTACAGCCCCGGGGTCAGCCCCCGCGTCGGCGGCAAATTCGCGTACGACTCCGCGAGGGACACCGGGACGCGGCCGGCCCGTTTCCCGTCCTTGTCCAGCAGTTGGACGCGCGGGATCATGGCCTCCCGGAGCGCGACGGCCAAGTCGGCCGTGGACCGCAGCCGGGCCGCCTTCGCCTCCTTGGGCCAAATCTCGGCCGGGGTGCGCGTCTCCTGGTAGCGGGCCTCGTTCGTCATCGCGGCGAACTGGGCGCGGGCGGTCGCCTCGTCGTCCGCCGTCGTCCCGAACAGAAGCAGGTGGACGGCCACGTCGTCCGGGAACTTCGCCGGGTTGGTCAAGAAGCTCAACACGTCGGCCCCGGCGTCGGCCCCGGCCACGTTGTCTTCGCCGTCCGAGATGACGAGCAGGTTCTTGGACCCGGCCCGGAAATACTTCTTGATGCCGTCCTCGTCGAGCGTGTCCACGACGGCGGCGGCGATGGGCGACGACCGACCGTACGGCTCGTTCTCGGCGGCCAGCAGGCGGTCGTACACGCGCTTCGCGTGGGCGTCCGGCGTGTTCCACGCCGTCGGCTCCAACAGCACCCGCGGCGTGTAGGCGCGCGCCCCGTCGCCGGCCATCAGGATGACCGTCACATAGGAGTCGCTCGGCAGTTTCGCCAACAACTCGCGGACGGCCCCGGCCGCCAGAAATAACTTGGTGTCCGTCTGGCCCGGCCCCAATTGCTTCATGCTCAACGACGCGTCGAACAGGATGACCGTCGAGCCGCTCATCAGGGATTCATCCCCGCTGACGGAGATCATCGCCCGGTCGTCCTTGGGCGTGCGGTGAATCCACGTGTACGTCGGCGTCCCGAACGACTGGGACGTGAGCTTGGCGCCCGCCTTGGCGCCGCGAAAGAAGAGTTCCGCGTCCACCTGCCCGGCGGCCTTGTCGGCCGCCGACGCCCGGTCCACTTGCAGCGGAATCGGGACGAGGGCCGGCTCCGCGTCGGCCTTCTCGAAGCCGGCCACGGCGATGCCCTTGCCGACCGGGTACTGTCCCGAGGACAGCGGCTTGGAAACGACCGTCACCCGCAAGGCCGGGAACCCGGCGGCGTTTTGCGACGTGATACGCAGCTTCGGCTTTTCTTCGGCCCGGTCGGTGACGTAGAGCGAGCCGTCTTCCCACGCCAAGGTGAATTTCGGCGGCGTCAGTTTCGCCCGCACGGCCGCGGCGTCGGCCAGCCGCTTCTCCTTCGTGACCGTGTCCAGCGGCTCGCCGTTCACAATGATGTCTTCGGCCGTTTGCGCGTAGGCGTCGGCCGCCCGTCGGCAGTACGGCTTGGCCGCCCCGGCGTCCACTTCGGCCCACCCGTCGGTCATGCTGCGCTTGGCGTGGGCGAGCAGCAGGTCGTGCATCCAGACCCGGCGGCCGGCGGCCACCGGGTTCTCGCCCGGCAAGAGCGCCCCGTCGCACGCGGCGGCGTACCGGCACGCCTTGGCCAGTTCCCGCTTGGCCGCGTCGCCGTTCGCCCGCGAAGCGTCGGAGAGACTTTGAGCCGTAAACACCGGCAACGCCCGGCAGACGGCGGCCACTTGTTCGCCGACATCGCCCAAGGCGCGCGGCCACTGCTCCGCGTCGGCGGTGGCGACCTTCGGCCCGAGTTGCGTCCACGACGGCGCGCCGGACGGCTTCAACTCATCCGTCAGCCCGGCCCCGAGGACAGCCAACGCCAGGCGCGCATGCCGCATCGCCAACAGGCGGGAGGAAGACTCGGTCGGGGCCGCGTTCTGGGAAGTCGTGGCCGTGTGCAGCTTTCCCGACGTGGACTTGAGCCGACGGTACAGGACGGCCCGTTGGGCTGGCGGGACAAACGGCACGCGCAGCGCGTTGTCCAGCCGGTGCCAATCCGACGGCAATTGCGTGGTGGACTGGGCGAGTTCGTCCGCCTCCTGTTGAACCCGCTTCACCACGCCAGCGTATGCCCCGGTCACATTGGCAGGGTCGAGTTGAGCCGTGAGGCGATGGATGTCCGGCAGGCGGGCCGGGGTCGGCTCCACAAGTGCGCGGGCGAGGTCGTGGAACTGTTTCGCGATGTCTTCCGCCGAGGTCAGCACGGCGTCCGTGTTCGCGGCCGGCGTGCGCTGGTTCGCCGCCCAGAAGGCGTAGTAGGGCAGGCGGGTTTGCAGCTCGTCCCGCACGCGGTAGGCCGTCGCCAGTTTGGCGGTGGCCGTCTGCAGCTCGTCGTACTGCGTGGCGGCGGCAGTCAAGCGGTCGCGGCCGTTCTTCCAGTCGGCTTCGGCCGACGAGAACAGCATGTCGATGCCCGTGCGGCGCAGGTGGTCGGCGGCGGCCAGCGGCTCGGCCAGCCAGCGGGCCACTTGTTCCGGGTAAGTGTACTCGGCCCCCGGCGTCACGAACCACGCGGCCCGCTCGCCGGCCATGTGGACACGCAAGGCGAGAGCGATGTCCGCCCCGGCGGCCATCGGCCGGTCCCGCTCGGCGTGCAGAATCCGCAACAACTGCACTTCGGCTTGCCGGTCCCGCACGGCGTCCAGCTGCTTCAACAGGGCGATGGCCGCGTCGATGTCCGCGGGGGAAACGGTGGCTTGCTTCGACAGCCGGTCCAGCAGTTCGGCCGCGAGCGCGCTCGCGGCGGCGTCGCGCGGGCCGGCCTGCTTGTCCCATTCCTTCGTCTGATCCGCGGGCGGCAGGGCGAGCAACTTGTCCAGCGTGCCGGCGGGCAGTTTGACGGCCGGTTGGCCCATCGCCCGCGGGACGGGGAAGGCGTTCGTCAGGCATTCCGGCGTGCGGTTCCACGGGGTTTGCGTCAGTTCGCGGTCGAGTTTCGCCAGATGGGCGAGGCCGGCGGCGGGGACCGACCCGGTGTCGCGGGCCAGTTTTTCGCACCGCAACGCGAGATCGAGATATTGCCGCCACAAGTGCGGGGCCGCCGCCTCCGGCCGCGGTTGGCGGGCCGACAATTCGGCCGTGCGGTCCCAAATGCCGCGCAGGTCGGCCGGGGCGTCGGCGGAGAGGCCGGGGGCTTCGCCCACGTCCGTCGGCCGGTATTTGGACGCATCGACACTCAGGAGACGAATCTCCCCGGCCCGGCGCGGGCCGTCTTCGGCGGGGAGCAACATCGGCTTCTGGGCCGCGTCCCGGTTCGCCTGCGCCCAGCCGCCGACGCGGTCTTTCAAATAATCGAACAGGGCGGCGGCGGTGATGTGGTGGTCATTTTTGACGGCCCCGCCGCGCAGCCCCTCGACGACGAAGTGGCCGAAGACGCTCTCCCGCCATTCTTCGGAGACCCACGCCGTCTGGTCCGCGTCCGCGGAGCAGATGACGACGAGCCGGTCGATGCCGGCGATCTTCGCGTCGAGCGCCTTCAACCCGCGGGCGAACTCGTTGGAGAACTCCCCGCGGGACCAATTCACCGGCTCGAAGGCCGCGTCGAAAATCAGCACCTTGTGCCGCTCGGCCGGCAGTGTCTTCAACACGTCGAGAATCTTGGCAACCGGCAAGCGGTGGCCCTGCCCGGCGACGGCAACTTTGTCGGGAACCATCCACAGGAACGGCCCGCTCGCGTCGGCGCCGCCGGGGGCGGTGAACGTGAGGACCAACGGCGTTTTGCCCGTGTCGGCCCGGTCGATGGCCGCTTCCCAGTTCTCGGCCGTCACGCCCGCGTCGGTCTTGGGTTTCGGGCCGGGGATTTCCGGGTGTTGGGCCGCCCACTCGGCCAAGGCGACGGACGACTGGTGCCCGGCGGCGTTCAGGGGGCTAACGGTGGCCGTCGGGACATTCGGCGAGACGACGACGAACCGGGCCGCCTTGGTGGGCCGCCAGAGGATGATGGCCAGGACGACGCCGGAGACGAGCAGCGCCCCGACGAACCCGGCCGCCAGGCGACTGCGGCGGGCGCGGCGGTTCGGGTCGGCGGCCGGGACAGCCGACTGGCCCGGCTGCCATGACCGGCGGGATGCGGCCGGCCGCTTGGGGGCCGAGCCGCGGGCGTGTTTCCAAGAATCGTCGGCCATGGCGATGTCCCTCGGGCCTGTCGGCGCCCATGCGGGGATTTTACCGAGTTTATGCGGCCGGGCGGGGAGTTCCGGACAACGCGGCCCGAATTTCCGCCACGGTCGCGTACCGGATGCCGAGGGCCAGCCCTTCCGCGCGAGCCGTCGCTTGGAGCAGCCCGGCGGCGGGCACGTCGATGCCGGCCGAAGCGTCTTCGGCCATCCACACGGCGAAGCCGGCTTGGCGCAAGTCGCGGGCCGTGAAGTAGCAGCAGATGTTGGTGGCGATGCCGCAGACGACAACGGTGCGAATTCCGCCGGCCCGCAGCGTGTCGGCGAAGGCCGGGTGTTGGGCCGTGACGGCGTAAGCCTCTTTGTCGCGGTCGAAGCCCTTTCGCCAAAGGGCGTGGAAGCGGTGCGTGTGCAGGCCCGGCAGGAAGTCCGCGCCGGGCGTCCCCATCACGCAGTGCGGCGGGTAGATGTTGTCCCGCCGGCCAATGAAGGAGCAGTGGTCCGGCGGGTGCCAGTCTTGCGTGGCGTCGATGCGGGCGAACGGCAGCGCCAGCAACTCGTTGACGGCCGGGACGATTTCCACGCCCCCCGGCACCGGCAGTTCATCGGGGCACAGACGGGTAAACCCACACTGGGCGTCCACCACGATCAGTCCCACGTCCGATAAGTCGGTGGCCACAGTGATTTTCCTCGGGTGATTTCGGCCATTTCGACATCATGTGAAGAACCCTTCACGGAGTCTTCGCCGATCCTTCATGCGAAGTCAGTCATATCCACATTTTGAACCCCTAAATAATAGGTCTCACCAAGCGGTGTTACCGCCATCGTTTTACTCTGTCAGGAGTCCGCATGTTGAAGAATTTGACTCGCAATCGTCGGCGTGGGTTCACGCTGATCGAATTGCTGGTGGTGATCGCGATCATCGCCATCCTGATCGGCCTGCTGCTGCCGGCCGTCCAGAAGATCCGCGAAGCCGCGAATCGCATGAAGTGTACGAACAACCTCAAGCAAGTGGGGTTGGGGCTGCACAACTTCGAGAGCACCTACGGCGTGTTCCCCACGAGCGGCGAAGGGAATTACAACAACGGCGGCACCATCGCCACCGCGATGGACACGGCCTCGACGTGGACGATGCTGTTGCCTTACCTCGAACAAGACAACATTTTTAAGCAAATTACGACGACGGTGCATTACTTGAGCAACCCCGGCGGCCAAGCGCCGTTCCAATCGGTCGTCAGCATTTATGTGTGCCCGTCCAACCCGGTCGGGAGCTCCGGGAAAGACGCCCAGGGCTACGGCACCTGTGACTACATGCCCATCGCCTACACCGACATCGACGACAGCGGGACGCGGCAGCCCGGCAACCCGGCGTGGCGCAAGGACGGCATCCTTCGAGTAACTTACGCCAGCGGAGCCGTGGCCCCGACCCCGGCCGCCGACGGGACCCCGTGGGGGCCGGTCAACATCGGCGGCGGCGCCCCGATCTCGGCTTGCACGGACGGCACCAGCAACACCATCGCCGCCATCGAAGACGTGGGCCGCGGCTTCGGCACGCTGCTCCGGGGGAAGTACGACACGCCGAACGGCAACGGCAAGTCCTTCATCGGCCGGTGGGCCGAGCCGGACCAGGCGAACGGCGTCAGCGGCCCCCCCGGCATGGTGAACGGGAATTCCAAGATCGTTAACAACAACTCCACCCCGACGGGCGGCCCCGCGGGGTGCCCGTGGACGACCAACAACTGCGGCCCGAACGACGAGGCGTTCAGCTACCACAACGGCGGCGCCAACGCCATCTTCGGCGACGGCCACGTCCAGTTCATCCGCGACTCGATCCCCGTCGTCACCATGCGGAACCTGTGCACCCCCGCGGGCGGGGAAACGGCCACGAATTACTAACCGGCGCGGGTGAGGGCGGGCGGTTCGCCGCCGGCCCTCACCCGGATCGCCCGCCGACCCCCGCCCCACAAGTCGCGCGACAGTCGCGCGGCTTTCTCAGACGACTCGGAGCTTAATATGCGATTCGCCTTGTTGATTCCCGCGCTGCTGATGGCCGGCGCTTGCTCGTCCAAAAGCCCGTACTCGAAGTCCTCGTACGCCGTGACGGGGAAGATCGTCGCCCCGACGGGCGAGCCGGTCCGCAACGCGGAAATCGTCCTGTTCCCGAAGTTCAAGGGGGACGGGGTTTACGGCCAGGAAGGCACGGCCGTCACCGGCCCGGACGGGTCGTTCACGGTGGTGAGCGCCGACGGCAAAGAAGGCGTCCCCGGCGGCTACTACGGCGTGATGATCCGCCCCCACGGGACGGCCGCCGAGAAGAAGCAGGTCTACGCCAAAGTGCCGCGTAAATTGTGGCAGGAAGAGACGACGGACATGGACGTCGAGATCACGTCGGCCAAAGCGGACTGGGAGATTCGGCTGAAGAAATGAACCACTTGGAGACCATGAACAGTCACCAATAAGTGTCCAAGGCGTTGAACTGTCAACGCCGAGCCCGGCCGAAAGCGGCCGGGTTTTTTCGTTTCACGGGCGGCGGGCCGACATTCATTTTACGCGACGGGCGTGTTCTAATGTGATGAGCCCTCGCCGCATGGGCGAAAAGACGGCCGAATGCAATCCGGCCACCAAGGCTCGACCCATCTGCTCACCGTCATATTCTCGCGTGCATTTGCGTGAAACCACCCACGCGCGCGGGGTTGGAGTCCTGCCTCGTCAGCAGTTCCAACGGCGCGGAACCCGGGCATGGGCGATACACCCGAAGGGATTTCACACCAAAGCCCGGGGGTTGCGCCTCGCGCACCCCGGGAAATTCGCCACCCGCAGACGATCAACCCGGAAAGGGTTGCCCAACCGACGGGGCCGCGTGTGTGGAACCCTTTCCGAGTTCAAAACATTTCTTGCCGTTCGATTCCCGGGGTGCGAGAGGCACGACCCCGGGCTTTGCTGTGAAGCCCCTCCGGGGTAAAGACAGAACATCTCAAGTCGTTGGAGCTATTCCAAAGGCGCGACTTCAACCCCGCCTCCCGTTGCGGGTGACGGCCGCATTGCCACGTTAGAGCATTTTCAGTTTCCATGTGGCGGCGGCGCGTGGTGGGACCGGCGTCCCGCCCAATGGCACTTGAGTTCTCCCCAAGGGGGGGGGGTAGTTCTAGTGTAGTAGGGTCGCCGCCGGAGGCCCGCCATGATCCCCGCC
>JAYTTY010000002.1:0-12777 GCA_043744795.1 Zavarzinella sp. | reverse complement strand
GAACGGCCGTCGTCATCGTCAAGATCCTCCGGAGAAGACCATCGGACTCCAGTTTCCGATCCCCGTCAATGCCAATAGATGTGATGAACTGTCAGGCGTGAGCGCCTGGAGTGTGGGGCGCTTACTCACTCCAATCGCTTACGCTCATGGCTCGTCAAGACACCATCAATTACTTCTTCCCCGGCGCCTCCGCCTTCTTCTCCGGCGGCCCCGGCTTGCCCGCCCACTCCTTCCACTTGGCGTGGGCCGCGGCGCGCGCCTTGTCGTCCGGGAAGCCGTAGTAGTAGTACGAGTTCGGCATGGCGCCGCCGAAGCGGGTGTCGAAGCCGTAGTCGGCCAGCTTCTGGCCGGCGATCTGGACGCTGACGCCCAAGGCCACGTCGCGGAGTTGGGTGTTCAACGGCAGGCCGTTGCCGAAGTTGATTGTCCCGATGTCCGTCTTGTCGGCCATCAGCGGGGTGAGGTCTTTCAGGTGTTCCTTGTCGCCCAACTTCACCAAGGTCAGCATCACCTGCCCGCGGTTGTAGCCCGGCTGGTTTTTGTCGTTCACGACCTTCAACACCGCCGGCAGGATTTCCTTCATCTTCGCGTCCGCGGCGATCTGGAAGGCCGGCGAGGTGATGTGGACTTGCTTCTCGGTCTCCAGCCAGTTCAGGAACAGCTTCTTCATGGCGGGGGTCGCCTCGGCCCCCGCGATCGACGCCCGCAACTTCGTGGCGTGGACCAGCATGGCGGCCTGGTTGGCCTTCTGCGGCTCGTCCGCGAACCGGGCGTCCGAGCGGGCGAACAGGAACAGCGCCACCTGGCCGCGGTCGGCGAGCAGCGCGTCGTAGGTGTACCGGCCCGTGCGGGTCGCCTGCTGCCAGCGGGTGTAGGCCTCGACGGAAAACTCCTGCATCAGCCGGCTCCCGGCCGCGGGGTCTTTTTCCAGCCCCTCGATGATGGCGTGGTGGACGCCCATCATCTCCGCGTAGAGTTGCCGCGCCGTCTTGTCGTCCCCGGCGACGGCGACGAACCGCTCCAGCCCGGCGAGGCCCTTCGGCAGCGGGCCGGCCGGCTCCTTCAACAGGTCATTCAACTTCTGGTTGCGTTCGATGGCGGCGGCGACCGGCATCAGTTGCCGGCACCGCTCGGCCACTTCCGGGTCGGCGTCCTTCGTGCCGGCGGTCAGGGCGGAGACCGCCTGGGAGCCGGTCTTCAACAAGTCGCGGGCGGCGGTCTCGCGCACCTTGTACGACTTGTTCCCGAGTTGCCGGACCAGTTCCACGAGTTTGGCGTCCGGCACCTCGGCCGGGGCGCCGAGCGGGGCCGCCGCGAGAATCAGGCTGAAGAGGGAATTCATGGTCGCCGGCCCAAAGGGAAAAGGGAGACTCCTTATCCTATCCGATGACGTTTGGGCGAACAACCGTGTACTGAGAGCGTTTGCCTAAGCGCGTTCGGAACGCATGAGGCCGGGCGTAAGCATCGTCGCTTTTCGCTCCGCGAAAAGTTCGGCGCCCTCTCTCGGAAGACTGTCCCCTCGGGCGGGAAGGCAATCTTTTCGCGGAGCGAAAAGCGACGATGCTCCGCCGCGCCCGTCGTTTCGCCCCCGGGTCATTTCTCCCGAACGCGCGTCCTTCCCACGGTTCCTCCCGGGCTTGGCTACGTCCGGGCGCTCCGTTGGAGCTGAAACCAGATCGTTATTTCGGCATCAGCGGCCGCAGCAAGTGCCCGGGATACGTCGTCGGGCCGGGCACGCTCAGGCCGAAGTGGGCCGGCTCGCGGCCGGCCGGGTGGGCGCCGGGTCAGGGCGGTTACGGCGGCGTTACGCGGCGCGGCGCGGCCCAGGCGTCGATGCCGACGCCCGCCTCGGCGAAGCGCCGGTTCAGGTCGGCCAGTTCCCAGACGTGGACGCCGCGCTCCCCGGCCGCGGTGACGCACAGCCGATGCCCGTCGGCGGCGGCCCCCAGCGACGTGATCTCCGCGCGCAGACGGACCGTCCACTGCTCGCGGACGTTCTTGCCGTCCCACTTCCAAAAGCGGACGGCGGCGTCTTTGCCCCCCGTGACGAACAGGCCGGGGCCAAGGAACACAGCGGCGGACACTTCGTCGGCGTGCGCCGGCCACGAGGCCAGCACGGCGAGGTCGGGCAGGGAGACGACGTAGCCGCTGCCGGACCGGGTGCCGACGACGGCGACCGACTCGTCCGGGGCGAGGGCGACGGCGTCGATCCCCGACCGGAATTCGATGTCTTTGCCCCGGACGAGCGGGAGGTCGGCCGCCCCGGCCGGGACGGCGGCGGAAAAGAGGCGCAGGACCCCGTCCAGCCCGCCGACGACGGCCCACGTGTCCCGCACGGACAGGGCCATCATGGCGGCGAGGCCGGTGAGTTGCGCCGACGGGTTCGTGTACGTCGCCCCGGCCGCGGCCGTGTCGCGGACCGGCCGCGCGACCACGGCCTTGCCGGCCGTCGCCCAGAGGCGGTCGCCCGGCCCGAACGCGGCGGCATGCAGGTTGGCGACCCCCGCGTTGTCGAACACCCAGCCGTCGGGCGTCCGGCGCTCGGCGACGCAAACGCCTGACCCGCCGGCGAACACGGTCAGGCCCGAGTCGCGGAAGGCCACCGCCGCGCGCGACACCGGAAAGTGGCCCAGCCCGACGTCCCCCGCGACCGGCTCGCGCGCCCCGCGGGCGTCCAAGTCCCACACGGTGACCCGGCCGTATTTCCGTTCGGCGTCGCCCACGCCCGACTCGTGGACGGCGCCCAACCGGCGGCCGTCCGGCGACAGGCCGGCCGCGACGACGGCCGACGGCCGCGGGGCGACGGCCCAGAACTCCCCCCCGCCGCCGATCTCCAACAGCGTGGCCCCGGCGTGGCCGCCGACGGCCAGGTGGCGGGAGGCCGGGTCAAAGGCGGCCCGGAACGTCCCTTCCTTGCCGCGCCAGTCCGCGACTTTTTCGCCGGTGACGACGTCGTAGAGGCAGACGTGCCGGCTGAACTCGTCCGCGGCGGCCAGGAGGCGGCCGTCGGGGCTGAAGCGCAGCGAGTTCGCCTCGTTCTCGTAGGCGGTCTCGCGGAACGGCTCCCGCAGGGTGGCGACCCGCCGGCGCGTGGCCGCGTCCCAGAGCGTCAGCGTCCGGGCGGTCCCGACGGCCAGCGTGCGGCCGTCCGGGGAGACGGCGACCAGCGACCCGAGGCCGGGCGCGAATCGCGCCCGCTCGTCCAGCGTCGCCGGGTCGAGTTCGATCACGGTCCGGTCCAGCCCTTGGGCGTACACCGCGGCGCCGAGCGGGCTGACGGCGAGGGCGTTCCCGGCCGGGTGGGCGGCCGTCTTGGTCCAGCCGGCCGTCTCCCACCGCGTGACGGCGCCTTTCGGCCCGCGGGACAGCACGTACAGGGCCGCCCCGTCCGGGGCGAAGTCGAGCCACTCGCACTCCTTGCCGCCGTCGAGGGGCCGCCACGTCTGGCGCGCCGGGTCTTTTTCCGACAAGTCCCAGCGGTGGACCCGGCCGCCGCGCGTGCCGACGGCCAGCCAGCGGGCGTCCGGGCTGACGGCGACGCCGCGCGGCTTGTCCGGCCGCAAGTCGCCGAAGGCGTCGGCCAACACCACCGGGAAGGAGAGCGTCCGCCGCGTCTCGCCCGTTTCCGGATCGACGAGGCGGACTTCGAGCGGGAGAATGGACGTGCCGACGCGCCCCTCGACGAGGGCGAGCCACCGGCCGTCCGGGGAATAGCACGTCAGCGCCGCGTGGAAGCCCGGCGCCAGCGCGCCGGCCTCGCGGACGTCGACGCCGGCGAGCGCGGCGGCGTACGCGGACCGCAGCGCGGCCGGGTCGCGCGCGGCGGTGTCGGTGGCCGCGGCGTCGCGCACGGCGTTGGCGACGGCCCACGTCCACCCCGTCTCGCGGGTGACCAGCTTCTCCCGCGCCCGCGCCAGTTTGGCGTGGTAGTCGTTGGCCCGGTGCAGCGTGTCGGCCGCCTCGCGCTGCGCCGATTCTTGGTCCGCCTTCGCCACGGCGAGGGCCGTCTTGCCGCGCTCGTCGGTCACGCGGTACGTGGCCCAGAACGCCCCGACCAACAGCGCCGCCCCGGCGGCCGACGAAACGGCGAGCGACCCGGCGACGGCCGGCTTCCGCTTCGCCCACCGCCACACTTTTTCGGCGCGGCCGACGGGCCGGGCGGCGATCGGCTCGCCGTTCAGGAAGCGCTGCAAGTCCTCGGCGACGGCGGCCGGGCTGGCGTACCGCCGGGCCGGGTCTTTCTCCAGGCACTTCAGGCAGACCGTCTCCAAGTCGCGCGGGACCGTGGGCTGCAAGCGGCGGGGCGGGACCGGCTCTTGTTCGATCACCTGCCGCAGCGTGTCTTGGACGGTCGTCCCCTTGAACGGCGGGCGGCCGCTCAGCAGGTCGTACAGCGTGGCGCCCAGCGAATACACGTCGGCCGCCTTGCCGACGTCCGCCGTCTTGCCGGCCGCCTGTTCCGGGGCCATGTAGCTCGGCGTGCCCAAGACCGCGTCCGCGTGCGTCTGGGCGCTGGCGTGGTCGTCCAGGAACTTCACCAGGCCGAAGTCCGTCACCTTGGGCACGCACTCGTCCAGCGGGGCGTCGGCCGCCCCGTGCAGAAGAATGTTGGCCGGCTTCAAGTCGCGGTGGACCAGGTTCAAATCGTGGGCGGCCTGCACGGCGCGGGCGACCGGGATCATGAGCCGGGCCGCGACGCGGTGGTCGGGCAGCGTCGTCTTGATGCGCCGGTCCAGGCTGCCGCCGGGGACGTACTCCAAGGCCGCGAACGGCTGGCCGTTCACGTCGCCGAGTTCGTGGATCTGCACCACGTTCGGGTGCTGCAGGCGGGCGACGGCCTCGGCCTCGGCGATGAACCGGGCGACGGCCTCCCCCGAGACGACGCGGCTGGCCCGGATCATCTTGAGCGCGACCGTCCGCTTCAATCGCGTGTCCACGGCCTTGTAGACGACGCCCATGCCCCCCGCGCCGAGTTTGTCCCCGAGCAGGTAATGGCCGAACGCCTCCGGCGCGGGCGGCCCGGCGGGCGACTCGGGCGCCCCCGCGAGCGTCCGAGTCCCCGCGGCGTCAGCGGCCGTGGAAGCGGCCCCCGCCGTCCGCGGATCGGACCACGTCAGGGTCGGCGCGAACGCCCGGGAGAAATGGCCGGCCGGGGCGGCCAAGTCGCGCAGCCCGCGCAGCAGCGGGTCGGCCGCCGTCGTGACGGACAAGTCAGCCAGCGCGGCCCGGCACCGGGCGCACGCGCCGACGTGGCCGGCTGTGGCGACGAGAACGGCGTCCGGCAGGTCGCCGCGGTCGAACGCCTGCAAGACGACGGGATTGGGGCAAACGGCGGTCGGCACGGGGGAGCCCTCGTGGCAAGTCTTCGGCGCGGGGCGGGGCGAGTCGGCGTCAGCCGACCGAGGGCGGGCGGTCGGCCAAGAGGTCGGCGAACTCTTCGCGGAGGCGGCGGCGGACGCGGCCCTTGGCCAAGTACACGGCGTTGAGCGTCATTCGCAGGGCCGCCGCCACGTCGGCCGGGGTTTCCCCCTCGACGACCACCCCCCAGAAGGCTTGCCACGCGTCGGCGCCGAAATCGGTCTTCACCAAGTCCAAGGCCCGCCGGAACAGCATTTGCTGCTCGGCCGACGCTTCCTCGGGGGCCGGCGCGGGAATGTCGGCCAACAGCGGTGTGTCGGGCGTGGGGACCGTCACGCGGACGCGGTCGATCCACTTGCGGCGGGCGATCACGCGCAGCCAGCCGCGGAAGGCCCCCGTCCCCGGCTCGTGCCGGTAGTCCGGCAGCGCTTTGGCGACGGCCAGGAACACGTCCTGCCGCAGGTCCGGCCACTCGGCCTCGGGCGCGCGGTCGCGGCGGAACCAGTGGTCGAGCAGGGTGGCGTACAGGTTGACGAATCGTTCCCAGGCGGCGGCGCGGTCGGCCCGCAGGCCGGCCACCATCCCGATGGAGGTGCTCCAGCCCGTCCGGCCTTCACTCTCGCCGCCGTCCGCCATGGCTGGCCCCGCACCCACGCGCGCCGCTCTGGCATTTTGGTTACAACAATTGACCGGCGGAAGCAATCGCCGCCGGCCGCCCGACGACCCCCGGCGCGTCAATGAGCGTGATGCCGCGGGGGGGCCGTCGGGCCAAGGGGAACGCCCCTTGAGCGATCAGTCGGGGCGGCCGGGAGCGAGTGGCCCGGCCGGGGCCCTGTCACTTACAAGAACGGGGGAACCTGTCGGGGAAGTGGGCGGCGGGTGAAAAACTGCCAAAATTAGCGGCCGTTTAGCCGCGACGCGACGCTTTGGGAGTGGAGCGCGGCCCGGCCGAGTCAGGCGCCGGACGTCCGGCCGGCGGTCGCATGCGGCAAGGCCGCGCTCCACTCCGAAGCGTCGCGTCGCGGCTAAACAAATTGGGATGGGGTCTTCGACCGTTTCTTGGCGCGCCGACGCTGTCAGGCGTCGGGTGATGCGCTGACGCCCAACATCCGACGCCTGACAGCGTCGGCGCGCCAAGACGCATTACGTCGGCGGCGCCGCCTTCAACTGCTCCTCTTGCGCCGGCGTCAGTTGCTTGCTCCCCTTGCACTTCGTTTGGGACCACGCCGAACACCCTAGGAAGTAGCGGCCGCGGGCTTCGCACAACTTGAGCGGGGAGCCGCACTCGGGGCAGGTGTCCTTGATCTCAATGCTCGGCAACTGCTTCTTCGTCGCCGGCGGCGGGAGCAGGTCTTTGAACTTCTCCTTGAGTTCCTTGGTCAGCGGCTTGGCGTTGCGGCACTTCGGGTAGCCGACGCACGAGAGGAACGGGCCGCGCCAGCCCTTCTTCACCACCATCGCGGATTGACACTTGTCGCACACTACGCCGGTCTCGATCGGCGGCTGCGGGACGACGCCGCTGGCGTCGGCTTCCAGATTCGTCTTGCACGCCGTGTCGCTGCACGCGAAGTACGGGGCGCTCTTCCCCTTACGCCACAAGAGGGGCTTGTTGCACTTCGGGCACGGGAACTCGGTCTTCTTGCAGGTGACGACCACCTCGCCGTTCTCGCCGAGGTTGCAGATGGTGTTGCACCCGCTGCCGTCGGCCTTGTAGCCGGTGCAACTCAGGAACGCCCCCCACCGGCTCGACCGCTGCACCATCGGCAACTTGCAGACCGGGCAGTCCACTTTGATGTCAACGGGTTCGGCTTCGCCCTCGCGCGGCTTGATGTAGCTGCACGGCTCCTCCTTGGCGTTCCACCCGGAGCAGCCGACGAAACTCCCCTTCAGCTTGGCGCTGAACATCTCCGCCAGCGGCCGGCCGCAGCGCGGGCACGGCTCGCCGGTCTCGCGGCCCTTGGCCTTCGGCAAGTCCGTCTCGGCGCTCGCCAGGGCCGTCTTGAACGGCGTCCAGAACTCGTTCAGCACGTCGTCCGACTTCATCTTGCCGTTGGCAATGTCGTCCAGTTCCTCCTCGAAGTGGCTGGTGAACTTCACGTCCAGCACGCTCGGGAAGCCCTTCACCAGCATGTCGGTGACGGTCTTGCCGAGGTCGGTGGCCTTGAAGCGGCGGTTGTCGGAATCGACGTACCCCTTCTTGGTGATCGTCGTGATGATCGTGGCGTAGGTGCTGGGCCGGCCGATGCCCTCTTTTTCGAGCATCTTCACCAGCGACGCCTCGTTGTACCGGCTCGGCGGCTGCGTGAAGTGCTGCGTGGCGCTCAGGCCCAACTTGTTCAGGGCCATTTTCTCGGCGAGCATCGGCAGCGTCACGTCTTCCTGCTTGCCGGCCGGCCACACTTTGCGGTAGCCGTCGAACTTCTCGATTTGACCCTTGGCCTTGAACAGACCGTCGCCGGCTTCGATCTCCACGTTGGTGACGGCCACCAGCGCGGGGGACATCTGGCTGGCGACGAAGCGCGTGTAGATCAGCGTGTACAGGCGAAGCTGGTCGGTGTCGAGGAATTGGGCCACCTTCTGCGGGGTGAACGTCAAGTCCGTCGGCCGGACGGCTTCGTGGGCCTCCTGCGCGCTCTTGCCGGACTTGAAGAAATTCGGCTTCGCCGGCAGGTACTTCGGCCCGTAAATGTCTTCGACGTGCTGCCGCACCATCTTGAGCGCGTCGTCCGACACGCGGGTGCTGTCGGTCCGCATGTAGGTGATGAGGGCGTTCGGGCCGTCCTTGCCGAGCGTCACGCCCTCGTAGAGGCGCTGGGCCGTTTGCATGGTGCGCTGGGCCGACATGCGCAGGCGGATGCTGGCCGCCTGCTGCAAACTCGACGTGGTGAACGGCGGTTGGGCGTAGTCGTTGCGGTCCTTCTGTTCGACCTTGGTGATCGTGTACGCGGCCGTGTTCAGCAGGGCGTAGACGGCGTCTGCCGCCTCTTCACTCGATGCGTTGAACTCCTTCCCCTGCCACTTGGCCAGTTCCGCGGTGAAGGTGTTGGCCGGGATCTTCGGGGCGGCGACCTTCGCCGGGGCCTTCTCGCCGGCCTCGGCCGGGTCGGCCTCGCCGTCGGCCGGGTCACTGCTGTCGGCGCCTTCCGGGTCTTCGGCCTGTTGCTCGTCGGTCGGCTTCGCCTGGGCGGTCGGCGCCCCCTTCTTCTTGGCCAACACCTTGGCCGGGAAGACGAACGAGCCGGGGCTTTTCGGCCCCGCCGGCGTCGAGAGCAGGGCCGTGATGCGCCAGTATTCTTCCGTCTTGAACGCCTCGATCTCGCGCTCGCGGTCCACCACGACGCGGACGGCGACCGACTGCACGCGCCCGGCGCTCAGGCCGCGGGTGATCTTCTTGCTGAGGAGATTCGAGAGCGGGTAGCCGACGATGCGGTCCATCGCCCGGCGGGCTTCTTGGGCGTCCACGAGGTGGCGGTCGATGGCCCGCGCCCCGCGGATGGCCTCCAGCACCGCCTTCTTGGTGATTTCGTTGAACGTGATGCGCCGGGTGCGCTCGGGTTCGAGTTGCAGTTCTTCCTCGATGTGCCACGCGATGGACTCGCCTTCGCGGTCCGGGTCAGTGGCGAGGTAGACCATCTCGGCCCGGTCGGCCTCGCGGCGCAGCTCGTCCACGATGTCCTGCGTGGACCGCCGGCCCTTGCCCCCCTTGTCGAGGCGCTCGATGATCTGGTAGCGCATGCGCCAGTCGTCGCCGATGGTGATGCCGACGACCTCCTCGCCGCGCAGCTTGCCGCTGACGGGCAAGTCGCGGACGTGGCCGTAGCTGGCCCGGACGCGGTAGCCGCCGCCGAGGTACTTTTCGATGGTCTTGGCCTTGGCCGGGGACTCGACGATGACGAGCGTCCCCTCGCGCGGCCCGGTGTACGGCTCGCGCATCGGCTTGGCGGTGACGGCCGTCTCGGCGCCGGCCGCCTTCTTCTTCCGCGGGGCCGCCGGCTTCTTCGGGGCGGCGGCCTTCTTGGCGGCGGGCTTCTTGGCGGCGGACGATTCTGGCTTCTTGCTCGGCATTTCAGCTTCCGTGAGGTCTGACGGCATTCCAATCCAATTGTCACCGACAAATTCGACACTGCAAGGTCCGAGGGCGGCCGGGGCGGGTTGGGTTCAAATGGCGACGTTGTCTTGGCGAGCCGACGCTGTCAGGCGTCGGGTGGTTGACCGCCCCCGTCACCCGACGCTGTCAGGCGTCGGGTGGTTGACCGCCCCGAAACCCGACGCCTGACAGCGTCGGCTCGCCAAAATCACCGTGTCATCTTCGCGTCTGTCCGTTCCCCCGGCCCCGCATAGAATCCAATGTTCGGGAGACCGATCATCCCCTTCCAAATAGTACACCGCGTCGCCCGCCGTCAAGGGCCGGGCGACGGATTCCAGTTCCGTGCGGTGCCATAAACCGAGGAGCGGCAATGGCTTTTAATCCCTTTGAGACATTCCGGAAACGCAGCAAGGCCATCTTCGCCGTGGTCGGCATCGTGGTCATGTTCACGTTCGTCCTCTCCGCCGGCACCGGCGGGACGACGGACTTTTTCGGCCAAGTCGGCAACATGTTTGGCTCCAGTCGGCGCGGCACGACCGTCGCCCACGTCTACGGGGACGCCGTGGACAGCTCCGACCTGGACGACCTGCGCCGCCAGCGCCGGGCCGCCAACTCCTTCATGCTGCAGGCCGAAGACGCCGCCCAGATGAACTTGGCCAAGGAGCTGAAGAAGGACGTCCAGGCCAAAGTCTTCGCCAAGGAGACGAACGACGCCATCGACCGCTACATCGGCCTGAAGGTCGAAGCCCCGCTCGGGGACCCGGAGCGCAAGGCCTACGGGGCGTACCTGCAACAAATGTTGATGGGGCCGCCGGCCCAGCAGTTGGCGAAGGCCCGCGAGCAGGCCAAGCCGGACTCGGCCGACGCCAAGGCCCTCGACAGCGTGCGGGACATGGTGTTCCACGACTACATCGGCATGCAGATGGCCCAGCCGTTCTTCAAGACCGCCCCCGGCGAGTCCGTCAAGGACTTGCTCGACTACGACCTGCTGCTCAAGAAGGCCGACAAGCTCGGCATCGTCTACTCCCAGGACGCGGTCCGCGAACTGGTGACGAAGGACACGCAGGGCCGGCTCACCCGCGCCGACAACGGCAAGATCGAGCAGAACATGCGCAAGGGCGGCCAGTACCCGAACTTCTCCGGGGACTGGCTGGTGAAGGCCATCGGCAACGAGTACCGGGCGCGGGCCGCCCTCGTCACCATTCAGGGGAACACCGGGTCCGGCGGCGGGCCGTTCGCCAAGGGGGAATCGGCCACGTACAGCGCCGGCCCCGGGGCCGTCACGCCCTACGAGTTCTACCAGTTCTACCGCGACCGCTGCCGGGAGGTGAACTTCACGCTGTTTGAAATCCCGACCGAGTCGCTGGTGGGCCAAGTGAAGGACGAGCCGAGCGCCAAAGAGCGGAACCAACTGTTCATGAAGTACCGCACGGAGGAGGGCGACGCGGCCAAGGACACGCCCGGCTTCAAGGAGTCGCGCAAGGTCAAGATCGACTTCGTGACCGTGGACGCCAAGGCCCCGCGCGTCGCCGCCGGCGTCAAGCCGATCACGGCCGCCAGCCTGTTCCTCTCCGGCGTCGCCGGGCCGATGAGCGTCGGCAGCAACGGCATCGCCGCCCTGACGCAGGCCGCCCACTCGAGCATGGCCGAGACGCAGCCGTTGGCCCACATCCTGAACGACCAGCGGGCCTTCGCCAACGGCCGGATCAACCCCGGCGAGCAGTTCTTCTTCCGGCCGCGGGACACCAGCATTTACCGGCCCGAGCCGTTCGTCGCCCTGCTGGGCGCGCTGGCCGGACCGCCCAGCCCGGCGACGGCGAGCGCCGCGTACAGCCTGACGTTCCGCAACGTGGAACTCGACCACTTGAAGCGCATCACGCCGATGCTGCTGCAGGCGTGGGCCGCCCCGTTCAACCCGACCCCGGCCAACGCCCTCGGGTGGCCGGCCCTGGCGTACTCCCTGAGTCCCAAGCCGCTGCCGGACGCCCTGTACGTGACGGACATCGTCACCCGGCTGAAGAAAGATCAGATCCGCAACCTGTTCGAGAAGGACACGGACGAGTTCAAGAACAAGATGCTGGAGGCGGCCCGCGACATGTTCGGCCCCGCCCCGGACAAGGCGAAGGCCGAGGCCGCGAAGGCCGCCGCCAACAAGTTCGCCAAGGAGTGGGCCGCCGCCCGCGGCCTGACAATGGCCGGGACCAAGGAGCCGGTGAGCAAGACGACGATCCTGACCGACCCGGCCCTGAAGCCGTTGGCGGACGCGGCCGCGGCTGACCCGACCAAGGACCCGGCCGACACGACGAACGCCGTGGTGAAGAAGTTCTTCGACACCTTCCCGCAGCAAGACCCCCGGCTGCCGCCGATGATGCAGACGATGGCCTTCGACCCCGAGTTCTTCCCGAACTCGCGGGCCGCCGGCGAAGACTTGGATAAGCCGACGCTGCTCGTGTGGCTGTCCGATGAAGCGACCCCCGTGGCGTACGCCAGCTTGGAAGCCGCCAACGCCAAGACCAACGGCGACATGACAAAGCGCGTGGACGCCGCGTGGAAGCTGGACAAGGCCAAGGCCCTCGCCAAGAAGGAGGCCGATATGCTGGCCGAGAAGGTGGCGGCCATCGCCAAGACCATCGAAAGCAACAAGCCGGGCGTGGACAAGCAATTCGCCGAACTGCCGCAGAAGCAGATCAAGGTGGACGGGCTGGCCAAGCTGAAGTTCCAGCACGGCGCGACGCAGGCGAGCATGGGCTACGAGCCGGCGAAGCTGACCAAGGAGCAGGTGGCCCAGCCGACCCCGGACTTCGTGGACAACCTGCTGGAGTTGCGCAACAAGCCGCTGGGCACGACGATCGTGCTGCACGACGTGCCGAAGGCCAAGTATTACGTCGCCGTCTCGACCGGGAAGACGGAGCGGACGCTGGAGCAGTTCCGCGACGTGTTCAACAAGGCCACCGCCGTCGGCAGCGCCAAGAACCCGCTGTACGACCAGTACGCCCTGAGCGAGGAGCGCCGCAAGGAGTACCAAGACGCGCTCACCCGCCTGCGGGCCGAGGCCAAGGTGACAGAGAACGAGGAATACTTCAAAGGCCTGAAGCGCGACGCCGAGCCGGAGTGACGCGGGCTTATTGTTTAGCCGCGACGCGACGCTTCGGAGTGGAGCGCGACGTGGAACCCGGATCGCGCTGGCCGCGAAAAGCAACCTAACCCCCCGGCCCCCTTCCCGAGGACGGGAAGGGGGAGCAAGCGGGCTGAAGTAATCGGTACTTCGGCGACTCGTCCCCGCGTCAGTGATAGCCCGATGCGCGAGCAAGGGTGGGCGACGGTCACCCACC
>JAYTTY010000001.1:0-3258 GCA_043744795.1 Zavarzinella sp. | reverse complement strand
GATTAGTCTTCTTTGTGCGTCTTCGCTTTCCTTGGTGTCTTTGTGGTGAATCTTGTCTTTCGGTCTCACATCCTTCAAACGCGCTTCACCACCACCCGGGAGCCTTCCACCTCGACCACTTGGATCGGCGTGCCGGGGTCGATGAAGTCCCCCTCGGTGACGACGTCCACGTAGCGGTCGCCGAACTTGGCCAGGCCGGCGGGCCGCAGCATGGAGGACGCCGTGCCGACTTGGCCGAGCAGGGCGACGGCCGAGTCCACGCCCGGCAGCGGGGAGCCGTCGTCGTCCGCGTGCAGGCGGTCCTCCGGCGGCACCAGCATCAGGCGGTTGGCGTAGGGGATCTTCGGCAGGAACTTGGAGACGAAGAAGGCGAGCAACACACTGCCGGCCGTCATCAGGCCGTATCGCAACATGAGGCTCACGATGTCGATCCAATCCGAGGTGCTCTCGGGGGCCTTGTCCAGCCCGGCCAGCACGAGGCCGCTCAGGATGAGCAGGATGCCGCACACGCCGGTGACGCCGAAGCCGGGGATCAGGAATATCTCGACGGCCAGCAGGCCCAGGCCCAACAGGAAGAGCATGATCGCCAAGTAGATGAGCTGCCCGCCGAGCTGCGTCTGCGCCCAGAAGAACAGGATGAAGCAGACGGCGGCGACCACGCCCGGCACGATCAGGCCGGGGGCCTTGAGTTCCAGCACCAGCCCGGCGATGCCGATGATGATGAGGAAGATGGACACGGCCGGCGACCGCAGGAAGGCCGCGAAGTTGTCCAGCCACGACGGCTCCGAGTCGCGGACCTGTTTCGGGTCCACGCCGTACTTGGCGTACACCTCGGTCACGTCCTTATTGTCCACCGTGGCGGCGATCCGCAGGTTCTTGGCCGTCGTCGCCGTCAGGATCAGCAGCGTGTTCTTGGCCTTGATGACCGCCCCCTGCTTTTCCCACCCGTCGGCGGCCATCCGCTTCAGGTCGGCGTCGGCCATCAACTTCGTCTCGCCCGTCTTGGCGTTGCGGGCTTGGACGATTTCCATTTCACGGTCGAACATCCCTTCCACCAACAGGCCGGGGATGCCGCGCTGCTCGGAGACGGCCAGCAGGTTTTCCTTGATGAACCGCTCGTTGACGCCTTTCTTGCCGACGAGCGACGAGAAGTCGCCGATGGTCGCCTCGGCCTCCGGGCGCGGCCCCTTGTACATCACCCGCTCTTGGCAGGCGAACGCCAAGAAGACCGCGAGGTCTTTCGGCTGGCCGGGGATGAAGGCCACGGTGCGGCTCTTGTGGGCCGGGTCTTTGGACAGGCCGACGATGTCGTCCGCGATTTCGCGGGCCACGCCGGCGTCGCCGCCCTCGCACTCGATCACGAAGAAGAAGTAGTTTTCGTGCTTGGCCTTCGCGGACTCGATCTGCCGGCGCAGCTTCTCCCGCATGGCCATGTCCACGAGGCCCTCCACCATGATCTTGCACGCCCGCACGCCGTCCGGGCCGATGGGGTCTTCCTCCAATGACGTCGTCGATAACCCATAATATGTGGCGACTTCGCCACGGGTTTCCTGTTGAACCGTGAAAAGTTCAAACCGCCGAGCTTGTTCCGTGTTGTACAGCGCCGGGCCGGGCGGCAGGTTGATCGGCTGCGGGTTGGTCACGCGGACATCGTCGTACGCCGGGTCTTTGCCCGGCCCGGCCGTCTTGCGCAGGTCCACGTAAATCGTACCCCCCTTGTAGAGGGCTTGGACGAGGACCACGTCCTTGTCGATCATGCGGGCGACGGCCCCGGCGTAGTTGAGGCCGGCGAGTTGCAGGTAGTAGTCCTGCTCGCTTTTGTTGACCGGCCGCTCCTTGGACGGCACCTCCCCGATGGTCGCGCCGGAAGAAATGACCCGCTCCTCGCAGGCGATGACCGGGAGCACCGTGTGCCGCGTCGTCTTGGCATGGACGAAGGCGGTCGGCGTGATGCCGTTGGCCACCAGCGAGCGGATGTAGACCGCCAACTCGTAGGCCGGGCCGTAACTCTCGGTGGCCGCTTCTTTGCCTTCCGGGTTGAAGTCGAAGATCACCCGCTTGATGTTCCGGTTCGGCGTGGCCTTGGCCTTCTCGACGGCCGTCTTGATCTGGTTGATCGCCCCCTCCGTGATCGGGTTGGGGACCGTGACGAACAGCCCGTCGTTCGCCGCCGGGGCCTGCGCGCGAACGGCCCCGGCGAACCCGAGGCTGACGGCCAGCAGAAGGAGGGGGGCGGTCAGCCGCCGGGCGGCGGTGGTCAGCGAAACGTCCATGAAACGAATCCCTGGGGTGCGACGCAAGATGGGGGTGGCTCCGTCAACGGGGTTGGGGCGATCCATCAAAAGGACACCGCCGGCCGGGACAGGTGACGCTGTGATTATACAGCCTTCCCGAAAAGGCTGTCAAATGGGGCGCCCCCCGTTGATGATAGTTCGCCCGCGGCGGGCGGTTCTTTGACGGAAGCCGCGGCGTGAATGGCCGGCCCGGATGGTGTAAGATGGCCGTGAGGATCAAATTGCGGAGACATTCGTGGCGTACAGCGATTTCGACTTGCGGGGGGCGGTGCAGGCGTTCGGGTTAACGGTGGACCATTCGCGGGACTTGTTCTCTGACGTCACACCGATGGACCCCAGTCCATTCTTGGGGGTTTGGCTGGACGAATTCGCTCAATTGGCCATCACCATCGGCGGGGAAACGGCCCGCCGCGAATTCATTATCACCCCTTTCCTCGCGGAGGCGAAACGCCGGACGGTCGGGCCGGTGAACGTCCTGCCCGGCATTTCCATCGACGTCGACCGCGCCCGTGGCTTGGCCGGGTACTGCGATTACGTTGTCGCCCGATCCGACGAGCATTTTTACCTCCGCAGCCCGCTCGTCGCCGTCGTGGAGGCCAAGCGGGACGACCTCATCCCCGGCTTGGGCCAGTGCGCCGCCGAGATGGTCGCCATCCGATTGTTCAACGAGAAGGACGGCACGACGGTCCCGGCCGAATACGGTGTCGTGACCAGCGGCAATAACTGGCGGTTCCTGAAAATGATCGGCCAGACGTTGTTCATCGACTCACGAGAGTATTATTTGGGGGACGCTCCAAAGATTGTCGGCATCCTCGTCCACATCTTCGGGCCGCCGGCGTGAGCCGATTGGGCGGCGGCCGCCCGCCTGCCGGACCTCATCCCCCAGCCCCCTTTCTAGAGCAGAGGTCATATTGCCGTAGCGGTGGGACCGGCGTCCCGCCGGTCGGTGAGACTCCAACGACCG